>MWEG01000094.1 GCA_002070945.1 Lentisphaerae bacterium ADurb.Bin082
GCTGCTGACCGCCCCATCCTTTATCTGGCTGACCTTGTTCTTCCTGCTGCCGACGTTGATCATCTTCGCGATCTCCTTTAAGCCGTCCGACCCCTTGGGCGGAGTCGGCCCTGGCTGGACCTTACGGACTCTGCTCAGCCTGCGCAACCCCAACTACCCGGAAATCATCTGGCGAACTGCGGTGCTCAGCATCACCACCACAGTCGTCTGCATCGTCCTGGCCATCCCGATCGCCTACTACATCGCCCGCTGCAAGGCCTGGAAGCGCGACCTTGTCCTGTTTCTGACCATCATCCCGTTCTGGACCAGCTTCCTGATCCGCATCTTCGCATGGAAAGGCGTCCTGCATCCTGACGGACTGCTCAAGCAGGCGCTCGTCTTCTGCAACCTGATCAGCCCGGACACGCTCCTCCTCTATCGCCCCGGAACCGTGCTCCTGGTCATGATCTACACCGAACTGCCGTTCGCCATCCTCCCCCTCTATGCCGCCGCCGAAAAATTCGATTTCTCCTTGATTGAGGCTGCCATGGACTTAGGCGCTGGCCGTCTGCGGGCATTTTGCAGCGTTTTCATTCCGGGCATCAGTTCAGGCCTGCTGTCGGCCTGCCTGATGGTGCTGATCCCCAGCATCGGCAGCTATGTCGTGCCTGACGTCGTCGGCGGCATTGGTTCAGAAATGATCGGCAACGTCATTGCCCAGAAGACATTTGTTGACCGCAACCTGCCAGCAGCCAGTGCGATGGCCGCGTTGATGACGCTGTCCATGCTCATCCCCCTGCTGTTTTTCCTCAGAGGCAACAAAGGCAAAAATCAAGAACCCAAACCGGCCCGCGAAGTCGTCTGAACGAAAGCTACTCTTGTCAACTCCCCTTTCAGGAATTCACGCATTATGCTCAAAAGAAGTCGCATTCCAGGTATATTGACCTGGCTGACCCTATTGTTTTTCTATTTTCCGATCGTGCTGCTGGTGATCAATTCTTTCAATGTCACCCGCACGGGGGGCAGCTGGGGCGGCTTTACGCTGCGCTGGTACCGCGACCTGTTTGGCGCCCGCGAAATCTGGAACGCCTTGCGCAATACCCTCGTGGTGGCATTCACTGCGACCGGCGCGTCGACCATCATCGGCACCACTGCTGCCATCGCGCTCCACCGCTACAAAGGCCGCCTGCAAAACGCCCACTATGGCCTCATCTACACGCCCTTAGTCGTGCCGGAAATCCTGCTTGGCATCAGCCTGCTGCTCTTTTTCGTCGCCCTGAAAATCGAACTTGGCCTGGCCACGGTGACGATCGCGCACATCACCTTCTGCACCAGCTATGTGACCATGGCCGTACTGTCGCGACTGCAAGACTTTGACCTGACCATCCTGGAAGCCGCCCGCGACCTTGGCGCAAACACCTGGACCACGACTTGGAAAGTGCTCATCCCCGTCATCTCGCCAGGCATTATCGCTGGCGCCCTCCTTGCCTTCACGCTCTCCCTTGACGACTTCGTCATCTCGTTCTTTGTCGCCGGCCCAGGCTCCACCACTCTTCCCATCCATATCTACAGCATGATCAGGCGTGGCTCCATGCCGCTGATCAACGCCCTCTCCACCATCCTCCTGGCCATCACCTTCCTCGCTATCCTAGCCTACCAAATGATCAACAAAAAAAGAACCGGCCAATAAAAACAGATGGGCAAAATGTGGTGATGAGCAAAGTTTTGCAATGAATGTTTGTGGTTTTTTAGGCTGTCATGGGTGAGATTGGTCTCATCGGATAGCGATGACCTCTGCATATCCTACCAAATATCGCTTCCGTAACTACATGTTGCTGATTTCATAGTGAACTGATTAACAATCAGTTATGCATGCATTTTGCGCCGTAGGCGCTTAACCATGCTTAACCCCATGCTTTAGCCTGGGGATAGGTATATCCCAAAAATGGTGCCCAGTAGGGGCACTACCAGACGTCTACCAGCACAATCACCGCACCAAATCTCTCTTTCTGTCACAAAATTTCGCACATTACCTCCATATAATCCGATGCCGCATCAATAGTCCAAACATGCAATAGAAACATCACATTATGGAGAGTCAAAATGAGACGAACCTTAATGCTCTTACTGTCATGTTTAGCAATTCAAGTTATGTCAGTCGCAGAACCGGCACGTGATAAGGATGTAGTGATTACTATCTCAGTTGATCGCGATGTAATTCTGCCCTGCGAGCCGCTTGGCGTCGCGGTGGTTCTGAAAAACAAGTCAGGAAATGTAATCGAAAAGACAGGCAGTCAATGGACTTCTTTCCGGGTCAAGAAAGAAGGAGAGGGGGAAAACTGGAATTCTTACATGGGATGTGGGCTGCATGTTTTACTGGGTCCGCCAAGAAAACTAAAACTGCTCTCTGGACAATCATTCGAGGATATATGCTTGATTCACGTTAACTCGAATGATGAACCCGTATTTAAGAATCCAGGCGTCTACTATGTGCAATCCGGAACGCCATTTGGCGAATCTGAAGCTATCAGGATTATGGTTAAAATTCCTGAATTATCGGCTGATATAGTTGAACCCATGTACAACAAGAAATTATTCATGCTCTTTGATGAGTATACGGCAGAATATTTCTTAGGAAAAAGCAGAAATATAGATAATATCTCAAAGGACCTGAATGATTTCAAAGAATCACTTGGTTCTGCACCTTACTTGTCTTGGATAATTTTTGGCGAATTCATTCTTAAAAAAGCAAAAATTGATCATCAAGAAGCACTCAAAAAAAATGATTCATTTGATAGGCTAATAGAGGAATATGAGTCAGTTGCTGAAAAACTCCCATCTCCTCAAAAAGAAAATCTTATATTGGCTATGGCATCTATTCAAATTGATCAGGGTAGAAAAAGTGAAGCACTTGACATTCTCAGGAAAATTATCTCAACCCATACTGATGGCTATTTCAAGATTAAGGCTATTTCAAGATTAATGCACATTAGGAACCTGCAATGAACTCAATTACAACATACATTTTTCATATATTGATTATATTGACTATGGCAAGTTGCAATATGCAACAAGACGTATCTATTAAATTTCACTTTGAACCTCTCTTTTCGTATCATACAGCGGACTTCCGTCCTGTATCGCTGAATGCCGACAATTCAGTCACCTACAGCATCCCTTCATTCTATACGAATGATGAAAGATATTCTGGCATTATTGTTTCCTTGCTTGTCAAACATCCGGACAAAGTGGAAAAGGACGTCCTGTCAGACCTCCGCCAGGTGAGTATTTCAGTGAATGTGCGCAATAAGTCAGGTAATGTTATTTTTAATAAGTCAGCTCAACTGAATGAGCTTAGTCATAAATTTCTAAAAGATAGAGTTCTTCATCTTCAATTCTCCGGAGGCGATTTCTCGGATGCAGACCTAGATAAAATTGATCTTACCACAATAACCCTTGATCCAAAACAGAATCTCGCTGAATATACCCTATCTGTAAGGTTGAGAGAAGTAAGAGGCAAATGATATGAGTTAGGCTTTTTGGACGCTTACCCCATAGTAACCATGTTTTTTCGCAAAGCCGGGAAGAGATTTAATAGGAAGTGGATGTTGGTATAACATTCTTAAAAATTCTGCATATCAAACTAGGTTGCTTCGGGCAATCTGTTTTTATCTGAAAAGTCAAATCAGGGGACACATTGCCTGGAATATGCATGATAAACTCTTCCGTAGGCTGCAAAGTAATGGGCTGGGAAAAAAACTATCCAGAACTAAACCGGCAGAAGAATGTCTGGCTACAGGATTCATTGGAACGATCTCTGTCAGCCTTACGGGAGTGACACCTTCGTTTTTGATTTTCAAAGAAACAAACGCGTCCTCTTCAACATCGGCAGGGAGCATAATAATTTCATCATAATGAATCTGCTGATTCTTTTTATAGCATTTTTTTCCCTTTCCCGCCAAATATAAAATCCCTTCATCAGTTAGTTCAAAAGAGTGCTCCACGACTATTTTCGTCCTATATTTGTTTTGAGGAGGAGCTTTTCTGCTTATATCCTCGGGAAGTTGAAAACAATCTATCTCTTTTGAATAGCCGTCTGGCAAAACAATTGCCAAGGCTCGCCAGTAAACCACTTTCAGACTTTTGCCAGTTGGCAATGTACTCTGTTTCAATCCGTTGTCGATGACAACCGTTCCAGATGTGGCGTTTTTAATTTTAACGTGTATTTCCACTGGTCTGGAAATCATCATCGAATTTCCACAGAAAAAAACGCAAAAGCAGAAAAAAACAGTAAGTTTTATTCGTTGACTTTCCATTTGCTGCTCACGGCCACCAAGGAATTAACATGCCGGAAAAACCAATCCATTTAACGGCTTTAATGTATTCCTTGCCAACGTTGGCACGGCTTTGCGAAAAAACAAAATCCAGGTACCTGACCACGTCACGGCATAGCCTGGCACAGCGCTGGAATCGCCTTGCAGATATCACCGGCACCAATGACCGCGAGGACGCTGGCTTCTCCGCCGCGCATTTCCGGCACGACCGCCGCTGCAATCGCGTCTGGGTCATTGGCTAAGTAGCCAGCAGCCGCTTCCGGCCGCATCTGCCGCACGATTTCTCGCGGGTCAGCCAGTTCCTGGTCCTGCCGCCAAGCCGCAAACGGCGCTACCACCCAGGCACGTTCCGCGCTGGACAGCAATTCGGCAAACGTCGCGCCATACCGTTTGACGCGTTCAAAACGGTGCGGCTGAAACAGTATCAGTAGACGGCGCCCCGGATATCCCTCCCGCAATGCCGCCATCGCCGCCTTCAGCTCGGCTGGATGATGCGCATAGTCTTCCACGATGACCAACTGTCCATCCGCACTGCGATGACGCTCGCTCATGCGCCGAGACACACCCGGAAAACTGCGCAAAGCCGCCAAAGCCGTCGGACGGCTGACGCCCAGGCGTTCAGCCACTGCCACCGCGACCGCCCCATTAACGCGATTGTGCGGCCCAGGCTGCGGCGGAGCGCCCTCGGATAAGGCCAGCGCCTCATCGACAAAAAGAACCGGCTGATGGCCTCCAAACAGCCGTTCGGTCGTCGGCGTCCGCCAAGTCACCACCAGGGCGGCTCGACGTCCAAACTCGACAAAGCATGCTTCCAGCTTTTCGACGCCGCCCAGGCTCCAGCAATGGTCGTCGTCGACATTGAGGACGACCGCAATATCAGCCTGAAATCCGGCTTGGGTGCCATCGCTTTCGTCGACTTCTGTAATCAGCAGCCGGCCATTGCCAGCTGCGGCAGAGCGTTCCCAGCCGTTCACAGCGCCGCCGACCAAGTAGCCGGGTTCCAGCCCAGCTTCTCGGCAGATATGCGCAATCATCGCTGCTGTCGTGGTCTTGCCATGCGAGCCGGCAACTGCGACCGTACGGGCGAAACGTTGCCCTAAGGTCGACAAATAATCGCCGCGGCGCATTTCCGGAATGCCCAGGCGCGCAGCGCAACGACGTTCGCTGTTGTGCTCTGGAACAGCCGAGGAATAAACCAGCAGCTCGGGCTGCCCCGGCAGCGTGTCAACATGATGCGCCGTCACTTCCAGTCCGCGACTGCGCAGACCAGATAGCATCACAGACTCCGCTGCATCGCTGCCAGTGACTTTTTCGCCTAAATCAGCCGCGATGTGCGCCAAGCCGACCATGCCAACGCCGCCAATGCCGGTAAAATGAATATGCGCCATGTCGTCCTCCCACCCTCGCACCAGACACTAAAGCGTGTGTTAATATTGTGTTAAACTGAGCTTGCGCCCTGCCTGCGTTTTTCCGGCTATCACGACACTCCGCCCTCGCAAAAAAGCAACTGCCTCGACACAACTTGTTTGTATCGAGGCAGTTATAATGGCAGCCTGGGACAGACTCGAACTGTCTACCTACTGCTTAGAAGGCAGTTGCTCTATCCGGTTGAGCTACCAGGCCAAACACGCCGAGCGTAAGTTTGTTTAATATGGTGGAAAAACGCATTTTTACAAACTGGAAAGTCGATTTCAGAGGCTGGCCAAGACCGGATTGCGAGCAGCGGCCACTTCATCCATGCGTCCAATTGGCATGGTCTGGGGGCTGCGCTTGACGCTGTCGGGGTCTGTCTCTACTGCTTTGGCAATAGCGATCATCACCTCGCAGAAAGCGTCAATCGTGGCTTTTGACTCTGTCTCAGTCGGCTCAATCATCATCGCCTCAGGAACTATCAGCGGGAAATAGATGGTCGGGGCATGGAAGCCGACATCAAGCAAGGCCTTGGCAATGTCCAGGGCACGGACGCCTTTAGCGCTCTGGCGACTAGCCGAAAGAACACATTCGTGCATGCAGCTGCGCTGGTATTTCTGTTCATAATACGGCGCCAGCCGTTCCCGCAGGTAATTGGCGTTAAGAACCGCATTCTCGCTGATTCGGCGGAAACCCTCCCGGCCGCACATCAGCAAGTAAACATACGTCCGCAGCAGGACAGAGAAGTTGCCATAGAACGGCGCAATATAGCCGATTGACTGCGGGTAGTTATACTCCAAGCGGTACGTGCCGTCCGCATCCTTCACTATCCGCGACTTGGGCAGAAACGGCACCAGCCGCTCGCATACCCCGACCGGGCCAGCGCCGGGGCCGCCGCCGCCATGCGGCGTTGAAAACGTCTTGTGCACGTTGACATGCATTGCGTCAAAACCCAGATCACCGGGGCGCACACGTCCGACAATCGCATTGAAGTTCGCTCCGTCGCAGTACGCCAGTGCGCCGGCCTGGTGCACCATCTCAATGACTTTCACTACATTATGGTCAAAAAATCCCAGCGTATTCGGGCAAGTGAGCATAATGCCGGCGACTTCCGGGCCCAACATCGCTTGCAAGCCTTCCAGGTCGACGTCGCCTTCGGGGTTGGACGGTATGTCGCGGCTTTCAAATCCTGCCATGGCTGCCGAGGCCGGATTGGTGCCGTGCGCGGCATCGGGAACGAGCATGATGCGACGTCGCTCGTCTCCGCGGGACTTATGATAAGCGGCGAACATCGTGATCGCCGTCAATTCGCCATTAGCGCCAGCCATGGGCTGCAACGTCGTCGCCGCAAACCCCATCAAGTCGGACAGCAGGCGCTCGGTTTCATAAAGTGCTTCCAGCGATCCCTGGCACAACGCTCCGCCTTCGGGCAGTTGCGGCAGCAGCGGGTGCTGGTCAGTAAAGCCTGGCAGCGCCGACAGCCGCTCATTAATTTTCGGGTTGTACTTCATGGTGCACGACCCGAGCGGATAGAAATGCGTATCCACGCCCATATTCTGGCGGCTAAGCAGGGTAAAATGCCGCACGGCCTCCAGCTCGCTCACTTCCGGCAGACCAGCAGGCGCTGACCGCCGCAGCGTCGCGGGCAGGTCGTTGTCGCTGTGACGAGGCACATCGCATTTTGGCAGCGTCACTCCGCGCCGCCCTGGCGCACCTAACTTGAAGATCAGCTCCATAGCACTGCCTCCATCGCATTGGCAAAGCCGTTGATTTCCTCCTGCGTGCGCTTCTCTGTCACCGACACCAGAATCTGGTTTTTCCGGGCGGGATAGTACCGTCCCAACGGGAATCCAGCGGCATATCCCTTTTCCACCAGGCGTCCTGCGACTTCATCCGCATCCTTCGGCAATTCAAGCACAAATTCATTGAAAAATGGCTGCGAGCCGATCCGCCGCACGCCTTTGATGCTGGTCAGCTTGGCCAGCGCATAACGGGCTTTGTCCATGCACAATTCCGCCACTTCAACCAGACCCTGACGCCCGAGAAGCGTCATATAGACCAATGCTGTCAGCGCACACAAATTCTCGTTCGAGCAAATGTTCGACATCGCCCCGGAGCGCCGAATATGCTGTTCACGCGCCTGCATGGTCAGCACATAGCCGGTGCGGCCGGAACTGTCCTGGGCCTGCCCGACGATTCGACCCGGCATCCGGCGCATCAACTTCATATCCGTGCACATAAACCCGAGATACGGCCCGCCGAATGACAGCGGCATCCCCAGCGGCTGGCCTTCGCCGACCACGATGTCGAACCCCATGTCGCCAGGCGTCTTAAGCACAGCCAGCGCGGTCGGATAAGTCGCGCACACAGCCAGGGTTCCGGCCTCTTTCACGGCGGCTATCGTCTTGGTCCAGTCCTCGACTGCACCAAAGGCGTTCGGGTACTGTACGATAGCGCAGGCCGTCTTGTCCGTGACCGCAGCCAGAACTTTTTCCTGGCCGGAGCGGTCGTCATCATCGCCCAAGACAATGTCAGTGATTTCGCAGTCCTGGCTGTCGCTATAGCATTTCAGTATATTGCGAAAGATTGGCGACAACCCGGCTGCGACCACCACATGGCGGCGTCGGGTGACGCGCATCGCCATCGCCATAGCCTCGAACACGGCTGTGCCGCCGTCATACATCGATGCATTGGCAACGCTCATGCCGGTCAACCGGCAAATCGCCGATTGCCATTCAAAAATAGCTTGCAGCGTGCCCTGGGAAGCCTCGGCCTGATAGGGCGTGTACGCCGTGTAGAAACCTGGGCGGCCAATGATTTCCCCGACCGCCGCCGGGATGAAATGGTCGTAATAGCCCATGCCCAGGAAGCAGACCAAGTCAGTCGCATTTTTCCCGGCCAGGTGGGTCAGATGCCGGGCGACCTCCAATTCGGAGCGTCCTTCCGGCAGCGTCGCAAAATCGCTTGTCGGCTTCGGCGCGGCGGCTTTTTCCCATAGCTGCTCCAAGTCGGAACAGCCGATTGCCGCCAGCATTTCCTGGCGTTCGGCCTCGGTGTTGGCAATAAATGGCATACGTTACTTCCCTATGGATTTGAGATAATCCTCCCGACTCATCAGCTTGCTCAGGCCACTTTGGTCAACATCGCTGAACCGGCAAATCCAACCTTCGCCCTCGGCCGCTTCATTGAGCACTTCCGGGTTCGTTTCCAGTGCGTCATTGATTTCGCAGACTTTGCCAGCCAGCGGCGCATAGATGTCAGAAGCCGCCTTGACTGATTCGACCGAACCGAAGACCGCTCCAGCCTCGAAGACTGCGCCAATAGCCGGCATCTCCACATACGTCAAATCACCGAGTTCTTCGGCCGCAAATTCCGTAATGCCGACCGTGGCAATGCCATCCACAATCTCGACCCACTCATGCGTTTCCGCGTAGTACTTCATGCTCCGGCACTCCTTCATTTACATATTCACCAACAATAAAATGGCGCAGCATCTCCTCGACCGCTGCAACTGGCCGGCATAGCCGACGCTCACCCGATAAATGTAATATAGGTTTGCCGTTTTGCATTTCCAGGAAAGTCATTTCCCGACGACGGCAGGCGGCAATGCCACGCGATGCTTCTCAGGCGCGGGCTGTGCCAGCAGTGTAGAAAGGCGTACTGGCGACCGTGGCAGACAAAACCGTCTTGCCAGCGTCAAGGCCGACCGCATCCCCTGGCTTCAAGTCAAAGGCAGCGTCAACATAGCCCATGGCAACAGCTATATCCAGGCTCGGGGCAACAGCGCCGGAAGTGACAACGCCGATTTGCTTGCCATCGACTAAGATAGCCGCGCCATGACGTGCGGCCCGGCGGCTGTCCAGCCGGAAACCGAAAAGACGCCGGCGGGGACGGCCGCGAACCGGGTCGCGCAACACCTCAGAGCCGATGAATTCCCGCGGCTTCTCCAGCTTCAGCATAGCGCCGAATCCTGCTTCCACCGGCGTAATCGTCTCATCCATTTCATGGCCATAGAGCGGGAACCCCATCTCCAGGCGCAGGGTATCACGGGCGCCGAGGCCAGCTGGTTTGACTCCCGGCGTCTCCAAGATGGTCTCCCAGACTTGGCCGGCGGCAGCAGCCGGGAAATACAGCTCAAAGCCGCGTTCGCCGGTATAGCCGGTGCGACTGATCAGCAGGGGCAGTCCCCATAAGGTCAGCGTCAAAAAACGATAATAAGCCGGTTGGCGGTCAATGGGGAGTCCCAGCTCTGCCAGCACGGCTGCTGACTGCGGCCCCTGCAAGTCCAGCTTGGCGATAGCGTCTGATTCGTCTTCAAACGACGTTGACGGCGACAGCCGCTCCTGTATCCAGGCAGCGTCATGCAGGCGCGGGCCAGCGTTGACGACCAGGAAGAATTCATCTTCAGCAAAACGATAGACAATCAGGTCATCAAGCACGCCGGCGTGTTCGTTGAGCAGAAAATTATAGCGGCAAGTATTGATTGCCTGGTCGAGAACCGGCCTTGCCAGGATGCGGTCCAAATCCGCTGCCGCCTGCGGGCCAGCAACGCGGAATTCGCCCATGTGACAGATGTCAAACAACGCTGCGGCAGTCCGGCAGTGCCGATGCTCGGCCAGGATGCCTTCGCTGTACTGCACAGGCATGTTCCAGCCGGCAAACGGCGCCATTCGAGCGCCCAGCGCGACATGATAGTCAACAAGCGGCGTATTCAAAAGCGGCTCTTCCATATCCGGGGTCTCCCCTGTTGGTGAATGGCGGACAGCGGCTCAGCGGTTGCAGATATTGCAGCGTGAGCAGTCGACTTCTGGCGGCGTATATTTCTTGCCTTCGCGCCGCGCCTGGCGGATTTTCAAGAGGTTCATGCCTGCCAGGAAAAAGCCCAGGACGATGAAAGCGCCGGGTGCCAGCTTCATCAGCATGAACGGCTCCCAGCCAGGAACCACTTGCAGTTCAAACAGCGTTCCCTCCGCCAGGAATTCCCGCACAGCCCCCAATGCCATCAAGGCCAGGGTGAAGCCAAAGCCCATGCCCAGGCCGTCCAAGCCGGAGCGAATCACGCCATTCTTGGAGGCGAACGCCTCAGCCCGCCCCAGCACAATGCAGTTGACTACAATAAGCGGAATGAAAATGCCCAGGGTGCGGTTCAATTCTGCGGGGGCGTAGGCGGCCATCAGCATTTCCACGATGGTCACAAACACAGCGATGATGACGATATAACAGGGAATGCGAACTTTGCCGGGAACGGCGTTCCGCACCAGGGAAATCACCATGTTGCTACCTACCAGCACGAACGTCGTAGCCAGCCCCATGCCGAGAGCATTTTTGGCGCTGCTTGACACCGCCAAGGTCGGACACATCCCCAGCATCAGGATCAAGACGGGATTCTCTTTCCAGATGCCTTTCCAAAATTCTTGAAAATAAGACATGGCGATTCCTTACCTCCCCTCGATAGTATGCGCGGCACAGCAAACTGCATTCACAGCGTCCAGGACGGCCTTGCAACTGATGGTGGCGCCGCTGATGGCCTGGACCGTTTGCCCTTGGCTGTCGCCGCCCAGAGAAAACCCGGTTGCCGGCCGACCGGCAAAGGCGTCCAAGTAGGCATTGGGTGGGAAAGCGTCGTCCGTGGCCTTGCCGGCCAAGACGTCCCACAGCGACTTCTGTGCCTTGCGGTCCGTCGCCTTCGTGCCCAGGCCAGGCGTCTCGCTATGCTCAGTCACCATCACGCCCAAAACCCGGTTGTCCGGGGTCAATCCGACCAGCACCTTCAATTCGCCGCCAAAGCCTAGGCGGCTCGTGCCGACGGCTGCTCGCGCAATCGTCTGGCCAGTGCTGTCCTTGGCGTCATAGAAGTCAACGCCATCGACGGATGGCGCCTGGGCAGTCGAAGCCGTTTCCGGCGGCAGGACCAGCTTCAGGCTGTCAGCCAGCGTTCTGTCTGCCGCCGCCTGCCGCGGTGCCTCGGTTTTAGCGTTCACGTATGCCAGGGCCGCGCCGCCAACCAGGCAGACTAGGCCGATGCTCAGGGTGAGACGGAGAATTTCTTTCATGGCTTCACCTCCCGGGGCGCACGGCGCGGCGTGCCGAACGGCTTGCCTGCTGTCCAGCGGTCAATCAGCGGCGTCAACGAATTCATAATCAAAATAGAGAAGCTCACGCCTTCCGGGTAGCTGCCCCAGATTCGGATGACGCTGGTCAGCACGCCGCAGCCGACAGCGAAGACGACGGCGCCTTTCCGGCTCAAGGGCGTGGTGACCATGTCGGTCGCCATGAAGAAGGCGCCGAGCATAAGGCCACCGCTGAGCAGATGGTAGAGCGGCGGGGCGCATTGGGCTGGCGCCAGCCAATGCGTCACGCCAGTGATGATAGCAACCGTGGCCAGATAAAACACTGGCACGTGCCAGCGGATGATGTTCAGGGCAATCAGGAATATGCCGCCCAGCAGGAGAGCCGGTACGCAGGTTTCGCCAATGCACCCGCCTGTCCGGCCCCAAAACAAATCCCAATAGGAAAATGGCAGGGTGCCGGCGGTCAGCTCCGACACCCCCAGGGGCGTTGCTTGCGTCACGCTGTTGACGCCGGCCCACTCCAGGCGACGGGTCATCGGCGCTATCCAGGTGGTCATAACCGTCGGAAAGGCCAGCAGCAAGGCCACTCTGCCGACCAGGGCGGGATTGAACGGGTTATAGCCCAGGCCGCCATAAATCATCTTGCCCAGGACAATAGCGATAGCCGAACCAATCACGCAAATCCAGGTCGGCGTTGTCACTGGCAGATTCATGCCCAGCAGCAATCCGGTCAAGGCCGCGCTGCCGTCGCTGACATGGACTTCGCGCCCCATCAGCCGCGTGCACAAAATTTCGCAGGCGACGCACGAGGCCACACAGACCAGCAGCACCCAAAGAGCGCGCGGACCAAAGAACCACGCTCCGGCGATACAAGCCGGCAGCAGGGCCAGGATGACCATGAACATAATCCGCCGGACGCTGTCGTCCTCGTGCAGATGCGGGGAACTGCTGATCACCAGCTTGCTGGTGTCAGGCAACCTGATCGTATTCTCTGACATGTGTTCCGCCATAACTACTGTTGATGAACGTTAAGCCCTTCCGACTGTCGCCGCCGTTATTTTCCGGCCTTGGCCCGCCGGGCGGCTTGGACTTCCGCCTTGGCCCGCCGCAAATGCTGCACCAGGGGGCGCGAGGCCGGGCAGGTATAGGCGCAGCAGCCGCATTCAATGCAATCCATCACGTGCCACTTCTCGGCCAGCTCGTAACGCTGGTTTTCAATCTGAACGCTGAGAATGCCTGGCATCATGCCCATCGGACAGCTGTCGTTGCAACGGCCGCACCGGATGCAGGGACGCACAGCGAACTGGGTCAATTCATCCTTGGACAGCAGCAGGATGCCAGAGGTACTCTTAATAATCGGAATGTCCAGGGAGTAAACGGCCATGCCCATCATCGGGCCGCCGGAGATGATCTTGATCGGGTCTTCCTTGACGCCGCCGGCCAGCTTGATGGCCTCGCTGTATGTCGTACCGACGCGGAAACGCCAGTTGCCTGGCGACACCAGGGGTGTGCCAGTCACCGTCGTCACCCGCTCATAGAGGGGCTTGCCCAGGCAGACGGCATCCGCGATGGCGGCGGCGGTGCCGACGTTTTGCACCAGGCAGCCGATGTCCGCTGGCAGGCCGCCGCTCGGGACTTTCCGGCCGGTGACCGCATAAATCAGCTGCTTCTCGGCGCCCTGGGGATAGCGCACCCTCAGGGAGCACACTTCAATGCCATAGTCAGCTCCTGCCTGGCGCATCACCTCAATAGCGTCCGGCTTGTTATTTTCGATGCCGATGATGATCTTCTTCGCCCCGAGGATGCGGGCGGTGATCTGCGCCCCGGTCACGATGTCAGCAGCTCTCTCCAGCATCAAGCGATGGTCAGCAGTCAGGCAGGGTTCGCATTCCACCCCGTTCAAAATCAAAGTGTCAATTTTCTTATTAGGCGGTGGTGACAGCTTCACGACGGTCGGAAAAGCTGCGCCGCCTTTGCCGACGATGCCAGCCGCTGAAATGCGTTGCCGCAAATCCCCGGGCGAAGCTTGGTGCCAGTCTATCGCCGGCATAGGATCAGCAGGGGCGTCTTCGCCGTCACTGGCCAGGAGCAGTGCCGGAACCTGGGCGCCGGAAGGGCCGAGACAGGTAGTGACTTCGCGGATGACGCCACTGGTCGGAGCATGCACGGGTGCTGACACAAAGCCCTGCGCTTCGCCCAAAAGCTGGCCTCGCTTGACCTGGTCGCCCTTGGCCACGACAGCCTTGGCCGGCGCACCAATGTGCTGCTGCAAGGGAACCATGTAGGTCTCAAGAATCGGCGGCTCGACAATGGGCACGCTCTGCGCGACCTTGTCTTCCACAGGATGAATGCCGCCGTAAAAATGCAATTGCTTTATCATCGCCCCGTTCACCCTCTTGTCGATTCCATCACAGCCGTCGTCCGCAACGCCCCGGTCGGGCAAGCCGCAGCCACACCCGCATCCGGGGGATTGTCATAATTGATCGCTGCCAGGGCGCCGTTCATGCTCACCTGGTCCTCACCCGCTTCCTTCACGCACTTGCGGCAGCCAATGCACGCCGCCGAACAGAACTTTCTTTTCAGAGCGCCCCTTTCCGGCGATGAGCAGAACACATGCACAGGTGCTGACTTAGGCGTCAATTTGATAAGACGGCGCGGGCAGGCCAACACGCATTTGCCGCAGCCGACGCACAATTCCGGATGCACCACCGCAATATGGTTGGGGCGGATTTCGATGGCGCCGTAGGGGCAGGCGCGGGCGCAGCTGCCGAGGCCGAGGCAGCCGTAAACGCAGCCCTTGCCGCCGCCAGCCACCAGCATCGCATTCTGGCAGTCATTGACGCCATTATAGAAGGCCATGCGCTGGGCGTGGTCATCGTCGCCGCTGCAACAGACTATCGCAACCATCGGCTTCCGCGCCTCGCTCTCGACGCCTAACAGCGCACATATCTCCTGGACGACCGCATCATTCATGAGCGGGCAGGCGCCCGGCTTGGCGCTCCCCTCTGCCATGGCCTTGGCATAGCCTTCGCAGCCGGCAAAGCCACAGCCGCCGCAGTTGGCGCCGGGAACCAGCTCCAACAGCTTTTCCTCCAAAGGATTAGGCGTCGTGCCATAGAATTTGACCACGATGCCGATGGCCAGCCCTGACACCAACCCCGTCACCGTTAGTAAGATTACAGTAGTCATCTTCTGTTTTTCCGCTCGAAATCTTTTTCTGTTCCTGCAGACCTACGGTTCGCCGTCTTGTAAACTCCTGGGAGTGCCTGTCCCTTAGTCATTTGCTTCAGCCGCCCAGGCCGGCAAAGCCAGAGAACGCCATGGCCAGGGTAGCGGCGGTCAGCAACGCGATCGACGGGCCTTGCAGAGGCTCGGGAATCCGCGCCAGCTCCAGCTTTTCCCGAACGCTGGCAAACAGCACCAGCGCCAAGGCAAAGCCCACGGCCGAGGCGGAACAGAACACGGTTGACTTGACAATACCGTACCCGTTGTCCGCGCACATAATAGCCGAACCCAGCACCGCACAATTAGTTGTAATCAAAGGCAGGAAAATGCCCAGCGCTCGGTACAGCGGCGGCGTGAAGCGCTGCATCAGCACCTCGACGATCTGGACGAGCGCGGCAATCACCAAGATGAACACAATCGTCTGCAGATAACCCAATCCCAGGGGGATCAAAATCAGGTGATGGAACAGAGCCGTCGCCAGGCCGGACAGCGTCATCACGAAAATCACGGCGCCGCCCATGCCCAGGGCCGTCGACAATTTCTTAGACACCCCCAGGAAGGGGCAGATGCCCAGAATCCGGCTGAGCACGAAGTTATTTACCAAAATCGCGCCCACGATCAATGCCGCGTATTCGCTGATCATCCGTAAAGCTCCTGTCGCTGACTGCAAGACACAAAAACATCGACCGCCGGATAGAACCGGCGGTTTTTCCATAAATTGCGCACGAGCGTTCCTAAGATTACTGCGCAGATATTATTCTGTCGCAAAAACAACGCTGACTGCTACTATAAGCAACAAACTGCAAATAGCAAGTCAGAGACACATCGCCAAGTCCTGGCCAACGGTTCAGCGAAGTAATGGGTCAGCCATTGATACTCGGAGTTCCGGTGAGCTTCAGAGCCAGGCACCCAGGCTAAGGCACTTTAGTGGACAGTGGACAATGGACGCAAGTGGACTTTAATGGACATCAGTAGACGATGGACTGTGGACTGAAGTGGACATGAGTGGTGAGTGGACGTGGACGTTCATGGATGTTAGTGGAC
>MWEG01000095.1 GCA_002070945.1 Lentisphaerae bacterium ADurb.Bin082
CGGCGATGATACTGCGTTTCAGAGCGCGGGAAAGTAGCGCGCTGCCAGTCAATTTCTTCAAAACCCCCGACGGGTTCAAACCCGCCGGGGGTTTTCTTTTTAGAATGGTGAATGGTGAATGGTGAATGGTGAATGCTGAATGCTGAATGCTGAATGCTGAATGCCGAATGCTGAGGCGCATTTCATAATTCATAATTCATAATTCATAATTCATAATTCAAGTGATCGGTGGGTGCGTCATAGCTCTTTTGTTTCCAGCCTAAGCTGCGCATCAGCGAAGAGCATATCACTGGAGGGAAAGCATGGCTAATTTGCTCGTCTGTGATCTGGATGGCACGCTGTTGCGGCGCGGTGCGCCGATTTCGGATTCCACCATTTCCGTCATGAAAGCGTTGCGCGCCCGCGGCGACATTGTGGCGATTGCCACCGGTCGCAGCCTTTATTCCGGGTATCCTGTCTTGCCGCAGGATTTGCCGCTTGACTACTGGATTTTTTCGACAGGGGTCGGCATCCTGAATTGGACGACCGGCGATATTGAGCGGTCGCGGCAGCTCGACGCCGACCAGGTCGATGCCTTAATCAGGATTTTGACGGCGGCTGAAGTCGATTTCATGATTCAGGCTCCGGTGCCGGACAACCATCGTTTCGCCTATCGGCGCTTCCCGAATCCGGCCAATGCTGGCACCGATTTTGAGCGTCGGGTTGCCCATTACAAGTTTTTTAGCTATGAATTGGCGCCAGGAGAAACTTTGCCCCTGGCCAGTCAGGCGATTGCCATCCTGCCGCCAGACCTGGAGCGCTTCCAGAACCTCTGCGAATTACTGGTGGAATTCTCAGTTGTGCGGGCGACTTCGCCGTTTGACGGCCATAGCATCTGGATGGAAATTTTTGCGCCCGGGGTGAACAAGGCCGAGGGAGCGGCCTGGCTGGCCGGTCGCCAGGACCTGGGCATTACGACGACGTATGCCCTGGGCAATGATTACAACGACCTCGACTTGCTGGAATGGGCTGATTACGCCATGTTGGCGGCTGCTTCCCCACCTGAGCTGAAGCAGCGTTTCCCCTATACGCAAGCCGACACCGAAGACGCCCTGGCTGAAGCCGTAGCAGCGTGGCGGCTGCTGCCATGATGCTAAAGGTACTGCCAAGTGTTTCCGCAGGCGTTTTTGCAAGGCGATAGCGGCTGTCTGAGCGCGTTGCGGCGCGTAGGCCACTTCACTAGCGACAGCCAGAATGCCAGCAAATGCTTTTTTTAGGATAGTGCCCTTCTGCGGGCGGTCATTGACGGTTGTTGCCGGTGAACTTGTATTTTTCAGTTTCCAAGCCTGGTACGCCGAAGAAGGACTGGCCGATTTCGCAGCCGGCCTCCAGCAGCATGAGCTGGAGTTCTTTGCGGTCGATTTGTCGGGGCGTCAGTCCTTTGGCCAGGGACAGAGCTGCGGCGGTACCGGCGGCCTGGCCCATGTTGAGGCAGGCGAGGATCAGGCGGCAGCAGGCCTGAGCCATGAATTCCGCAGACAGGCATCGGCCAGCAACCAGGAGATTGTCGACGTCCCGCGGAACCAGGCTGCGATAAGGGATGCTGGTGGGCAATACTTTACGCTGGAAGTCATCGCCGGAACGGCCCCATCCGTCAGTGATTACGTCCCAGCCGCCTGGCGGTGGCCAGGAACCGACTTTGCCGATGGTGGAGACGTAGCAGGTGCGGCCGTCAATCTCCAGTTCCGCCCACTTGATGTTGCCAGGGCCGTCAGGATTGTGCAGGTCGAGATGATGGCCGGTCAGGGTGATAGTGTCCTCAAAGGTGTTGGCGCGCACCACGTCCAGCGTCTTCAGGATATATTCGCCGACGACCCGGCGCGACTCCCGTACCCCGAGCAGCGAGCCAGTGTCAATCAGGTAGGAATTTTCATAGCCCGGGATGTGGCCGCGGATGAATTTGGACAGGATGTCAGCTTGTTCGCGCCCTTCCAGGTACATCCTGGTCAAGTCCTTGGCGCAAAGCGGCTTGCAATTACGGGAATGCGAGAAGCAGATGCTGACCTCGTCTTGGTTGCAATGCTGGGGCCTGCCGGGAACATGGGTCAGCCAATTGAGGTGGTTGTCGATCATGTAGGGCAGGGCGCCGTCGTCGACGGCTTTGGCAATCAGCTTTATCCATTGCGGGTCATTTTTTTTCAGGTCAGAGTCCCGGTATTTTTCCCAGTTGACGCCGCCGAGACGGAATTCGAGGGAGCAGGCTTGGTGTTTTCCGTCGCTGGGGCGTCCTTTCATGGTTTCGCAGCCGGCAAAGAAGGCAACGTCAGCGTCGCCGGTGCAGTCGATAATGCGCTTGCCGAGGACGGCCTGGCGTCCAGACTTGTTTTCCAGGACGACGCCGCAGATGGTGCGGTCGTCCTGCATGATGGCTTCGACTACGTGGGAGACAAGCAGGAGGTCAACGCCGGCCTCGGTGACCATGCGGTCAAGGATGAGTTTATGTTTTTCCGGGTCGGTGTTGCGGTGCCAATGCCCATTGACTTCGTTGAGCCGGTCGAGCATTTCTCGGCTGATGCCAGCGGCAAAGTCGAGCGGGATGTTGACTAGCCCAACGGTGGCGAGTCCGCCGAGGGCTGATTCGCGTTCCAGCAGCAAGGTCTTGCAGCCTTGGCGGGCGGCGGCGAGAGCAGCGCCAAAGCCGGCCATGCCGCCGCCGCAGACGATGACGTCGTAGTCGCCGAGGCAGGGCATAGCGATTTCAGGGTTGATGATGCGACCGTTGCGGTAATTCAGTGGGATCATGGCGCTTTCTCCTGGCTGTCGGGTGGGGGATGGCTGGTTTATTTTTTGGTCGGTGGGTTTTCCGATTCCGGCGATGTTTGGGCGGGCAGGTCGTAAACGCTGATGGCTTCAGTCGGGCAGCTTTCGACGCAGGCGCCGCAGCGACGGCATTTTGCCTGGTCAATCACCGCCGTGTCACGGGTCAGGCTGATGGCCTGCGCCGGGCAGGCCCACAGGCAGCTGCAGCATTTTTTGCAGCCGCGGTCAATCACATATTTTTTCATGTCAGGCGCCTTGGTTGAGCAGGGTGGCGACGAGACCGGATGAACGACTGGTCGGTCTCATCCGGCCGTTAGTCTGAACGAGTCGATAGTGATTAATGTAGTCTGTCAAGAAACGTTTCTCCATGCCATAATCGTGCTATAATATTGACCTTTTATGCTAAAAATGCTATTATGAGTCAGGCAATTTCTTCTGCAAGCAGCTAGCCGCGGCTTTTCGGATATTCTCTGGCTTGCGGTCGCAGCGCTTTTGAGTTATGGTAACGTCCTGCCTGATTTTTTTAACCACGGATGAACACGAATGGACATGGATTTTTGTCTTTGGTTGTTTTTATAACCACTGAACATACGGAATATACGGAAATTTTTATAATCGCTCCGCGATTGATACTTATTGTGTTCGTCAGTTGCGGTGCCAAAAATCCCGGGTAAGATGCTTAAGTGGACAATGGACTTTAGTGGACTTTAATGGACATTAGTAGACGATGGACAGTGGACAGAAGTGGATCTTAGTGGAGAGTGGACGTGGACGTTAGTGGACTTTAGTGGACAGTGAACAATGAGATGGGCGGGGATGGGGCGGCGGATGGATGGGATCAAGCATGACAGATAGGTTGTCTGGAACAGATATGGAAGCGGGGGGCGGGGCCTCGCCGTTAGGGCAGGCGGTGCTTTGCCTTACGGTCGGGCTGCTGGCGGTGTATGGGCTGTTTTTCATTTACAGCACCGGCTACATTGGCGACGCTTATCCGGTGCGCCCGAACTGGCAGCGCCAGATAGTCTGGCTGGGGATCGGGTCAGCGCTGGGATGGCTGCTGTCGCGCTGGGACATTCGGCGAGACGATTGGCGGCTGGGGGTCTGGCTGGGCTATGGCGTATGCGTCGCGAGCCTGGTCTTGGTGCTGAGCGTCGGTGTGAGGATCGGTGGAGCTCGGCGCTGGCTGGCAGCTGGGCCGTTGTTTGTGCAGCCGGCGGAATTCGCCAAATTATTCACGTTGCTGGCAGCGGCGCAGGTGCAGGGGCATCCGTCTTGGCGTTGGCCGGTGCGCTGGGGGGTGCTGCTGCTGGTGGTTCTGGTGCCGTTTACGCTGATTCTGGCGGAGCCGTCTTTTGGCAATGCCTTTGCACTGCTGCCAGCGGTGATGGCTTTGGTGTTTTTCCGCCTGCTGTCACTCGGGTGGTGGCGGGTTATGCTTTTCATGCTGGTGGTGGCAGCGTTGGCGCAATCGGCCGGACTGGCCTGGCTGAGGCATAATCCGCCGGCGTTTCTGGAAGAAGGCCAGGCTGCGTCGGGCCAGAAGACGATGTTCTTTCATGATTATCACATCCGCCGTCTGCGTTCCTTCCTGAATCCACAAGGCGACTGGAATGAACGCCAGGCAGTGATGACCCTGGCAGGCGGGGGCGTACTTGGCAAAGGCTATTTGCAAGGAACCATGAAAGGCCTGGGGTATCTTCCCCGTACCGTCGCGCCGACGGATTTCATCTTTTCCGTCATCGGGGAGGAAGCCGGTCTTTTGCGCGGCACCCTTCCGGTGCTGTTGCTGTACGGCATCCTCGTCAGTCTTGGGTTACATTGGGCCGGACGCGCCACGGACTTGCGCAGCACGTTGACAGGCGTTGCGCTGGTGATGTTGCTGGCGACGCACGTGATGGTCAATGTTGGCATGACCGTGCGGCTCATTCCGGTGATTGGACTGCCGTTGCCGTTGCTAAGCTATGGCGGCAGTTTCACCATGGTGACGCTGATGGGCATTGGCATCATGGCAGGAATCGCCCGGCAGCGCAGTCAGCCAGTGCCAGATGCAGGCGGTGGCGCGTCGCGACAGTGGCGCCTAGGCAATCTGCTGAGCATCAAGGTCTCGCGCCTTGAGAACACGAGCCGTCACGACGCGCCGTGAACCGGCGGCGCACCCCCTTTTGTCGAACAACTGGAGCGTTTTCAATTGCGGTCGCATGGGCCAGGCTGTGATTTCTGGCCTCGGCGGCGTTCGGTGGTTGTTTTCGGGAGTATATTATAGTTTTCCGGTTTTTGCCTGGAAGGCCTGTCGGTTGAGCTAGGCTCGGCTTTGTTTCCGTCCGTTCTCCAGGCAGCGCATCATGCCGTCGTGAAGTTCCGGCGCGGGTTCATGTTCTTGGTGCTGTTTTGCCGAAACGTTGCAGGGGTTGTGTCATGCGAGTTGTGCCAGAAAAAACTGTCGCCCGGCTGTGCCTGTACCGGCGCATCCTGATGCAGATGCTTCCGGATGGGCGTCGTTTCGTGCGTTCGCATGACATTGCTGCGCAGGCGCGGGTGACGCCCGCCCAGGTGCGGCGCGACATCATGGCACTGGGCTACAAGGGCCTGCCTGGCAAGGGCTACGGCGTGCAGGAGCTGCTTGACAGCATGTCGCTTTTCATTGACGCGCCGGAGCGCGAGGAAGTCGCCCTGGTCGGCGTCGGCAATCTTGGCCGGGCGCTGCTGGCGTACCTGGTCGGTCGGCGGCCGAATCTCATCTTGCGGGCGGCGTTTGACAATGATCCGGCCAAGGATGGCCTGGTCATCAATGGCTGCCCCTGCTATGATGTCAGCCGTATGGCTGATGTCATCGCCGCTTTTAAAATCAAGATAGCCGTGCTGGCCGTGCCGGCTGCCGTTGCCCAGGATGTGGCTGAAAAGCTGATCGCGTACGGCGTCAAGGGCATTTTGAATTTCGTGCCGGTGCGGCTGCATCTGCCGACGCCCGTCCACGTCGAAGATATAGACATCAGCTCATCCCTTGAGCGCGTGTCTTTTTTTGCGCGGGCGAAGACGTCGGCGAAGAAGGCGTCTTTATCGCCGGGCGAAACTGTAGACAGTCGCCTTTGACTACCCAAGAGGCGCTGGCCCGAGCGCCTCCCGGGTTGCGTTCACGCGGTCACTCTATGAGGATGGCGTGGATGATTTTGGCGATGTCGGTGTTGTCGATGAAACCCTTGAATTTTTCGGCGCCAGGTCCGAATGCCGTGGTGGGGACGAGGGCGTCGGTGTGCCCGGTGCTGCTCCAGGTTATGCCAGCTTTGCTGTCTCGCACCGTCTGCACGGCCAGTTGGAGTGTGCGCCTGGTCTTATTCTTTGGGTCGAGGTGGCGCGCCAGGGCTTCTTCTATGCTCTTCATCTCTTCGGCGGTCAATTTCATCGGGTTGTTTTCGGGCTGTTCAGGGTGCAGGCCATAGCATTCGGCGAGGATCGGCAGCAGGTCCTGGATGTTGAAGTCTGCCTTAGCTTTGCTTTCTTCGTTGACGCGCTCCATGAAGGTTCCGCACGGCGGGTTGCCGTTGTTGTCGGTCGAGCGGTCCTGGTATTGCAGGAGTTCCAAGCCCTCATGGAAGGTGACGCCTTTCTTGCCGACGGCGAGTCCGCCGGTTTCATGGTCGCCGGTGACGATGATCAGGACTTGGCCTGGTTTTTTTTCGGCAAAAGCGAAGGCTTCCTTGACCGCATCGTCAAAAGCCAGCGTTTCATGCAGCATAGCGCCGGCGTCGTTGTTGTGTCCGCAATAGTCGATAGCGCCGCCTTCGACCATCATGAAAAAGCCGTCCGGGTTATCGAGCAGTTCAATGCCCTTGCGGGTGAACTCTGCCAGGGTGATGTTGTCGGCTTGGTTGATGACGTAGGGCAGGACGCCGTCCGCGCCGCGGGCCAGGACTTTGCCGACTCCGGGCTTGAGCGCCTCGAAATCTGCCTTGCTGGAGGTGACGGTATAGCCGTTTTTGGCGGCCAGTTCGTAGAGATTGCCCTGGTAGGCCGGTGACTTGGTGTTGTCGTGTTGAGCGATGCCCCCGCCGCCAAAGTAGTCAAAGTCAGAGGCAATCAAATCCAGGCCGATTTCATAATAGTTGTTGCGGCTGATCTGATTGGCGTAGAAGGCCGCCGGGGTGGCGTGGTTGATGGTCACTGATGTCACGATGCCGACTTTGCGGCCGCAGCCCTGGGCGATGCTGGCGACCGAGGTCAATTTCCTGGTTCCGGTCGGATCCATGCACAGGTAGCCGTTGTTGGTCTTTTCGCCGCAGGCGATGGCAGTGCCAGCCGCTGCCGAGTCGGTGACATGAGCGTTGGCAGAGAAAGTTGTGGTCAGCGCTTGGTAAGGCATGGAGTTGATGACCAGGCCTTTCTTCTTTAACTTCAACTGATACTCTTCGGCCATCAAACGCTGCTGCTGGGCCATGCCGTCGCCGATGAAGAGGAAAATGTACTTGGCACCAGCAGCTTGGATCACGCCGGCCAGAAGAAGAAAAGCCACGAAAAACAGATGTTGGAAACGCATGTAAGTTACCTTTTTGCAATGGGTTGGTGAGGTGATGGCCGCAGCGAGAAGCCAGACAGGGAAATCGCCTGATGGCGCCGCGGCTGGGCAGGACAATGTCGGAGAGGATGACGTTGGTTTGTTTTTTGTTTACGCTGTTGGTAGGTCTTTCGGGCGGATGCGGACTGCGACGATGTAGGGGTCTTCGCCGGGTGTCCAGTGGCCGTAGGTGGTGGTCACCACGGTGCCGTCCGGCAGGACTTCGACGCCTGGGTAGGCGCAGTCCATTCCGCGATGGTTTTTCATGATGCGGATGCGGTATTGGCCTTCGCGGCCGTTTTTGATGTCATCATAATTTCCGAGCCAGGCGCACCAGTCGCCGCGGGTCGGGCTTTCCAGGCAGGTGTCACGGAAGCTGATGAAGAGGCGTCCGTCCTTGAGGTAGCGTGCGCAATGGCGGTCGCCGGTGAGGGCGCCTTGCATTTCCACTGGCTCGGTCCAGGTCTGCCCCTGGTCTGTGCTGTAGATGACCATTGAGTTCATTTTGCGGGCGTTTTCTCGCATCAGGACAGCCAGTTCGCCGCCGTCGGGCGATTTGATGATGGCTGGTTCGCAGAGGTTGGCGACTGGGTGCGTACAGATGGAGCGCGGGGTGCTGCTCCAGGTCAGGCCGCCGTCGCGGGACCAGACTTGGTACAGGTGGAAGTTCGTTTCGGTTTCGCCGCTGTACGCCGTATAGATTGGCTTCCAGTCGCGCCGTTCGCGGTCGCCGGGTTGCAAGCGCCGGTCTTCGGCTGGCCCCCAGGTCTGGCCGTTGTCAGGCGTGCATTGGGTTTGCACCCTGGTGCGCCGGTCAGCGCCGTCGCCAGACTGGTAGACGATGGCGCGGCGCTTGCGGCTAGGGTGGAAAAAGCGGCCGTCGTCATGGAACAGCGCAAAATATTCTCCGGGAGCGGTGTTGGCGATATCGCCCATGGCGACGATGCCGCCGTAATCGCCGACAGGCGCCAGCTCTGACCAAGTGTCGCCGTCGTCTTCTGACACCGACATGCGGATGGGATACAGGCTGGAGAACATGATCAGGCGGCACTTGCCGGTCTTGTCGTAGACCTTGTAGAGGATTGGCGTTTCAAGCGATGTGCTCCAGCTTTCCGGCACTGGCAGGCGCTCAGACCAGGTCAGGCCGCCATCTGTGCTTTTTTTCAGGACAATCTGGCCAAAGCCATGGTTTTTCGGATAGACGGTGACCATGGTTTTTCCATCGTCAAGCAGGACGGTAGTCGGATGGCCCAGGTACACTCCTGGCTCCCTGTCGACGATGGTCTGCCGCCAGGTGTCCGAAGCGAAGTCAAGGATGGGCAAGGTGTAGTTTCTTAGCATGGCGGAACCTCCGGCAGGATGTGGTTTTCCGGCTGTAGGCGTCAAGGCTGTCTGCGGTTGTTTCAGTACACCGGGCCGAGGGCAGCGCAGGCGCGGTAGTCATCGCCGCCGTAGCGATCCCAGAAGGTCGGGCGGAAGATGTCTTCGTACGCGATGTTATGCATGTCGACCGGGATGCGGAGCATGGCGTTCAAGGTGATCATGTCAGCGCCGATGAGGCCAAAGCTGTTGGCGTCATGGTTGGGGCCGATTTTTGACATGTATTCGAACGAGGTCATGCCGTGCGGAGTCCAGTACGTCTCTGGCCAGGTCTTGTCCGTGACCAGGCTGATGTGGGTGGCGACTTTTTCCGGCAGGTCGACGGTTTCGCCTTCCACGACAGAGCAGGTCAGCAGGTCGCCGACCATGTTGTAGCGGTAGGCGGTCATGGGCATGCCTCCTGGCGAGGTGAAGTGGCTGGACAGTCCGTCGCCCGGGAAATACGTCAACGCCGCGTTCATGTAGGTCGTGCTCTTGATCGCTGCCGCTGCCAGTTTCTTTTGCAGGGCAGGAGTCGTCATGATCTTTTTCCAGACTTCCTGGATGCTGGTCTTTGGGTCAATGCCAGCCAGCTGGTAGATGTTGACGCTATAGTCCAGGGCGGCAGCACCGGAGTTGCGCTTGTCAATGATGCCGCGCGGGCAGATTTTGTCGACGGCGACGCCGGTGGCCTTTTTGATGGAGGCAGCCGTCCAATTGGTGCGGATATCTGCGAACAGCTGGGGTGCGCCGCCTGAGAGCAGGTTGGCGATCAGCATGCCAATGCCGTTCTTGGAGTCGTTTTCAGTGGCCACGACGTATGGTGCGCGGAAGCCGTTCCAGTCAAACGAGCTGTTGAGGATGGACTCGGTCACGTCGAAATTGGGATTGTAGTCTGTCCATTGGCGCTGACCCTGGGTGCCGGCGGCGATGGCGTTGTGGCCCTGGGAGTATTCCACGTCTGCGGTGAAGCCGTGCTTTTTCGCGAAGGCTGCATCTGCCAGCTTGGCGTTGCCCCGCATCAGGTCACGCACGATCAGGGTCATCTTCAGGCAGGTCTCCACCAATTCGTCGTCACTCAGGCCGCTGCGGCGGTCGGCTGCCTTATTAGTGAAGGCCATTTTGAACTTTTTAAAGAAGGGCAGGGCTTTCTGGAATTCCTCGTGGTCATAGAATCCTGTTCTCAGGCGGCCGTTGATAAGGCTCATGTCAACCGACACGGTTCCCATGCCGAGGTAATTGAGGAACGCATTGCGGCGCACATCAGAGCCGATAATGCCCATGGAGACGCCGCCGACTGACAAGTAGTTCTTGCCGCGCATGTAGGCTACTGCCGCAGCGGCGCGGGCAAAGCGCAGGAGACGGCTGCTGACGAAGTCGGACAAGGGGCCGTTTTCGTCTTCCAGTTCCGGCGAGTATACGCAGAAGATCGGGCGTTTCTTTTCGTCCATGGCAGCGGTGAAGGCTTTGAGCCAGACGGCGCCAGGGCGGTCGGTCTGGTTCAGCCCATACGCGCATTGCTGCCACTCGCTGGAGCCGATGCCCATGGCAGCGCCCATCAGTTCATCCGAGTAGGACCAGCTGCGCCCCACCCAGATGTTGGCGCTGACGCCCTGCGTGGCGTAGTACTGCTGGGCGCGAGCAGCGGTGCGGGCGCCGTAGACGATTTCTGGGGCGACGACTACGCGGACTGGCCGTCCGTCCGGCAAAGTGACCTGGCTGGTGATCAGGTCGTAGACTTTCTCGGCTATGGCCCAGGTTTTGACGACGTTTTCTTCGTAGGCGCCGCGGCGGCCGTCGGAAACCGGCGTGATGGCAATGGTGGGAAAATGGCCGAGAAGACTCTGGTCAGCGTCTTGGAAAGAGCGAACGGGGTTGGCCAAGCGAGCGAAATCCGGTCTGGCAGCAGAGCAGCATGACATGGTAGAACCTCCTGAGATGAACGGAACACACCTTTGCCCGCCATGCGGGCGCCGTACAGAACGGCACTTAAAGAAACAATAACTCCAGATTGTTAAAGAAACAATAACCCAGTATTGTTTTTGTGCAATGAAATCAAGGCGAAAAAACAGGTTGCAGGGCTGCGCCGAGGCATTATGTTAAGGCGTTTTCGTCAGGAAAGCCACCGATGGTTTCCGGCAGTCGACGCCGCGAAACAAGCAGCAGGGATGACGCTATGAGCCAGATTGGTTTGGTTTTCGACATTGAAAAATTCGCCATTCACGACGGCCCGGGAATCAGGACGACCGTATTTCTCAAGGGCTGCCCTCTGCGCTGCCAATGGTGCCACAACCCGGAATCGCAGCGCCCGCAGCGGGAGATTTTCTTTACGCCGGAGAAGTGCATCGGCTGCGGCTGGTGCTTCCAGGCCTGCCCGGAACATTGCCATGTCATGCGAGAAGAGCGGCATGACTTTGAGCGGACGGCCTGCCGTCGCTGCGGTCGCTGCACGGAAAGATGCTATGCCGAGGCGCTGGAAATGGTCGGCCGGGAGATGACGACGGATGCGGTGCTGGCGGAAGTGATGAAGGACAAGATGTTTTATGACAATTCCGACGGCGGCATGACGATATCTGGCGGCGAGCCGCTTGCGCAGTTCGCCTTCACCCGCGAGCTTCTCCAGAAAGGCAAGGCGAGCGGACTGCATTCCTGCCTGGAGACATGCGGGTTCGCGCCTTGGGAGCATGTATGCGAGCTGGTTCCGCTTGTCGACCTGTTCCTGTATGATGTCAAGGCCACTGACCCGGAGCGACACCGCGAGTTTACCGGCCAGGACAACCGCCTGATTCGCGACAATTTGCGTTGCCTTGACGCTGCTGGCGCCCCGCTTATCCTGCGCTGTCCGCTGGTGCCGGGCGTCAATGACGACGTCGAACATCTTGATGGCATCGCTGAGCTGGCAAATTCATTGCCCCGAGTGCAGGAAATACACCTCCAGCCGTATCATCCGCTCGGCGTCGGCAAATGCGCCCGGCTGGGGCAGGTGCCGAGGCTGCCGCGCCAGGAGTTCACTTCGGACGACGTAGTCGAAGCCTGGCTGGAACGTGTTCGCAGTCGGACAGACGTGCCGACCCGGAAGAACTGACCTGGTCGGCCTGCTACGCCCTGATGATGTCACGCCAGTCGCCGTTGAAGCCGCAGCGCTTGAGAAAGTCAAGATGCAGCGCAAAGTCGCCGACTTCGTAGAGGTTGTGAGCGTCGCTGCCGAGCGTGACCTTGACGCCAGCGTCCAGGCATTCCCGGAAGAATTCGACTGGCGGCTCGTTGGTGTGGAAGTTGATTTCCGCGGCCGTGTCAGTTTCCTTCAGCATGCGCACGAGCGGGGAGAAGCACCCTGGCGGAATCGGCAGCTTGGCGCGGCGGAAAACCCTGAACGGATGCGCCAGGCTGAAAAAGTCATACTGCAGGAACCGTTCCATCAGGCCGAGAAATTCATCGCGCAGCGTTTCCTGGCTGACGTCCAGGCGGCGATGGATGCTGGGCATCTGATGGAGGGCGCCGATGCGGAAGGGAATGCGTTCCCAATCGGCTGGTGCCAGCAAGGGGGTGCCATCGTGCCGGCAGTCGATTTCCAGGCCGGTCCAGGCTGCCGGTATGTCGGCTGCCGCCATTTCGGCCAGATATGCGTCCAGTCGGCGGTTTTCGGCTGGTGCCGGGATGGTGGCGTCCTGGGCGCGGTAATAGTCAGGGCAGGTATGCAGCAGATGGCCGGAGTGTTCGCTGAGGCGAAATTCGGCCAGGCCAAAGGCATGGGCAAAGGCGGCGATGCGATTTGGTTCCATGTTCTCGTTGCAATAGGCGTAGCGAGTATGGACGTGCGTGTCAACCAGGCCGGCTGTTTCCGGCATTTTGAGGTTTTCGTGGCTTATCGTCAGGCCGCCCTTTTCATCCAGGTCAATTAGGGTGATTGGGAATGCCCCTTCGCACAGGGCCGGGGCGGCCAGGTAGGTGACGCCGTCTGCGTTCAACGGGTCGAAGCCAGGGTGGTAGTGGCCGCTTAGAGAGAGGGTGACGCCGGCTGCGGCTTCGGCAGCGGTCACAGCCGTAGCATTGACATAGTTGTAAGGGCAAGAGTGCAGTCCTAATGGAAAAGCCGGAACATGCTGCAAGGTGACGATGGGGCCGCGCCAGTCTTGCCGGGCCTCGACCAGGCGAGCAAGGTCGCACTCTTCACGAAAGGCGTTGTAGCCAGGACGCTCCGGGTCAAGGTTGACGACAAAACGGACGCCAGCGATATCGACTATCGGCGCCGGTCGGGGGGCGACCTGGTAAAAATCGTCAACCGGGCCGTCGTGATTGCCGGGAATGGCGATGACCGGGGAGCTGATGAGCTTGACGTGCTGCCAGAGTGTGCGCAGGTCGTCCTGGCCGCTGGCCAGGTGGCCGGCGTTGACCATGTCGCCCAGGAGGATGACGACATCCGGCCGCAGCAGGCGGTTGAGGCGGAATGCCGCCCGGCGCATAAGTATGTCGGCAATGCCGGTCTGGCGGGCGCCGCAGGTGGTGGCCTCGGTGGAACTGTAGTGGGAGTCGGTCAGAACCGCGATGCGCATGGATGGAACCTTCGCGAGAGAATGAGTCGAGAAAGCGCCCGCTACGATGAGCCAGGCGGCGACGGGGACTTCGGCGACTTGGCCGGATATGCGTTTTAAGTTATACAGGCGATGGCAAATTGCAATTAGCCTGGCGGATGGTTTTGCGTTGAGTTGTCCTGGCTAAGGCGCTTTAATGGACAATGGACGTGGACAGGGGTGGACGTTAGTGGAGAATGGAGCGAAGACACCCATGCCTGCCATTTCACAAAATTCATCGTGCCCTGGCGTTGCATTGTATTCGATTCTGCCGTAAGTTATTGACATTATCGCCAGCGCAGGTTTTGGAACCGGATAGCAACTCGGAGAATGGTTTCATGCTCAAGTTCAAGAAGATGCTTCTGTTGACGGTTGGTTTGATGGCAGCAGCAGTGTCAGCCGAGGAGATTGCCGTGCCTATGCTCTGGCAGAATGCGGCGGCTGGGCAATTCCGGGTCTCGGCTATGGGCTTTCAGTGCGACGCCGACAGAATTATCTTTGCCGTCAAACTGAACGGCCTTGAGGAGATGCTGAAGAAACCGCGCTTTCTGATGGGGTTGTATTCGAACACCGATGGCGACAAGGCGACGGGGCGTACCTTCGAGGGCGGCCAGACCGGCTGGGATTTGCAAGTCAACGTCAACATGGCTCAGCGCAGCCTCAATGCCGTGCAATGGGAAGAACGCAAGAGTCTAGGCCTGGGACTGTATCTTGACGACTATCTGGTCGAAACGGTCGGCGAGGTGGTCTACGTCGTCATCCGGCGTGAACCTCTGGAGCGGTTTGTCTTCGCGGATGTCATCAGCCTCCGCGCCTTGATCACGGCTGAAGGCATGGAGCCTATCCGGCCGGACAATCTTCTTGACACCACCCGGCCGCTGGGCGTCATGGCGCCTAAGCTGAATTTTGTCCGCTACGGGAGCATTCGTCCTCGCCAGCTGATGCGTCCCGAGGCGGTTCTGATACCGCGCCAGGACGGTTTGCAAGTTTGGAATACGTACGGTGAACGCTATGGGCTGGACGCGCCGATGCCGCCGATAGTGGCGACGGCGCCGTCCCTGTCCCTGGCTGCCGCCCGCGGCGAGGCCGAAGCCGTTCATTTCGCGGTGACGGCGGAAGCGCCCCTGGTGTCCCTGAAAGTCGTTCCCAGCGGTCTGCGTGGGCCTGGCAACAGCCTGCTGCCCGGGGGCTTGTTCACGGTGTCTTATCTCGGCTTTGTTCGCAATATCCGGGAGGAGAGTTTTTGCGATATTCTTTGGCCGGAGTTTCGGCCGCAGAAGTCGCGGCATCATTTTGTCCAAGTCGAAGTCACCGTTCCAGCGGACTCTGCGCCTGGCGTATACCGCGGTGAGTTGGCCTTGATAGTCAACGGCGCTGCTGCTGCGCCGATTCCGCTGGAGCTGGAAGTCTTTGCCTTTACCATGCCAGACCGACCGTTTTTCAAGACGGCCTATTGTCTCAAGGGCAGCTTCATCGGCAATCATTATGGAAAACTCTCGGGAGCTGACCATAAAAAAGAATACGCAGCTTTGGAAGAGCTGGCTAAGAGGTATCGTTTCAGCCCTCGTCTGATGAAGGTCGGCGCCAAGAGAAGCTGGGATGCGGCGACTAAGACCCTGAGCATGGATTGGGCGAACTTTGACGAGTCGGCCACTATCTATTTCGAACGCGATAAATTCACGGTGTTCCAGGACAGCGCCTTCCAGCTCGGTTCGCACGGGACTCCCTACAAGCACTTCGCTAAGTTCCTCCAGAGTGATGATCTCAAGATCGGCGATGAGCTGTTCAGCGCGTTTTTCCCGCAGCTGATCAAGCTGACCTACGAGCATTATCGTGACCTGGGCATTCTCGACAAGACTCTGTTCATCATCTGGGACGAACCCTACAATACGGTTTATGACGACATCAACACGGCCTGCCGCCTGGCCAAGCAGGCCGTGCCTGAAATCCAGCTCGGCGTGTTCATCGATCACGCCGCCAAGGAGCTGACCGCGAACATCGATGTCTGGCTGTCGGGCTATGCGACTTTGGCTTCGCTTAGATTTTCCCCGGAGACCAAGGATAAACGCGCCTGGTGCTACAACGGCATCGGCATGAGCGACATGAATACTCCGGCTTCACACCTGCGGCAATACTATTGGCTGGCTGACAAGTATGCCATCGAAGGCTATCTGTATTCGGAAATCAATGCCTATACCAAGCCATACATCGGCAAAGACCCGGATGTTTTCTACAATACGTATGCTAATCATATCTGGATGTATCCGGACACGGTTGGCAATCCCCGGCCTTCCCTGCGCATGACCTTGACCCGCGATGGATTGGATGATTACGATTACATGGCTCTTTATCGTCAGGCCAGCGGCCAGGCGAATCTGCCCGAAGAGCTTCAAGGCGCCTTCCCAGTCCTGAACCCCGATGGAACTATCGATTTCACGGTCAAAACCAATCGAGAATTGCAGGACGTCCGCTACCGGCTGGCTAAAACGATCGAACAAGCGTTTTAGGGGCGGGGGGGCGAGGGAGTGTTGCTTTATCCGCAGATTGCGCAGATGACGCAGATTTTTTTGGGGGGCAGCCGGGTGCCCGGCTCCGCGGAAAATTCTTTTTAAAAATGCGTTATTCCGGCTTGCGGGCGCCGGAAGGCGTGGTATATTAAAACTCGCGCCCTGAAAAGGGTGCCGCGCTTAACTGCCCGCCGTTGTCCTGTCGTGTCCGGCTCTGTCCGGTTTCCGGTTAGGAAAAAGTCAAGAAAAAGTCAATTTTCGGCTTGCGGAACGTGGAAGC
>MWEG01000096.1 GCA_002070945.1 Lentisphaerae bacterium ADurb.Bin082
TGGTTGGGCAGGTGTGCTGCTAGACGCGGGTTTCCTGCAAATTGTCCCAGCGGAGCGCCGGGGTGTGTACTGACCACCAACGCGATCAAATTCACCGAACACGGCGAAATCGTCATCAACGTCACCCGTGAACACGAGGACGACCGCTGTGTCAGCCTGCGCTTCGCCGTTCGCGACACTGGCATCGGCCTCACCGAACAACAGCAAAAGCATGTCTTCGACGTCTTCTACCAGGTCGATCCGTCGCTCAAACGCAGGCAGAGCGGCGTTGGCCTTGGCTTGAGCATCGTCAAGAACCTGCTGGAGCGCATGGACAGCGACATCCAGGTTGCCAGCACGCCGGGTCAAGGCTCGGAATTCAGCTTTGTACTCCACCTTGACAAACAGCCAGACGCACAGGGCATGCCGGAACTGGCCACCAGCCTGGCGCCCATATTAGTGGTCGATGACAACCCAACCGCTCTCAATGACCTGCTGGCGCGGCTCAACTATCAACGCCTGGATGCGCACGGCGCCGGAAGCATGGCTGCGGCCCGCCAGCGCCTGTCCGAAATGCAGGCAGCAGGAAGCCCGCCCCAGCTGATCATTCTCAACCTCGATCTGCCGGAACTGCAAACGCAGGCATTTGCCTTGCACTGGCCTGAATTGCTCCAGGCCAACATTCCAATCCTGGGCTTGGCGCCCATGGCCAACCGCAGCGCCCTGCCACGTAAGCTAATCGCCAAAGTCGCCTATATCGTCGTCAAGCCCGTGCGTAATTGCGACTTGTTTGACGCCATCACGGCCATTGAAGGCGCCATGGCGGCGCCCGAGGCTTTGGCCGCCAAGCTTTTGGAACCGCTGCCAGCAGGCAGCGGCTGGCTAGACAGCAGTCTCTCCGAGCGAAACCGCAGCCCGGCCCAGGTTCTCCTGGCAGAGGACAATGTCGTCAACCAAAAAGTCGTCCTGGCCATTCTGAACAAGCTCGGCTATGCTGCGGACGTGGTCACCAACGGGTTTGAAGCCCTGGAGCGCCTGCGCCGCCACCAGTACCAGCTGGTTTTGATGGACGTACAGATGCCAGGCATGGACGGTTTGGAGGCCACCCGCCTTCTCCGCAATCCCAACAGCGACGTCTTGAACCCCGCCATCCCGGTCATTGCCCTGACCGCCCATGCTGTCGAGGGCTACCGCGAAATCTGCCAGCAGGCCGGCATGAGTGACTATGTCACCAAACCCATCACCATGAAGCAGATTCGACGGATTCTGGACAACTGGCTGCCCAAGGAGAGGTACTGAACTAGCCGACGCGGCCGGTCAGCGTCAAGCCATCCAGCAGCGAGCGTTGCCGCATAGCACTACCTCCGGAGTGACGCGCTTCGAACACCGGCCGATAGGAGTACGAAAAGCCCTTGCCGAGCAGGGCGCCAGCAGGGGCTTTTGGGTTTTTTGTACAATGGTAACCGGGGGAGGGCAGCCGAGTCGCCTGCACAACGCAAGGTTAAAGAAACAAAAAAGGCGCCTCGATGTATAAAACAGGCGGCCGTTTCCGGAATTCCCGCAGTGTTGCGAGGCGCTCCGGGGCCACGCCGCAGACAGGAGCTGCCGAAGGTAGGCATCCAAAATAGGGTGAACCCAAATCATAGACCAACGCCGTTTGCAGCTATGCCAAACCGTCCTTGACAAAATTTCCGCCATGAAGGCGGGCGAGATGCGTGCTGCATGACTTGCGGATGGAATAAAAAAGGCAATAGCGCCGTCGAGGTCATTACTGCCCAAGGAGACTTTACGAGAAGGTGGCTCTTGAACAACCCTTGTTGCCAAGGGGACCTGAACACCGCACAGAGCGGGTGAACGGCGCATACTGCCGATAAATACTATAATGGCGGTTTTTCAGCCATGTCAAACAACTGAACGATAAAATTTCCAGACCCAGGGCATGCGTTTTGGGGGATGAGATTGGACTTGTTCACGCACAGTGACGGAACGAGTCGATGTGAACGTGGTCTAACATCGGAGTATCCGTACCGTCAGCAGCTTGCCTACCCAATGGACGGCGGTTTCCTTTTTTTGCTTTCAGTGGACATGTCACATTTTAGACACCAGCATAGCTTTACCTTGATGGAGGTCATGATCGCCGCGACCATCCTGGCCTTGGCGGTGGTCTCCACGATGGCCATTGTCGGCGGGGCGAGGTCCAACCTCATCCGGGCGGAAAAACGCTGGGCGCGTCAACATCTGCTGGCGCAGGCGGTGGAGCTGTATCTGCTCGGAGGCCATGACGCCGTCGTTCCAGACGGATTGCTGCCAGCTGGTTTTTCGTCGTCCTGCGAATTGCTGAAGGTGGAAGATATCCACGAGGAGGCGCTGGAAGCCAATCGCGGCTGGCAGCTGGGCGAGTACGTGGTGGTCGTCTATGATGCCAGTCGCCGACCTATGGCAGAGTGTCGCGTGCGGAAAGTCCTGAAAGAGGAGGATTTCGAATGACCTCCTGCTTTCCGCGCCCGGGTTTGCCTTTTGCCGCCAAGCGCACTGGCGTTAAAAGGCGTTGGTTCACCTTGATTGAGATCATCATTGCCGCGACCGTCTTCCTGCTCATCGCCGCAGCTTTGTTCAGTTATTCGAGCGAGACGGGCCGTTCCTGGTCGAAAATCGTGGTGGAGCGAAATCGTTTCAACGAACTCCTGGTTCTGGACCGCGCACTGGACACGATCTTGCGCCATGCCGTGCCGTTTGTCTGGACGGACCGAGACGAGGAGCTGAAACCCGAGGTGCCGTTCATCGTTGCGACTAGCAATGTGCTGCGATGCGCGTATCTGCATCGCCTCAACAACCCTGACGAGGGGGCGATTCGCTTTGTCGAACTGAGCGTCAGGGACAACAACCTGGTGGCGACGTATTCGGACCGCCCATTCCTGTATTGGGGGGACGTCGCCGAACGGGAGTGGACCAGCGTCCTGGCCACGGATGTCAGCACCGTCAGTTTTCGCTATGCAGATTGGAACTCCGACGCCAGCGACGTCTGGTCCGCCCGCCTGCTCTGGCGGGATGAGTGGGAAACAGCAGAATCAGAGCGCACAGACCTGCCGTTGGCAATCCTGGTGACAGTGCACTGGCAGGACGGACGGGTGGAATCATGGCTGCGGCGAAGCATGGGCAACGGATACCGAGAACGCTATGGACGCTGGGAGGCCGTCAATGAAGACCGTTGAAGACCTAGCAACATCCTGTCCTGCTTGCGCCAGCCGCCAGCATGGCCGGGAAGGCGGCATGGCCCTGGTGCTGGTCCTGGGGGTATTGGCGGCAACGCTGCTGATGGTGGTCCACCTGATGGTGGTCAGCGAAGTGATAGCGAAAGAAGCCAAAGTCGCTGTCCTGCGCTCGGAATTGCGCTACCAGGCAGAATCAGCGGCAGATGTCGGCTTCTGGATGCATTTGACCGACCGCAGGCTGTTTACCAATCGCAAACTCGGCGAAAGCGCCGAAGTCCGCTTGAGCATGACAGACTTTGAACCATGGATGCTGGACCGACGGCCGCATGCCCTGTTCGAAGACCGTTGCCAAGTGTACCTGATGACGGTCGACCGAGGCTTCCGCGTCGACAAGCCGGAAAAACTCAAGGACACCGTCGAACCCGAAGATACGGAACGGCTCGACGCAATCAACCGCTTCCTGGATGTCCTCGGCGACTATGTGGACAAGGATGATTTCCGCAAATTGTACGGGCTGGAGCGGGATGACTATGCGGCTATGGGCCTCCCGATGCTGCCGCGCAACAACGCCATGCAGTTCCGGGAGGAAGTCTATTGGCTGGAAAACTGGACCGAGATGGTCGCCGACGGCATTACCATCATCCCGCCACGAGGAAAGTCCCTGCCGGCGACTGACTCAAAACCGTCGTTTTTCTCCACTTCAGACAAATATTTGCAGAGCCTGCTGTTTTTGACTGACAGTGAACTCAGCGAAGTGCAGAGGGCGCGTGAGCAATGGACAGAACACGGCGTGCCGCTGAACGAAAGCCTGAACCCAGACCTGTTTCTGCAAATTCAGGCCAATTTCAATTTCATCGAGCCGAACGTCGCCTTGATTACAACGTCGGCGACAGATGCCTCCGGCGAGGTTCGCCTGGTTCATCACGTGGTCCGTGAAGTCGACCTAGGCCGCAGCTCCATCTACAGCGACAGGGCCAAAGAGGCCTTCTCTATTTGGGAAAGGAAGACGGAATGAACACCAGGGCGCGTTCCATTCAAAGCGGCAGAGGGCTTGGCAGGGACACCGGGGAAGTGCTGACAATCATCGGTAAGCATAATCTTCCTTGGAATCTGCGTTTCCCAACTTGAAAAGCGGTAAAAATGACGGATACTAAGAGAGATTCAATTTTTTTGCAGTTGCGACCCAGCCGGGAGTTCGCAGGCGGCAACTGCGGCGCCAGGCATTGGCGAGGGCAAGCGGAGCCTAAGCAGATGCCCGGCAAGCGGCAGGAGGCAACTCTGCGCTTGGACAATTGCGGGTCTTCGAGTTTAAGGATATTATGCCACATTATGTGAACAATTCGTGTTTGGCATTCACCTGGTCAAGTCTTGGCCAATGCCGCGGCGTGAGGCTGCGGCGTTCAGGCGACCGCTGCCGAGTAGAGGCCTTTTGGAGTGATGACACCGGCCGGTCAGTCTCGCTGGCCGAAACGCTGGCAGCCGGACGCCGGGCGCTGGGCGGCGGCGAAATGACGGTCTGTCTCGCGGGCGCAGCAGACAGCGGCTGGGCTATGGCCGATGTCGACATGCCAAATCTGAAAGCGGCAGAACTGCGCAACGCCCTGAGCTTCGAATTGCGCAAACACACGCCGCTGCCAGTCGAACGCCTGACCTGGGGCTACCGCGTGCTGTCGAAAAAAAGTGGCGGAAACAGAGTCCTGGTTCGACTGTACTATTTGAAATCAGACATTTGGCGGCAATGGGTTGAGACTGCCAGCGGCCTCGGCCAGCTGGACGTGCTGCTGCCGCCGCCAGTAGCCCTCGACCCGCTGCTGAGCGGAAAGACGGTGTTTTTCCCAGGACGGAACTCGCACGACTGCTTCCGCTTTGTGCCCTCAGGCAGCGGCAGAGCCATCGTCGCCGCCGCAGGCCCGGAGAACGAACGGCCGCAGGGACTGGCAGAAGCCCTGCCCCTTGAACAGATGGACTTTGGAGGATTGAAAGAGCTGACGGTCGAGGAGCAGCTGTCCTACGTAGGAGCTTTGACTCTGGGAGTCTATGGCTTGACAAGGGCGCTGAGCCGCGACCTGGCAACTCTGGCGCCAACGCCGGAAGGCCTGCGCCCGCGCCGCAACCAGGGCGTCAGGGTGCTGGCCTACGCCCTGGGATTGTACATTCTTGGATGCCTGCTGATCGGAGGCGTCCGAGCCGGCCAGAGCCGCCTAGCCCGCCTGCGCCTGCTGGAATCGGAACGACAGGCGATTCAGGCGCAGATGACCGTCTTGCAGAAACAGCTCAACCCTGAAGTCCGAGTCTATGCCAAGGCGCTCCAGCAAGAATTGACCGACGCCATCGCGATCACCCCGAGCCTGCCTTTGGCACTGCTGGAATTGACTCGACTGATCGAGCCGCCAGCCTGGATGTCAGGGAGATTTGAATGGAAGGAGGGCGGACAGGTCGACTTCCAAATCCAGGAGGTTGATTCCGACCCAGACCTGGCTTCGCGCCTGGAGTATTCGCCGATTCTTGGAGATGTGCGTGAACTGAGCTCCATCTACGACGCCAAGGAAAATAAGCGAACCCGCAAGTTCACCTTGAATGTCCGTTACGATACGGAGAAGGAACGCGCCGAAGCCATAGCCGCCGCAGAAAGAAGGCGAGAGCAAGAAGCGGCGGCAGCGGCGGCGGCCAAGGCGGCAGCAGATGAAATGGCGGTGGACGGCGAGGGCGAAGGCGAGGAGGAAAACACGTCGACGCCAGCAACAGGCGGGGACGAGGCCGGACAGGACGCCGGCGGCCAGAACCAACCGCCAACGCCGCCCCAGCAGCACTGAACCGACGCAGGCGGGAGACAGTCAGAAAGCAAGCAATCCCCTTTAGGAATGAAATAAGCGAGTGACAGCCATGTCAACGACGGCGAGACGCCCCAGGCGTCAAATGATTCTAGTGATTTTGATGGTCGTGATCGGCATTTTAGTTGTCCGACAGTATGCCGGACAAGTGAAGATGCTGCCGACCATGGGCAGGATCAACGAGGAAACCAGGAACTTGGAGTCCATGGCCACTGACCTGAAAGTCATGCAGAAGCAAAACCAGGAATGGAACGCCGAGTTCGCGGCCTTGCAGGAACTCGCGCAGCCGTTCTGGATATTCGGTACCCAGAGGGCAGTCATTGAGCAGGAAGTCACCAAGGAATTCAGCAAAATTCTCAGGGCGGCGCAGGTGGTGCCGCAGAAAGTCGAGTCCCAGCGCAACAAGCTGCCCAGCTTCAACCATGTCGTCGAAGTTGAAATTCGACTTGATCTGCGCGGCGTGAGCATGCAGGAAGTCAGCCGCCTGTTCCAGGAAGTGGAAAAAAGCCGCCGTAAGCTGATTTGGTCCTATTGCAAAATTGAGCCGGACAATCCGCGGACGCCGACGAGCGTCAACGTCTCGGCGCGTTTGAAGGCGTTTGCGCTCAGCCAGGAGTCAGCCGATTTCCTGCTGGGCGAGAGCAGTGAGCTTCCGAGCCGTGCCGCCGGGAAAGGAAAGACGTTATGAATCGAATGACCTGGATGGGACTGACGGTGCTGCTAGCCGGCGGCGCCGTGTTCAGCACGTCGGCCATGCGGCGGCTGTCGCAGCCGCTGCCGCCCTTCACCGGCCGCTATGCCGTTGCTGACGGCGCGGCCAAGGCTGGTCGCCCCGGCGCAGATGAAGCCCGCGCCGCGGCCAAGCCGGCCGCAGCGGAAGAAGAGCTGGTTCTGGATGACTTGTGGGAGAAAAGCCTGTTCCACCATGAACGGACCGAGAAGAACGCCGGCGCCGGAGCCGGGGAACCACCGCCGCCGCCAGAGGCGCAGCCGTCGGCCGAATTTGAGCTGGTCGGCATTGCTCGCATCGGTCGGCCTGAAGAGGCCCAGGCCGTTGCCATCATCAAGCAGGCGCAGACTGTGTCCCGGGCAACCCGCCTGGCCGCAGCCCGGGCGAGGACGGTCCGCGGCCGCGCCGTCCGAACTGCGGCCACGCCGCCGCCAGAACCTGCGGAAACGCCGAAAAAGCCGCTCAAAAAGATGTTTCGGGTCGGAGACGACGTCAACGAGACGGGCTATGTGGTCAAAAGCATTGACGCTGGCACCGACACGGTCATCTTGAGCAAGGGCAGTGAAGAAATCACCCTGAAAATCGAATTGGCTGCCAAGAAGAAGTCAACTCGGCGCCAGGAAGTCGTCAACCAGGAGCTGTCTGTCCGGGAAAAATACAAGGTCGCGCCGACCCCGGCGCCTGCCGTCGCCGCCACGCCGGCGCCGGTCGCCCCTGGGACGCCGCCAGCGCCGCCGCCGCCAACTGACGCGGGCGGCCCGGCTGGCATGCCGCCGCCGCCGCCAGGGGGCTTTGTCACCCGCGGCGTCAGGACAAATCCGAATGCGCCGGGCGACCGCCCGCCGGCCGTAGCTCCGGCCGAGGCCGGCGCACCCGCGCCCGAAGCCGGAGCCGAGGCCGCCCCGCCTGCCGTGAACAACCCGATGCTGAACCGGATACGCCAGTCGAACCTCCAACGCCAAGGCCGAACGCGGCCGCAGCCGCAGCCACAACCTCAACCGCAGCCGCAACCATAATTGACCTGCATTTCAACCAGGAGAATCATAACGATGTCGGGCATGAAGAAGAGTATATTCAACAAGCATGGTTTGCTGGGGCTGGCCTTGATCATGGGCTGGCTGGGCGGGTGCAAAAGCCTGGGGCCGGAAGGGAGCGTCTCAGGCGACAAGCGCCCGCTGCCTTTCACTAAGCTGCAAGTCCCCAAGGCTGAGCTGTTGGATGATAAACCGCTCAGCGAGGATCTGAAGGGCCTGGTTCAAGAAGAGCCGCAAGAGGTGCTCGAACGACGCCTGGAGATGCCGTCCCGACTCCAGACCAGCTCACCGACTAGCGGCGTCTCAGAATATCCCGACAACTTGATCAAGGGAGTCACAGCGCCAGACACCAACCTGGTCGTCGAGCTGATTTTTGATGCGGCGACGATTGACGAGGTGGTGGCGATGTTTGCTGCGCCTGAGCTGCTGAACTTCAGCTACCTGGTTGACCCCTCCGTCAAAGGAGCGGTGACGATGACGGTGAAGGCGGAGATGACAGCCCGGGAAGCCTGGGCTACGTTTGAGCACATCCTGTGGCTGTCAGGAGCATACGCATCGATGAATCCCGGCTTCATTCATATTCTGCCCTTTGAACGGATGCCTAAGGAGAGACGGATTTTCGCTGAACACGAGGTGCAGCCGAACGTCGAAGTGGTGTTCATCCCGATTCGCTACAAGAAGAGCGCTGATGTAATCAATGTGTTGAAACCGTTCATGACCGATGGCGCGACCGTGACGGACCTGGCGGACTCCAACACCCTGATCATCGTCGAAACGCCAGCCAACGTCTTTAAGCTGCAAGAACTGATCAAGCGCCTGGACGTCAAGGGCGAGCGCGAGTGGCCCGTGCGATGCTTCCAATGCCGAGAGGTCGACGCGGAAGAGCTGGCAGCAGAATTGCAGACCCTGCTGCCGGTCCTGGGCTTGCCAGTCGCCAGCGGCACCGGCCCCTCGGGCGGAGCCATCAAGATAACCAGCCTGCCGCGAGTCGGGGCGCTCGTCGTCTCCGCAGTCCTGGACGAAGTCTTGGACGAAGTCGCCGGCTGGGTGAAGCTGCTTGACCGTTCCGACCTGCTTGACAAGGAGGAGATTTTCTTCTACAACGTACGGCATAGCACGGTTGACAGCCTGAGCGCGGCGCTGGATGCCTTCTTCAATACAACGACCAGCTCCAGCCCAACTGCCAGCACCACTAGGAGCACGTCGACGCGGGCGACGGCGACTACCGGCAGCACCACGACCAGCTCGACCCGGCGGACAGGCGCGCAGGGGACGACGACGACCAGCGCGGCTGGCACAACTAAAACCGCCGCGTCTAGCCGGACTAGGCGAACCAGCGACGACGCCGTCTCCGACCTGCACAAGACGGTTTTCGACACCGAAGTGACCGTGCATACGGACAGCGAAAGCAACCGCTTGACGGTCAAGACGACGCCGCGCACCTGGAACATGGTGAAAGTGTTCCTGACCCGCCAGGACGTGCCGCCCCGCCAGGTCTCCATCCAGGCCATCATCACTGACATCAGCCTGACCAAGGCAACCGAATTCGGCATTTCCTATTCCATCAGCAAAATGCTTGACAGCAACAGCGACACGCTGACCGGCATGCTCAACAGCGCCGGCAATATCAGCCCAGAGACCACGATTGCCAGCATTATGAGCAAGACCGGCCTGGGATTGCTGTTCAAGGACAGCAAGGCCGACCCGCTTGCCTTCTTGACCGCCTTCGCCGGAGCAGGCAACACCAGAATCCTGTCCGAACCGCATGTCTTGGCCCTGAGCGGCTCAACCGCCATTTTGCAGGTCGGCGAATCAATCGCGGTGCCGACCGAATCAACGTCCTACTCGACGAGTTCAGACACCATGCGAAGTAACTATGAGTACGTCGACACCGGCGTCATCATGACCGTGACGCCGTACATCACCGCAGGCAATGACGTCCGCCTCGAAATTGAGCAGGAAGTCTCAGACGCCCAGGAAGCGAGCAACATCAACCTGCCGCCGACGATTACCAAGAAGAAGATGTCGACCCAGCTGGTCGTTCCCGACAATTCGACGTTGATGATGGGCGGCATGATCAAGAACACCAACAACGACTCCAACTCCGGCGTGCCGTGGCTGAAGGACATCCCCTACCTGGGGCGCCTGTTCCGCTACAATACCCACTCCACGTCGCGCAGCGAACTCTTGGTCCTGCTGACGGTGAATGTGGTCGACAGCAAGAACCCGCAGGAAGAGCTGGTGCGCCGCTACCGCGCCTCCCTTGAGGAAATTGAAAAGAACCGCGACACGACAAGCATGTACTGACGGCTAACGGCCGCAAACACGGCCCAGGGCCTTTGAAAAGAAACGATGACTATCATGGAAGCAGACAGCAATAAAGCCGCCCCGGCCATCGACGTGACCAGCGGACATGCCGCCGCGGCGGAGGCCGATGCCGGCCATCACGGGCAGCCGGCCTGGCGACCGGCGCCAGTAGTGGCCGAAGCCGTCCAGAAACTCCTGGCAGCACGGCTGCACCTTGCCGAAGGCGAGCCGCGCGCTGGCGGCACAGCCGAGAGCGACTTGGATTTGGTCGCCGCCGGCAAGCTGGACGAACAGACCCTCCTGGCCGTCTACGCCGAAGCCTCAGGACTGCCGGTGCTGGATGAACAGGAAGTCAGGGACGTCGTCTATTACCCGGAAGTGACGTATGACTTCCTGGCAACGATGAATTGCCTGCCGTTGACGTGGAGTACCGAAAAAGTCCTGATCGCAGTCAGCTCGCCGTACCAGGCCGGCTATTTGGCCCATGTCTGGCGGACGATCTACGAGGCCGAAGCGCTGTTCATTTTAGCGCGACGGCCTTTCATCGAGCGCTTTCTGACGGCGCTGTACGACAACCAGCGGCGCGAAAGCGAAGGCCTCCTGCAAGACGGCGACAGCGAACAGGCACTGCGAGACTTGGCCAAGGAAGCCCCAATCGTACGCCTAGTTAACGACATCTTCAACCGGGCGCAGGAAATGGGCGCCAGCGACATCCACGTCGAGCCGACGGAGATGGACGTCGCGGTGCGCTTCCGGATTGACGGCTTGCTGCAGACGATTCTGCGGCCGCCTAAGAACCAGTACGCGGCGATTGCCTCCCGAATCAAGCTGCTGGCCGGGATGAACATCGCGGAGCGGCGACTGCCCCAGGACGGCCGCATCGACCTGCCGTCCGGACTCAACCCGATTGACGTGCGCGTCAGCACGGTGCCGTGCATGCATGGCGAGAGCATCGTCTTGCGCCTGCTGCAAAAGGACGCGGCGATTTTCGACTTGGACAAAGTCGGACTGCTGCCAGATACCAGGGCTGACCTGGAACGGCTGTTCAGCTTGCCGCACGGGATGATCCTCGTGGTCGGCCCGACTGGAAGCGGCAAGACGACGACCTTGTACTGCATCATGAACATCCTGAATGCAGAATTCCGCAAGATCATCACGATTGAGGACCCGGTGGAATATCAGCTGGAGGGATTGACGCAGATTCACGTGCGCGCTCAAATCGGGCTGACCTTCGCCAATGGCCTGCGAGCCATTGTCCGCCAGGACCCGGATGTGATCCTAGTCGGCGAAATCCGCGACCGGGAGACAGCCGAAATCGCGATTCACGCGGCCTTGACCGGACACCTGGTGTTGAGTACCTTGCATACGAATGACGCAGCCGGCGCCTTCAGCCGCCTGCTGGAGATGGGCGTGGAGAGCTTCTTGATTTCGTCGTCTCTGCTCGGAGTAGCGTCGCAGCGCCTGGTGCGGCGAATCTGCACTGTTTGCGGCGGCAGCGGCAGGCTGCCGGAAGACGAGAGCCGGCGCTGCCGAAATTGCCTGGGCAGCGGCTACCGCGGACGAATTGCCATCTTTGAATTGATGACCATGAATGACGAGCTGCGCCACGCCGTCAATGCGCGGGAAGACAGCACGGCGCTGACCGCGATCGCCCGCAAACACGGCATGCGGACCTTGAAGGAGGACGGCGACCTGAAGGTGGCCAAGGGCTTGACGACCGCTTCCGAAGTCACCAGGGTCTGCATGCTGGACGTCGGCGACGTATGACTACAGGCCCGCGTTCGCAATGCAGTCTAACATGGCCCCAGGGCAAGGACGTGCCCCGTACCGTGCGCTGAGAAAGAGCGCATTCCTCCCAGCGAGCTTGAAAAGCAATTCCAAACACTGGAGAAAACGCAATGGCAGGGAGAGGTTTTGTGTTGTCGATGCTCCTTCTGGCGAGTTTGGCCCAGGCGGAGAGCTTGTGGAAGGAGTATCGCTCCACGCTGTCCGAGGTGCGTCCAGGCGAAGTCCGCGTAGTGACCAGCCAGCGTTTGGATGGGGTGACGCGGCGATATTCCCAAGTTGTTAGCGGGCGTCTGCATGAGGTTTCGTGCCAGGCCCGAGGCACCGGCCGGGTTCAACTGGGCGTGAATGGCTCAACCGGATGGGCCTATAGCCGGGAAACCGAGCTTGACCCGCAAGCCTGGAAGACATTGACCGTGTCTTATTTTGAAACAGCGCCGGCCTTCACGATTTCCCTGTATACACTTGAGAGCAACGGAGCGGTCTTTGAAGCGAAGGAAGCCATCGTTGTCGTCCAGGACGCAATCGCGCTTCCAGATGCGGACGTGACAGTCGCTTTCGAAGCCGAAGACTATCCCGGCAGCAATGGCCAGCTCGGCGAGGTCGAGGGAGCGATAGGCGGCAAGGCAGTCCGCGGCGGTCGGTATTATCAGCTGGCACTCATGCCGACGCCGGTGACGAGCCGGCCCTTGTACGCTTATTGCCGCGTGCGACGTGACGCCGAGGCGGCAGTGCAAATAGCCGTAGGGCGTGGACAGCAGCAGGTGCTGGGAAGGGCGGACGTCGCCCCAGGCGCGGACTGGCAGTGGGTGAAGGTCGGCCCCATCTCGGCAGCTGCGATGTTTCCGCAGGCAGCGTGTCGCGTTGCCGGTGACGCGCAGGCCGGCTTGTGGCTAGATCGAGTCGTGTTCAGCACGTCGCCAGACTTGGCCGCGCCAGACGCGGTGGCGGCAGCCCCAGTTTATGCCCAGGGGCTGGTCGCGGCAGGACGAGCCAAGACGCCGCCAACAATAGACGGGCGCGGCGATGACGCCTGCTGGCAGGAAACGCTGGCACTCGGACCATTCGTGCTGAACAAGGAAAGCCGCCCAGCTCAGGAGCAGACTACGGTGCGCCTGGCGTGGGACGACGCCTACCTCTATGCCTTTTTCCATTGCCAGGAATCCTGCCTGATTCCAGCCGCCAACCGCCGGCATGAATTCCGCGACACGGTCGATGGCCCAGACCTGGAGACGATCTGGAACCAGGATTGCGTTCTCCTGATCTTGCAGCCCGACGCCAGCCAGAACGTCTGCTATGACCTGGCAGTGTCGCCAAGCGGCTATGTCACCGACGCGCGCATGACTGGGCCTGATATCTGGTCAACGCGCGACCGCAGCTGGAATGCCGGCGCCAAGGTCGCGACCGTAGTCGAAGACGGCTATTGGACAGTCGAAATGGCGATTCCGCTCTCAGCCCTGGGCGGCGTCGGCAAGAAAGCCTGGAAGTTCCGGGCTGGCCGGATTGAAAAAAGCCGTTCTGAAGTCAGCAGTTGGAATCTTGTCGAGGTCGGGTTTCATGTTTTGGCTGAATTGGCTGACTTGCGGTTGGCAGAGGTCGTTCCTGGCTGCGATGGCATGACTTTGCCGGAATTCGGCCCTGGGCGCAATGCGGTCACATATCGGGCCAGCCAGCCTCTGCATTATGAAACGCGGATGCAGTATGAGAATGAACGCTGCCAGTACACCTGGGGAATGAGCGCGACCAGCGCTGATTTTACGGTAGCGCGCACCGGGCGGTTCACCTTCCAATGGCGCCTCGCCCAACCTGAACTCAACGAGTATCTGCTGGTTTCGCCGACTTATGCCTTGACGGCCAGTTCGCGCCTGCTCGAATATGACGTCACCGGCGGCGAAGTGTTTTTGAATGGGCGGCCAGCGCACTCTGGGGCGACACTCAATGTCGGCGTCAACCGGATTGAGATCAGGGCGGCTGGTGCTGTCAGCGGTACCTTCAGGTGCGGCGATTATGTGTTGCCAGTTGACGATGACTGGGTGCGCGAGGACCGGGTCTGGCGCCGCGTCCTTCTCGTCGACGACTCCCGGGTCTGGCCGGAATGGCGGCGTGAAGGCGTGAGCATTGCGCGTGGGTCGATTCAGCAGTTCATCATGGTTCCCCAGGGCGTGGAGGGCTTTCCCCTGAAGGACTATGTGTTCTATTTTGACCTGCCAGAAGGCTTCGAGCTGGTCGGCGCGTCCGGCTACTACAAGATTTGGCAGCTGGAGACCGAGGTGGTCGGGCCGGTGACGTACGGGGGACGGCCGTATGTGCGCCATGCTGTCCGGTATTTGAACGCCATTGCCGGCAATCGCAACCGGCTCAGCTGGCAGTGCGCGGCTGCCGTGGTCCGCGCGCCGCTGGCGTTTGCCGAAGATGAGACGCAGATTTACTTCCATGCCGGCAGCCCCTCCGCCGGCATCTGCGAGATTCCGCAGGCAATCCCAGTGCGGATGCTGCCGCCCTTGGACGGGGTGCAGCCAGACCGGCCCCTGCTGCTGCAAATGTGGATGGGATGGGTGCATGCCATGACCGATAAGACCTTGTACCCGGTCTTTGCAGAACAGCTGCGGAGCATGGGGGTGAATGAGGCGAACTTCGGCGACGGCACCATCGTCGACCGCCTGGCTCTCATTTCTCTGGATGTCTGGTGCCTTAATCCGACCGCTTACCTGGAGAAGCACCCCGAAGCCCGCAAAGTCGGCCTAAATGGCAAGACCGCAGCTAAGACCGTGTGTTCGACGGTGATGACGACAGACCAGGAATGGATGAGTCATCTGCAAGACACGCTGATTCCAGAATTCCTGGAGAAGTATGGCCATCCGCGCCACGTCAACTGGGATTACGAGGCGCCAGTGACGACCTCGGAGCTGGCCTGCTTCTGCGCGCGCTGCCTGGCCAGCTTCCAGGCCGCCTTCCCGGAAATAGACGCTGAAGTCACCCCAGAGAAAATCCAGCAGCAGTACGCTCCGCAATGGACAGCGTTCATGAACCAGCGCATGGCAGCGATTGCAGGACAGTTCCGCGACGCCTTGCACCGACATCAGCCCGGGATCGAATTCAGCGTCTACACCGGCTATCATTCCGACTTCACAAAACGTCATTACGGAGTCGACTGGTTCCTGCTGCGTGACAAGATTGACCGCGCCATGTGCGGCTATGGACGGCCAGTGGATAACCTGGAGGCAACCCGGGAGGCGATCGGCGGGATGCCTTTCACGCTCGGCATCATTGCCAATCCGTATGAAATCGAGAAACGAACGCCGCCGACGTGGTTCCGGCCAGCCGATTTGATGCGCCGGGTGAGCGATTCCACCGGCGGCGTCCTGCTTTACCACTACAGCACGCTGGACTCGCGGTCGTTCCAGAGCGTTGCCAGGGTGAGCCGCGCCATGAAGGACTATGGGCCGTATTTTGTCGCGCATGACGTGAGCCGACGCGCTGAGGTGAGCATCCCAGGATGGAGTGACGCCGAGCGCGAAGTCCTGGCTGGAGCCGATGGAACGCTGCTGGTGGTGTTGATGAATACAAGCCGCAACGCCAAGCCCTACGATGTCCAGCTGCCAGCCGGACATAAAGCAGAAACACCGCTGGCAGGCAAGCTGCCCGCCGGCGAATTCGCCATCATTAAGGCAGTGCGGAAATGACGCCGACAGGGCGGCCCTAGGTGTCGCGGCCCTGTTTTCAGGCGAGTTGGCCGCGAATCGCGTTTTCGCCCTTGCCGAAACGGCGAAGATGGTTTACATTAGACGTTTTACGTGGCTGTCAGCCATGAGTGGGAGTCATCTCATCATTAGCGAAGGAGAAAAGCATGTATTTTACCGGATTTGCGGATGAAGCCGCCAAGGATTTGACCAATCAAATCAAGGCGACAAAGACTTTGGGCTGGACGAACATTGAGGCGCGTGCAATCGACGGCGTGAACATCCATAACTTGCCGGAAGAGCGTTTCGAGCAGGTCGTTGACGAATTGGAAGCAGCCGGGGTCAAAGTCAATTGCTTTGGCTCGACGATTGCGAACTGGGGCAAGAAGATTACAGAGCCGTTTGACTCGTCCTTGGAAGAGATCAATCGCGCCATTCCGCGGATGAAGCGCCTGGGAACCAAGCTGGTCCGAGTGATGAGCTTTGCCCGCTTGGACGACCGCGAACCCAATGACCAGATGGAAGAAGAGCGTTTCCGCCGCTTGCGTGAGCTGACCAAGATGTTCCTCGACCAAGGCATGCAGCCGGTTCACGAGAACTGCATGAACTATGGCGGCATGGGCTGGCCATTCACCCTGAAAATGCTGGACAATGTCCCGGGCTTGAAGCTGGTGTTTGACACCGGCAACCCGATTGGGTCTGACGACCGCTCCAAGCCAAAGCCGTATCCTAAGCAGTCAAGCTGGGAATTCTACAGCAATGTCCGCGACCATGTGGCCTACATCCACATCAAGGACGGCCACTTTGATCCGGTCAAGAAGGACTTGGTCTGCACCTGGCCGGGCGAGGGCAACGGCGATGTCCGAAGGATTCTGACCGACTTGTTTGCCCGCGGCTATGACGGCGGCATCTCCATTGAGCCGCACATGCAGGTCATTTTCCACGACGCCTCAGTCAAGGCCGACCCTAAGGCGATGTTTGACAACTACGTCGAATACGGACGCCGCCTGATGAAGCTGGTGGAGGAATGCAAGAAGCAGAAGTAAAAGCGGAAGGTTCGATGTGCGCTTCCCCGCCAGCCTGGGCGTGAACAACGTCAAGGCCAGCAGCGCATAGCGCTTTTTGCCGCAACGGCATGAATGGCATGGGATTTCCCCAGCTGTTCATGCCGTTTTTTGTTTGCCGATGTCACGGATAGATGTACAGCCAGTAGGCCTCGGGCGGGGTGATGACGCCGCCGGCAACGGTTTTATACCTCTTGCCGTTCCATTTCCAGGCTCTGGCATGGTCGGGGATAGGCGTGGCTATAGTCGGCGCTACCAGGTGCCAGCCTGGTTCGGTCGGAAGCTCGGCTGGGGTCATCTGGCCGCTCAGCGCCAGGGTGAAGGCATTGGCGCCGTCATGGAAGATCCAGTACGCCTGCCCGCCGGCAAAGGTCGTGGCCCTGGCATAGTGCGCTTGGCCAGCGGCGAGCCGGCAGGCATAGACGGGCAAGCCAGCCAGGGGGAGGGCGTCAATAGCCTCTAAGGTGACTGGCAGCCCGACTAAGTTCCAGCCGGGAATGAGGGGAATTTCAACATCGGCCTTGAAGATTGCAGTCACCGTGACCGCAGTCGCCGGCATGATGAAGGTCGTTTCAACGCTCGCTGCGTCCGCCAGGTTGACGGCTGGCTCGGTTTTCCAGTAGCGGAAGCGCTCGCCGTTCTGGGTAGGCTGGGCAATCAGGTTCACGGTGTCCCCGTCGGCGGCGAGAATGGAGGCGGCCAACTCGTGATGCTCGCTGGAAGCGTTCCCTCTGGAGACGTTGACAGGATAGAGCGGAACGCAGGAAAAATCGTCAATCCAGCCGCTGTCGTCATACATATACACGATGCCGTCTCCCCGCAGATAGGTCCAGGAAATAGTGTGTGTCCCTGGCTCGGGGATGACGATGGTATAATTTTTCCAATTGCGGTAGCCGGAGATGCGGTCGATTTCAACGTCATTGACGGCGAAGATCAGATAGTCGGCGTCCGGATACTTCTCTGTTTGCGGCTGGGAAGAGACTTTCCATTGGAAGGCTACGACGCAGGGGCCGGTGACGTATGTGTAGAGGCGGGAGAACTCATTCTTGTAGAGAAGCGGGTACTCGTCATCGTCTAACCCGCCGCCCTGGAGCGCGGACGGCGGCGAAAAGGCGGTCTCGGTCTGCACGCGCCAGTAGACATGGCCATCGGTGAAGAATTCCTGCCCGGGGCAATTGACGGCCTCGCCCGCGCCGACCACGGGCGTTTTCGGAAAATTTACGAGCAGGTCGGCAGTCGCTGTTACTTGCGCTTTTCCCACGGTGGCGGTGATCCAGACTAGGACGTTGCCGGCGCGGGTGGTCATCGCCGGGGTCAGGGTCAGGGTCCGGTTCGAACCTTGGCCGGAGAATCTGAGATTCGCGGCAGGGAAGAGGTCAGGCCGGCTGGTGTCAGCGCTCAAGGCCAGTCCGGGCCGGTCGGAAACGTTGATGTCAACGACGAACGGGTCAGTGTTGAACCCAGTCACGACCGGCGTAAGGATGGCCATCTGGAGTTCTGCCGGCGCCGGTGTGACGGCGATCATCATCGTGGCGGCAGGTTGCCAGGCACCGCCTTTTTGGGCGGCGAGGGAGTATGTCACTTCGCCGACAGGCTGGTTGGCGAGGTCCCATGAGCGGGCGTCAGGCGGGATGTTGCTGGCGAGGGTGTCGGTATGGCCGTTTCTGGTCGCTTGCAGCCGGAAGGCGGTCACGGCGGCAGCGTGGTATTGAGGAAATTGCCAGGCGAGGGTGAAATTGGGACCCTGCTCGTAGGCAGTCTCGTTGAATTGAGGCATGAATTGCGGCTGGATGCCGGTGATCCCCTCGTCGATGACCGTGTCTTCATGACCGTCATTCAAGCGGTACCAGCCGTTGTGACGGCCGTCCCAGCCATAGTTGAAATGATAATAGTCGACGCCAGAGTCTGTCAGTAGGCCGTCAACGACAAAGCCATGGCCGCTTACGTTGGGCTTGCTGCTGAAACCGACATAGACCGGACGCCGCGCCAGAATGTCACTCCGGATGTTGGCAAAGAGGGCGGCCTGGGAAATGTAGTTGGAGTAATGAGGAGAAATGTCCGACCTCTTGTATTCGCCAGATTGGAAGAACAAGTGGTTGGCAAACGCCGGCGGCACCTCGCTGCCAAAGGTCGCTGTGCCCTCGATTTCATAATCCGACTTGAATAGGACGCCCAGGGCCAGGCAGGTTCTGGCTATGGCCAGGTTGGCGGGCGCGAGCGGGTCGCCGCCGCCGTAGGCGTCCTGCATGACGTCCCAGGCAAAGGGCAAGGCCAGGTTGGCGGCGAGGGTGGCGTGAATTCCCCAACTGCTGTCAGTGTGGCTTTGGCGCCCCTGGCCGCGTGGAGGCCAGTGATGATATTTCATGATTTGGGCGATGGCCGTGGGAATGCAACCGGCGACAGTGCGGATATAGGTCGAGTTGTCGCTGGTCGGCAGGTAGTGGTTGTAGGGTTCATTCTGCCCCCAGAGCGTGGAGAGCAGCGGTGGCTGGATGATGGTCGAAGGATCAGGCTCAAGCGGAACGGCGCGGGTCTGGCCTGTGCCGCGGAGTCGACCCCATTGGCTGCGATTCCGGGCGAAATAATCTTCAGAACCCCTGGTTTGCGGTTGTGCAAGGAGGGCTGCAAAGCGCAGGCTTTGGGCTTTGAGCAGGTCGGCCAGCGGTGAGCCTGGCGTGAGGTCATCGGGCATAGAGGCGGCTTCGGAGAAGGCCACGACCGGGGGGAGGGCGTCGTCCGTACTCATGACTACATAGCCGCATGGATGCAGGTGGACGACGGCCAGCGTGGCCTCGCCCAAGGCGGTGACGGCAGACGGGGCAGCGCCAGGTGCGAATTGCTGGAATAGAGCATTTTGTTTCAGCCAGGCCGAAGCCGCCTCCAATAGGGTCTGTTCCGAGAGCGGTGCAGCCGAGACCAGAACTCCGAGCCAGAGAAATGCGGTGAAAACAATGGAAAATAGATGCTTCATAGTGGTGCAGTCAGTCCAAAATTCAGCAAGATGGGGTGATTGAGCAGGGCGATGCTTTAGGAAACTGTTATTATTCTATGGCCTAACTACGAAAAGGCAAATAGCCTATTCTAAGAATATGGATGACTTGCTGAGAAAATGCAAGCTGCGCAAGGGACAAAAAGGGATTGAAGGATTAGATTAAGCATGCGCTTTCGGCTGCCGCTGGAAAGTCATTGCTGCATTGGTCAATGGACAGTGCGCGGCGGCAGGAGCGCTGTCGCGGCGAGAAGCAGTTTTTCACCCCTTGGACATGGCATGAATCTGAAATCTTATCGTCTTTTCATCTTTGACTTGGATAACACCTTAGTCAGCTCGGAGTCCCAGCATACGGCCGCTTTTGCCCAGGCCATCCGGGAGCTGGCCGGCTATGAGCTGACCGAGGAGGATCGGCATGACTATATCGGCAACACCAGCGGCTGGCTGGCCAATAAGATCATCCGCAAGATGGGCTATACGCATATCACGCCCCAGGATGTGTCCCGGCGCAAGGGCGAATGCGTGATGAAGTCTTTCGAAGCGCGACCTTTCCCTGGCGCCTGCGAATTCGTCCGCCGACATTATGGACGGATGAAGCTGGGGGTGGCGAGCAATTCCCCGCGTGACTTTGTCCACTATGCCCTCCGCCTGATTGGTTTGTTCGACCTCATGGACAAGATCAAGACGGTTGAGGACGTCAAGGAGCGCAAGCCCGACCCGGAGATGTTCCTGGCCTTGAGTTCGGAATTGGGCGTGCCGCCCTCGGAATGCCTGGTTTTTGAGGATACCGGCCTAGGGCTGGAGGCAGCGGCGAGGGGAGGCTTCCCGGCCGTGCTGATGGTCAATCCGGGCAATCTGTTGCCGGATGTCATTCCCGAGGGCATTCCAACCATGACCTGGCCGCAACTGCTGGCAGCCGCCGCAGCCGAGTGACCAAGCGTTCCCGAATTCGACCGTGCTGTTGGGCAATCTGGAAAGGACAGGCGTGATGTTGAAGTCGATGGTGGTGCTGTTTTTGGTGACGCTGATCCCCGGCCTGGAGCTGCGGGCCTCCATCCCAGTCGGCATCCTGGGGGGCAAATGGCTGGCGGAGCCGATGGCGTGGCCAGCAGTGGTGGTGACATGCACGGTCGCCAATATCCTGCTCGGCTGGGGCGTGTTCTGGCTGCTGGACCCTGTCTTGAAGCTCCTGCGCCTGATGCCCTGGTTTGAACGCCTGGTCATGCGCTACATCGAACGGGCGCGCGCTAAATTAAAGCCGCAGGTGGACAAGTATGGCGCCATTGGATTGGCGATTTTCATCGGCATCCCGCTGCCGCTGACCGGAGCCTATACCGGAGCAGCAGGCGCCTTTGCACTCGGCATGGAACGGCGCCAATTCATGCTGGCCAACGTCGTCGGAGTGCTGATCGCAGCCGTCCTGGTCACTATCATCACGCTGCTCATCCGCGCTGGCATTAACTTGCCGATTTTTGACATCCTGATCAAAGCCTGAGCTGACGCGCCGCTATCCCGGGTCAGCGCCGTCGGCCTTGACCAAAGCCGCCTCTAAAGTTCCCGCCTCCGCCGAAGCCTGCAGAGGTGGCGTCAAGGATTTGGTTGACCTGGTCGGCGAGCTGCGCACCGCCAGCGCCGATGGATTTGCCGTACTGCTCCAGCAGGATGGTCCTGACTTCCGCAGACAGGTCATTGATGGCGCGTTGGTTTTCCCACATTTCCCGGCCGCTTTCGCGGTCGCCTTGCATGGCGCTCTGCATCAATTCCTGGTTGGCCTGCAGCAATTCCCGGTATTCGGTGACGGCCTGGCGCTTGGCTGCGGGGAGTTTAGAGACGTCAATGGCATTGAGGAAGTCATCCCTTTTAGCGATGCGTTCCTCCATCTCGCGGCGCCTGGTCATCATCTGCTCATAGCGTTCCGGGTTTTCGGTGCGCATGCGTTCAATGCGGTCCTCAATGGACTCTTGGGGCGCGTCACGCTGGCGTCGTTCCGGGCGTTGACCCTGGTTCTGATCCTGGCGGGTCTGGCTGCTGTTGTCCAACTCCTTGCGGAGGGCGGCGATCATCTCGTCTTTCATGGCAATGTCTTTGAGCAGCCGCTCCTTGGATTCATCTTCCGGCAATGCGGCAGCCTGGGCCAGGGCGGCGTTCAGCTTTTTCTGCAGAGCCTGGGCATTCAGCTCCAAGGTCTTGGTCTCGGCGATAGCCTGATCCCGCGCAGCACTCAAAGCCTGGCGCTGCTCTTGCAGGCTGCTGTTGTCAAGGTGAAAAAACATGGCTGCTGCCGCTAAGGCGACGTTGAGGATGAGCGAGGCGATAAGCAGATTGCGGGTAAGCATGGCGGTTTGCTCCTGGGAAAAGTCATCTCGGACAGCTTAGCCTGACTGCCGCCCCTGAGCAAGTCCCCAAGCAGGCGGCACTTCCTTAACAATGAACGCGCAAATAGGAAAAAATTGTCGCCCAAGCCGTATTTTATGCTGGTTCGCCGCTGTCATTCCACGGTTTTGAGAACATAGTCGGGAACCCCGCAACCAAGCCTGGACAGAGCCTCGACGATGACATACGGGTCTTTGCCGTGGATTTGCTCGAACAGATGCCCTTTGCCAGTGAGGGTGAAGCCTGGCGGCAGGCTGCCGGGAATCAGGTCTTCGGCGCGGACTAAGTCCAGCGCGGCCTTTTCAATGGCGACGATGTCCTGCCCAGCGAGGAGCCCGACATCAGGGACGAGCGACGGCGTGGTCATGCCCCAGCAGTCGCAGAAAATCGTCACATTTTGAATCAGGCTGATGAACAGCGTGTTGCCTGGGGCAAAGGTCTTCAGGACTTCCGCCGTGGTGCGGGCCATGCCTTCCTGGAACGCGACATAGCCGCTGCCAGACATGGTGATAGCCTTGGCCGGACAGATGAGGATGCAGTGCTGGCAGAATTTGCAGGTGTGGTAGTTGACGTCAAAAACGCCGTCCTCATCAAACGAAAGCGCGTGGTTGGGGCAATGCTCGACGCAGGAGCCACAATGAGAACAGCGCTCAGCGTCCCACACCAGGCCGCCTTCCAGAGCATGCAGTTTGCGGCGGGTCGAGCCGACGACGGCGCCCATGGAGAGGTTCTTGGAAGCACCGCCGAAACCGCAGCAGCCGTGCCCCTTGATGTGGGAGAAGTCAACCAGAACATCGGCGTCGACGATTTCGCCGGCCAGTTCGACTTCGCTCAAGGACAAATAGGCCGGCTCAATGGCCTTGGTGTAAAAGTACTTGTCAGCCGTCCCGGCGACCGGCACCAGCTGGCATCCGATGGTCTCGGCCGTGTAGCCGCGCTCGGCGGCCTTGCGGACAGCATTGGGGCCATCGCAGACAAAGACCTCCTTGGCACCAGCCCGCTGGAGAGCCGCCACCAACTGCCGGACGAGGTAGGGGTGGATGGTGGAAAAGCCAACGCCGCCGCCAAGATGCATTTTGACGGCGACACGCTTGTCAGCAGCAAGCGCCTTGAGGTCAAGGCATTCCAAGAGACGTTGCCACTTGGCGCCAAAGCTGTTCTTGGGTTCCAGGTTGCTGGTGGCAAAAGACGCGAAGAGAAGTTCCGAAGGCATGGCGTTGTCCTGCTTTCTTTTGAATAAGATGCCTGGGCGGCGCGGCGAGAGGCTATTGCGCCATTGTGATCATTTCTTCAGCCAGGCTGCGTGCGTAGTCGAGCTTGGCCAGCTTGATGGGCATGGGGCAATGCGATTCGCCGGGCACTTCGAAGTTGAACAGGCCGCAATAGTTGATGTCTTTGAGGGCTGCCATGACTTTAGGCCAGGGGACTGTTCCTTTGCCCCAGGGCAGGATATGGTCGTCCCTCTGGCCGAGGTTGTCGGCAATGTGCAGGGCCTTGAGGTGGCTGCCGGCCTGGCGAATGAAATCTGGCACGTCGACTTGGCAGATGTTGGCATGGCCAGTGTCCAGGCAGATGGCGACATTAGGGCGGTTGACTGCGGCGATGAGCGTGAGAAGGTCGTCGCAAGTCCGGGTTCCAGTGGCCGTGAGGTTTTCCAGGCAGATGGTGACGTCAGTCCCGGCGGCAAAGTCAGCGACGGCGGCGACAGCCTGGCAACGGCGCTCAAAGACTTGCTCGTAGGGCGCGTTTTCCTTCAGCATCGTGTGTCCGCCGCAGTGGAGGACGCCGGCCTTGACGCCCAGGGCCGCGAACAGCTCGACCCAGCGTTTCATGTCGTCCATGGCAGCCTCGAAAGCAGCGTCGTCGCGGGGGGCGATGTCAGCACCCTGGCGGCCTTCCAGGTCTTCGGGGCGAAAGCCTTTGTTGCACAAGTAGAAATGGCCTTGGGGAAAGGAGATGCCGATGTCAGCAGCCAAGGTTTTGAAGGCGGCGCCGACTTTATCAGGCGGGCCCATTTTGAGCAGGTCATGGCCGTGTTCGTCGCTCAATTCACAAGTTTTCCAGCCATGCCGAACGAGGGTTCTGGCCATTTCCAGCGGGTACATCTGAATCAGGTAGCTGGTCCACATTGACGGTTGCATCATGGCGTTGGTTCCTTTTGCAAGAGGACGGCAGTTTCAAAATGCGGCGTTTGGGGGAACATGTCAAACCAGGCGGACTGAATAGGGCGATAGAGGCCGTCCTGGCAGAGTGCCTGGAGGTCCCTGGCCAGGGTGGCTGGATTGCAGGAGACATAGACCACGTGCGCCGGCCTAGTGTTGCGGATGGCGGCAATGACTTTGGGCAGGCAGCCGGTGCGCGGCGGATCCAAGACCAGCGTTGTTTCCGCAGGAGTGATTTTAGTGAGGACTTTGGGCAGGATGGTTTCCGCATTGCCGTAGATGATTTGCGCTTTCAGCTCTTTTTGGGCGTGATTGTACTTGGCGGCCTCGATTGCGAGCCGGTCGTTTTCGATCACCACGCGGAACTGGGCATCCTTGCCAATGGCCAGGGAAAAGGCGCCAATGCCACCATAAACGTCAATCAGCGAACGGGCGCCGGTTTGCCGGAACCAACTAGCGACCGTGCCAAACACCTGGTCGGCGACCAGAGGATTGACCTGCCAGAAACTGTCAAGCGGGACTCTGACCTCTTCGCCTAAAATAGTCTCCCGCAGCCAAGGAATGCTGGGCGGAGCATGGCCAAAGTAGAAGGTGGGATCGCCATTGGCGGGAACCCGCAAAGTGAGGTTGGACGGCTTTTGCCGCTTTGCGTTCTGACGCGCCCAGGAGCTGCGAGTGGCCTGGGGCAGAAGGTCGTTGAGGCAGGGCATGGCCAACGGGCAGTTGCGTACCTGGAGGAACGTCTTGTTGTCGCGCTGACAATAGCCATAGTCGAGCCGGACGCCCCGCTCGTCGCGGACCGGAACAGTCGGCGCCAGCCGGAGCTTGTTGCGGTAGCCGTATTCGACAGGAGAAGGCACGGCCGGAGACGGCGCCGGGAACGACGCCATTTTGCCGAGACGGGCCATCACGTCAAGCAGCTGATTCTGCTTGACGGCGCATTCGGTCGGGTAGTCAAGATGCTGATAAACACAGCCGCCGCAGACGCCGTAATGGGGGCAGACCGGCGTGGCGCGCCCCGGCCCAGGCGTGAGCAGGCGGCGCAGCTCCGCACGGTAAAAGCTCTTCTGCTGCGAGGTGATTTCGACTTCCGCGACGTCGCCGACAGCAGTGAACGGAATAAAGGCGACAGCGCCGTCGTTAAGCCGGGCGACGCCGTCGCCGCCAAAAGCGATGTCGGTGATGGTGGCGGTGGTGATTTGTCCTGAAGTGGGCATGATGTCCGTAGGGGGGTTGAGGGTGGAAGGCGCGGCGCGTCAGGAAGGCAGCTGCCAGCGGGTGTAGAGCAGGGAGCATTTCTCGCCGCGGTTGAGCTTCTGGTAGTAGACGGTCAGAAGGTCGCCCCCGGGCAGCTCGACCGAAGCCGGATAGCCGAGGTCGTTGTCAGGACCGTCGTCGCGCAGAATGATGTCGTGCTGCCAGGTCATGCCATGGTCACGGCTGATCATGGCGCGCTGGCCGTAGGGCGCCAGGCGGTAGCCGTAGACGCAGACAATCGCGCCGGACGAGTGCCGGAGAGCATGCGGCGGCGAACCGAGGATGTTGTTAGGCTGAGCCGTCGACCAGGTGAGGCCGCCGTCCGTCGATTTCGTGGTGAGAATCTGGAATGGCTTGTGGTGACGAAGGAAGCCGAGCAGGGTGCCGTCCGCCAATTCGACGACATGCGGCTCGTGGGTGTCGTTATCGAGGAGCCCCTGGGCGAGCGGCACTTGCCCCAGCAACGTCCAGGATTTGCCTTCGTCGTTGGAGCGGGCGGCCATGATTGGCGCGCCGTGGGAACGCATGGTGCCGTCCTCGCCGATGTCCCAGCGCTTGCCTAAGTACAGCCAGGAACCGTCTGCCAGGACGATGAAGCCATGCGGCGTATTGACCGGGGCGCGGAGGAATTCGCCCCAGTATTCGCCGTCTTCGCTGATCCTGATCCAGGAGCCGCACCATCTTTGGCGCATGGGCGTGGTCCAGGAGTCCATGATGGTGTCGGCTATGCGCATGTCATCCGCGTTCCAGTACCTGCGCAGGCTGTCGCGATACATGTTGGTGTCAGAGGTGAACCAGGTCAAGGCCAGGCGTTGTCCACCCAGGCTGATGATGCCGGTGTCACGGTCATCCATAGGCGTGTTGTTGACGACGATTGGCGCCGACCAGGTCTGGCCATCGTCGCGACTGGTGCAGAGGACGCTTTTGCCCCAGGGGCAGACGTGCTGGAAGCGCAGGCCAGAGGCAGCAGCGACCAGGGTGCCGTCCTGCTGGCGGGCGACGCTGGGCCAGCCAAAATAACCGAAACGTTCCAAAGGCATGGCGCAGATGACGCCGTGGCGGGCATGGATTGCTGGATGGGATGACATGCTGGCTCCTGTTTCTGTTCGTGGTGCTGTGGCTTGAAACGTTTGGACGATAGTTCAGGCATTGACGGAAAGAAGGAATTCGACGTCTTCGAGGGTGATGTCGCCAAGGCTGGCAGGAGAGTCGGCCAAGAGAGTGTTGAAAAGGTCGCGCTTAGCGTCCTGGAGACGGAGAATTTTTTCTTCAATGGTGTTTTTGACGACGAGCTTGATGGCAGTGACCGTCCTGGTCTGGCCGATGCGGTGGGTTCTGTCAGTGGCCTGGTCCTCGATCATGGGATTCCACCATTGGTCATAGTGGATGACAGTGTCGGCACCAGTCAGGTTGAGGCCAACGCCGCCGGCCTTCAAGCTGAGTAGGAGGACTGGGATGGATGCGTCGCCGTTGAATTTGTCCACCCGGCGTTGGCGGTCGCCGGTGCTGCCGTCAATGCGCTCGAAGGGAATGCGGGTCTTTTTCAGCCAGTCTGGGAAGAGGTCGAGCACGGAGGTGAATTGGCTGAAGAGAAGGAGGCGGTGGCCGCTGTCAATGGCCTGCAAGATGACTTCTCGGGCCAGGTCGAGCTTGACAGACGGCATGGGGTCGGGATAGTCGGGGCGCAGCTCCGGGGGGAGCAGTCCGGGGTGGCAGCATACTTGGCGGAGGCGCAGGAGCATGGCGAGGATTTCCATGCGGTGCTCGTGCCAGCCGCAGCTGCGGGCCTTTTCGAGCAAGTGCCGGCTGGCCAGGAGAATGGCGTCGTACAACCGCCGCTGCTCATCGCCAAGCTCGCAGTAGAGGGTCTGCTCCAGCTTGGGAGGAAGTTCGGCGCAGACCTCGGCCTTGGTCCGCCGTAGAATGAAGGGGCGGATCAGGCTGGCAAGCTGGGCGGTCAGTTGCGGGCGACGCGCCTGGTCGCGCTTGTTTTCGTATGTCTGCCGAAATTCGCGCTGGGGACCAAGATAGCCCGGCTGCAAAAAGTCGAACAGCGACCAGATTTCAGAAAGGGAATTCTCGATCGGCGTGCCAGTGAGCACAAGCCGGTGGTCGGCCTTTAACTCTTTGCAAGCCTGGGCGTTGGCAGTGCGGGGGTTCTTGATGTGCTGCGCCTCGTCCAAGACCACATAGTCGAAATGGATGTCTTCGTAGTCGACGCTGTCCCGGCGGAGCAGGGCGTACGAGGTGACGGCCAAGTCGAACTCGGGAATAGTGGCGAAGTCATGCGTCCGCCCACTGCCGGAGATGACGGCCACGCGCAGGCTGGGGGTGAAGCGATTCGCCTCCTGGCGCCAGTTTTCGAGCAGGCTGGTCGGGCAGATGATGATGGACGGCTTGCTAGTCAGGCGGTTGGCTTTCCGCGATGCGATGACAGCCAGCGCCTGGAGGGTCTTGCCCAGGCCCATTTCATCGGCCAGGATGCCGTGGAAGCCGCAGGTCTCCAGAACCACCAGCCAGCGGATGCCCTCGCGCTGGTAGTCGCGGATGATGCGCCCGAGCCCGTCGGGCAGCGGCCGTTCCGGCTCTGTTTCCGGATGCAGGAGCCGGTCGCGCAGGGAATGCCAGCTGGGCCGGGGACCTGACCAGTACGGCGCAATGGTCTCCACCATGGCCACGGCGTGGCAACGGCTGAATTGATAGCGGTTGTCCGAGCGAGCCTGGGCGCGGGAAGCGAGGACGTTGAGGACGTTGAGGACATCAGGAGGCAGCTTGACGATGGCACCCGAAGCCAGGCGGACGTGTTCCTCGCCGTTGGAGATGGCCTTAACCGCCCGTTCAAACGGAATGGGCGTGCCATCAGCTGCCTTCAGGTCGCAGGTGGTCTCAAACCAGGCATTGCCCTCACCGCCGGCGCTCAGGGCCAGCCGAGCCTCCGTGCTGGCCGCCATGTTGACGCGCACCTGAGGAGTCCAGAAAATGATCCATTCCGGAGTGAGCTTGGGCGAAATCTCCTGTATGAAAGCCCAGATGGCCTGCTTGTCTTCTAAGCGAAGACGCCGCCAAGTGTCTTCGGTGCGGGCAAAACCGACGTCAAGAAGCAGGTTCTGGGCGTCGTTTTCCTTGGCAGTGTTGCGCTTGACAAATCGCCCGCCCGCCCAGATGGTCAATTCACCCTCGACTTCGACGCGCTTGCCGCCATAGTCAAACTGCAAGTCGCCGAGAAGCCCGTCCGCTCCCCAGTCAAGGGTGAGGACAGGCCGGACGCGGCCAGTTTCAAAGTCGATTTTGCCGGCGGCGCGGGAGAGGACTACTTTGCCCGGGAAACGCCTGCTTTCGCACAGCTCGGTCAGCCGCGCCAGCTCGTCGTCAGATAAGGTCAAAGGCTGCCCTTGCAGGAAAAGCCGCAGCCAGTTGAAAGGAAGAATGCCGGGAAACCACCAGAATTCAAGCTCTTTGCCGACCCAGAATCCGGCCTTGCCAGCGATGAAGGACAGCTTTTCCTGGCTGAGGGCGCCGCGGTTTGGAACAATGATGCGGGGGATGACAGTGGCGGCCTGGTCCTGAGGGGTGACGTTGAACTGAATTTGGAGCGGGGACAGGTGGATTTGGATGATGCCCTCCGCCGAGGACAGAATGCTGGAGCCGCGCAGGCAGTGGAAGAGGTCGGCGGCAACGGCGCTGGAGAGGATGATGTGGCGCGAGCCGAAGTCGGCATACTGGTGCAGAAACTGCATCACCTGCTGCGCCTGGGGGTCAAAGTCGGCCAGGCGCATGTCCGCAGCGGCGTGGCCGGATTCGATCAGCCGCCGGATGTTCCCTTGCGCGAAGTCGCTGCCTTGGAAAACGATTTTGGCGGTCAAGGCGATGGTCTGGCTGGGGGTGGTCAGCTCTGGGAGCGGACTGGGCGCGATCAGTTGCAGCTGGGCTTCCCGAATCGGCGGGCGGAGGTAGTCGCGCAGGGCGTCCATAGTCAGTGAACTGATCGAAGGCGGCGGCAGAGGAGCCTCAGGGCGGTCCTGCGTCGCCGAAGCAGCCTGGGACTGCGTAAACAACACGTCGAGAATGTCCGGCGTTTCCTGGGCAGCATAGAGCATGACGGCGACGACATGCTGGCAATAGGGAATGACCGGCCTGCAAGAGCAGCGGCAATTGAGCCGGTTGCTGCGGACGCTCAGGGTGACTCGCTCGAAGCTGTAGGACTCATTGGCGACCCTGGCCTGGATGGAACGCGGCGAACATTGGGCGTCCAACACCGCGCCTTCATGATATAGGCGCAAGCCCATGTCCCAGCTTTCCTGGCGCACCAGGCTTTTGATGAGGTCATGAAGGTTCATAAGATGCGGAATTCAGAGACGGCGCCGTCAGCAGCGGATTTCGTAAGGGCTGGGAAGGGTCGAAAAAGCCGACAAGCGGCAAATAGTGGGCGAACCGACGTTTTTTGAGGTCTGGCTTGCTGATAAAAATAGCCCGGTCGCGCTGGTTTTTCAAACCGACTGCTGGCAAAGGACAGAGAAAAACTGAAAAAATCGGCGGGTGGTTAAAAAAACAGCAAGCACGAGTTATATTTGCTATCTGCGAAATTGCCGGTTTTTGGTGTTTTGCCCAGGCGAGCCTGGGAAAGTTGCATGAACAATGGAGGCTATGGACAATGGCGAAATTGCGTTATGGTTTGATTGGCGCTGGCGGTTGCGGCAAAGGCAAGCATTTGGCTTCCTATTCGCAGATTCCTGAGGTGGAGCTGGTGGCGGTCTGTGACGTTATCCCCGAACGCGCAGATGAGGCCGCCGACCGATTCAATGTGGAGGCGGCTTATACGGACTACCATGAAATGCTGCGGGAGGAAAAGCTCGACCTGGTGAGCGTCGCCACCCCCAATCACGTCCACGCCCCAGCGACGATTGCGGCCTTGAAGGCCGGCTGTCACGTCCATTGCGAAAAGCCAGCCTCGCTGACGCCGGAGCTGGTGCAGTCCATGATCGCGGCCCGGGACGCTGCCGGCAAGAAACTGATGATCGGACTCAACAACCGCTTCACACCCTGGGCGCAATTCGCCAAGAAATACGTCGATGCCGGCTTTCTTGGCGAAATCTATCACGCCAAATGCGGTTGGAAGCGCCGGCGCGGCATCCCAGGCAAGGGCGGCTGGTTCACGACTAAGGCGCAATCCGGCGGCGGGCCGCTGATCGACCTGGGAGTGCATTTCATCGACGTGGCCAATTATTTGATGAGTTTCCCTAAGCCGACGGCAGTGAGCGGGCAGACCTACAGCAGGTTTGCGGACACCACGCCGTTCAACCCGAATGCGAGCGGCTATACCGGCACCTACGACGTCGAAGACCTGGCAGTCGGACTGGTGCGCTATGCGAACGGCTGCACCCTGGATGTGGAATTCAGCTGGGCCTCAAACGTCGAATCCTCCTACTCCTTTGTGGAACTCTACGGAGACAAAGGCGGCCTGAAATTTGAGAAGGGCAAGCTGTCCCTGTTCGGGGAAGCAGTTGGCGCACAGCTGGACAGCCAGCCGACCCTGCCCGCCGACACGGCCTGGGGCATGGCCGAAAGCAAGCACTACGTCGACTGCATCCTGAATGACAAAGAACCTTTAGCCAAGGCTGAGGAGGCAGTCATCGTCATGGAAATCATCGTCGGATTGTACGAGTCAGCCGCCCTCGGCCAGGAAGTCCGCCTCGGCGGCAAGCCAGCGCCTGCCACTCGCCGAAAGTCGGCCAAAAAATGAGCCTTGCCAATGCGGAGCTGCCGGCCTGAATGGTTGGCGCCAGTCGGCAAAGGTACTTTTGGCAGAAATCTTGATAATGGCGAACATGAAAGGCGACGATGACGTGTGAGTTCATTGAAAGCGATGCGGCGCTCCGGGAGTTCTGTCAAACGGCAGCCCGCCAAGGGCGGTTGGCGATAGACACGGAGTTTGTCTGGACCAGCACCTATTATCCCCAGTTGGGCTTGGTGCAGCTCAGCTGGGACCAGGGGCATAGCGCCCTGGTCGATGCGCTGGCGATTTCCGACCCCTCGCCGCTGCGTGAGGCGATCGCTGACCCGTCAATGGTCAAAATTCTGCATGAGGCGGCCAGCGACCTGCCGATCCTGCGGCGCTGGTGCGGCGCATTGCCGACACGGGTGTTCGATACGCGCATCGCGGCTGGCTTCTGCGGGTTGACGACAGCGGTTTCCTTGAGTGGACTGCTGGAAAGCCAACTAGGGGTCGCCCTGGCCAAAACCGAGACCCGCACCGATTGGCTGCAACGACCGCTGTCCCCCGCGCAACTCCAATATGCCGCCGAGGATGTGGCCTGGCTGCCGCTTTTGCATGAGGCACTGCATGAGAAAATTGAAAAGCTCGGCAACCTGGATTGGTTTAAGGAGGAAATGTCAGCCTGCGAGCAGGAAGATTATTATGCTGAGCCAGAGCCGCGAGAGAGCTGGCGGCGAGTGTCAGGGATGGGGTCGCTGTCTGGAGCCGCCCTGGCGGTTCTGCGCGAGCTGGCAGCATGGCGGGAAAGCACGGCTCGCAGCCTGAACAAGGCCAGGCCGCGACTGCTGCGGGACGAACAGCTCATCTATGCAGCGCAACACCAGCCCAAGACGTTGAACGACTGCCGAAATATCCCGAATCTCTGGCCGCGCTCGGTCGAGAAGTACGGCCAGGACATCGTGGAAGCAGTGAGGCGCGGACTGGAAACGCCGCCCCCCGAGTGGCCGTCCCTGGGAAATATGCCGGTAGACAAGCGAACCCTGAAAACCCAGGCGGACAGGATTCTCAACCTGGTGCGCAAAAAAGCGGCGGCGCGTGAGATTGATCCAACGCTAGTGGCAGCCAGGAGAGAGATTGAAGGACTAGTACTGGCGGTTTTCCGCTCCCGGACGCGCCCAGAACGCAAGGCGCTTCTGAACGGCTGGCGCTATGAATTGCTTAAACCGCAGATCGACATGATATTGGAAGAAATGGCTGCCGTGCGCCAGGCCGGAGCATAGACCGGCAAAGGGGCGAGGGGTGAATGCTGAATGCTGAATGCTGAATGCTGAATGCTGAATGCTGAGGCGCATTTCATAATTCATAATTCATAATTCATAATTCATAATTCGTTAGGGGCGTATGTAGTCCAAGCGGATTTCGTAATTTTCGCTCCGTTGTCCACTAAAGTCCACTTCAGTCCACGTCCATTCTCCACTAAAGTCCACTTCAGTCCACAGTCCATCGTCTACTGGCGTCCATTAAAGTCCACTACCGTCCATTGTCCATTGTCCACTAAAATGCCTTACCCGGGGTACCCAGCGCCGCAGCTTGTCGGTACTCCAAATATCAATCGGTGATCGATTCTGGATAAATTATGCTTCTGGCATTGATTTCCGCTTTTGTCTGCTTAAATTTTGGCTTAGGAAAAATCGCTTGCCCGGAAGCGGTTTGTACGCCGGGTTGTATCAGGCAATGTAAAAAAAGCGAGAAGAAGAGGCAAAGGAGCAAGGCAATGTTCAAGGTAGGTTTGTGCGGTTTTGGAAGCATGGGCAAGGGTCATGCTCAGCTGTTGCAGAAGCATGAAGGCGTGAAACTAGTCAGCATAGCGGATGTCCGTCCCGATTGCCGCGAGAAAGCTGAAGCCGACTACGGCGTCAAGACCTGGGAATGCGGCGAAGCCATGATTGCAGCCGGTGGCCTCGACGTTGTTTTCATCTGTGTGCCGACGTATTTGCACGCGCCATTGGCGATTCAGGCGATGACGGCCGGCTGCCATGTCTTCTGTGAAAAGCCGATGGCCATGAATACGTCTGAATGCGCTGACATGATTGCGGCAGCCAAACGAACCGGCAAAACCCTGATGATCGGCCAAGTGCTGCGCTTCTGGCCAGAATACGTGTTCCTGAAAAATGCGATTGATTCCAAGGAATACGGCAAGCTGATAGCCCTGTCAATGACCCGGGTCGGAGGGGTCTCGACGGGATGGGACAACTGGTATCTGGACGAAAGCCGCGGCGGAATGCAGATTTTCGACCGCCATGTCCATGACTGCGACGCCGTGCTGTGGATGCTGGGCACACCAAAGGCAGTCTACTCCTACGGCGCCACCCGCGATCCGCGCACCAATGGCGGCATCTTCCACAACTTCACCGAATACCGCTATTCTGACGATTTCGTGGTCAGCGCTGAAGGCAGCGCTGACACCCCGCCAGGCTTCCCGTTCACCGCCTGCTATCGGGCCGTGTTCGAAAAAGGACTGATCGAATTCAACAGCCGCCTGAAGCCGACTCTGCAAGTGTTCGCCGGCGCTGCTCCCATCGCGCCCGAATTGCCAGACCCAATCGCCGCCTTGACGAGCGGCATGAACATTTCGACGGCAGGGCCGTACTACAACGAGCAAGTCTATTTCTTTGATTGCCTGCGCAAGGGCGTCAAACCCGAGGTAGTCACCCCAGAAGCGGCCATGGAGACCATCCGGGTCGTGCGCACAGAAATCGAAAGCTGCCGCGCACGCAAGGCGATCACCCTGTCCTGAAGAGCGGTCGTACGTAGTTTAAGTTTTCAGCCTGAAAAGCCATAGCATAAAAGCCCAGGGCAACACGCACCGCCCTGGGCTTTTATATTGTGGCTCTATCAGCCGTGTTGTGGACAGGGTGGACGGCGGTGGTCGTATGCATACGTGCCTCCGTCCAGTGCCGGCACTTTAGTGCCGGAATTTACTCCCAGACGCCAGGACCGTGCGGCCCCCAGGTGTTGACGATGGTAAGGCGTTTGCCCAGGGCAGCATAGAGGTCAGGCAGGTCAAAGTATTTGAGTGCGCCGAATGGGCAGTTGGCGGCAGGCCAGTCGGCAACGCTGCCGTCAATCCAGCCCTGGTAGGATTCGGGAGCGTCATAGAGCGTTACGGACGTGATTGCGTCATGCATCATGGCGGTCAAGGCAGCGAGCAGGGCGCCCTGGCCGCGGCCGTGCAGATTGACCGTGGCAGCGCCTTCGGCAGCGAGCAGGTCCAGCGTACGCAGCACGTCAAAAAGCCGTCGCCCCAGGAAGCTTTCCTGGAACATCAGCCCGAAGCTGTGGTGGAGATAGTCCATGTCGTAGGGATGGAAGAACGGCGCGGATGTGTCGGTCGGCAGCGATTCGCCCAGGCCACGCGGGTCAAGGCCGTACACGGCTCCGCCAGGATTGAGAGCCTGGAAGCAGGGGCTGTTCTGCATATCAAGCTCAGCGCCGACGTGAGGAAGGAACAGGCATACCTCTGGCTCGACGTCCAGAGTGTTGTGCCAGCCACGCTCGACCAGCCGCTTGCGCATGAAAGCGCGGACTGGGCCTTCTGTCTCGATGGCATAGCGAGCCCAGAGCTTGTCGCCGATGCTCTGCGGCCGGAGAACGCGGTAGTGCGGCACGTCGGAACGAGGCGGGAGGTTGAGCAGGTCAGTCAGCAGCGTACGCCAAGAAGCCTGATCAGCTGGGGGCGTGCGCTGGGCAGCCAGTTCAACAGCCCGGTCGCGAATGAGTTCATAAATGGGCCGGCTCCCAGCTTTGACGACGTTGCCTTCCGAGCAGACCCAGACGGCTTCCGGCTTCTGCGCTATTGGCGGCAGGTCAACCGCCGGACCGCTGAGGCCGGCGTGCTTGCGGAAGAAATTGACCATAGCCATCTGGTTGTGTGGCGAATAGCCGTGCACGGTCGGGCCGATGAACAGCTCGGTGTCATCCTCGGCACCCAGCAAGCCGTAGAAACGCCGCAGTTCCGCGTAGGCTTCCTGCAAGCCGCGACGCTCGAAGAAATCGTATTTCTGGCCTAAGAGAATCGCTGGCTGAGGCGCTCTGACGATCATCATGTCAACCATTTCGAGGCCGCTGCCAATGATGCCGGGCGGGCACTGTTCGCTGTCTGTGGGCAGCTCGTTTTCGAGGTTGTTGAGGAAGCTGGTCACATGGCAGCTGGGCGCGGCCATGCTCAGGCGGTATTCGTTGGCCCAAATCCATTCGGTCAGGGTGCCGCCCCCGGAATTGCCAGTGATGCCGATGCGTTTCGGGTCGACCTCCGGCCGCGTGAGCAGGGCGTCCAAGGCGCAGCGGCCATCCCAGACGCGCCAGGAACCGAAGAAGTCGCCGACCAGCTCAAGCTGCTTGCCCATGACATTGTGGGCGCAGCACAGCGAATTGGCAAGGCCAAGGTTGTCAAGGAGGGTGTACTGGTTCCGTTCGCCCTGGTGGATCGGGTCATAAATCAGCACAACAAAGCCGTTGTTGACCAGGCGGATGCAGAAATCCTGGTAGACTGGCGCGGCCTTGCCCAGATCGCTGTGTCCACAGGAGCCGAGGACAGCAGGAGCCGGCGCATCAAGATGGTTAGGCAGGTAGAGGTTGGCGGTCACCCAGAAGTTCGGCCGACTTTGGAAGCGCAGCTTTTCGATGCGGTAGCCGTCGAGCTGGAGCGTGCCAGTGTATTCCAGCGCAAGAGGGACTTGCTTAGGCTTGGGGCCAAAGCTGCGGGCGATGGCCTGCCGGAGCTTGGCCTGGTAGGCCAAAGCGTCCTCACGGGTTTTCAGGGCGGCCAGCGCGCGGGTGCGTTCAGCGCGTTTGGCGCGCAATTTGTCCACATAGTCGTCAACCACTATATGGGGGTAGCCATTTCTGCTCATGATTGCCTTTCCAGAAAAAAGTTGCGGGACAAGAAAGCCGAAGCAAGGCGCGGGCGGCGCCGCCTGCTGTCGGTAGGTGGATTACAGCTTGAATACGGTCTTGACGTCCTGCCAATAATAGTTGTACTTGGTCGGATAGTAGATGCTGTCGCGACCGCTGACGTTGAATGCGGCCAGACCCTTGAGGGCAGAACTGCTGACGTGCTCAAGGCGCTTGTCGCAGGGAATGTAGACAGCGTGGGTGTTGGGGCGCATTTCCTGCATGAAACAAAGCTGGTTCATTTCATAGTCAAGGTCATAGCCGTTGCGCAACCCGCGCACGAGGGTGACGTCGCAGTACACAGACTCGCGCTCAATCAGGTCGACCATGAGGGTGTCGAAGTCAACCACCTCGTGGAACGGGAGAGTCTTGTCGAGCATCACGTCCGGCTCGATGTTCTTTTGCGGGTTGATGCCGACGGCGACGATGACTTTGTCGAACATCCGTTCGGCCTTTTCGAGGATGGAGAGGTGGCCGATGTGGAAGGGATTGAAGGTGCCGGCATAGATGCCGACGCGGGGGCGGCGGTGCTCAAGGTAGTCAATCAGGAAGCGCATGGTGTCCCGGCATTCCGGGAAGCGCTTGGCAAAGCGGGTGAAGAAGGCACTGCGACCGCGCCGGTACTCCGTCATGTTCAGGTACTGGTATTCGCGGAAAATCTGGAATTCGTAGTCGAGCAGGTCGACATGGGAGCCATGAATGATGATTTGGCAGTCAAAGTCGTGGAAACGGGCAGCCAGTTCGCTGACATCGTCCTGGAGGGTGGTGGCCAAAATAGCCTGGCGGACGCGCTCGACCGAATCAGCCGGAACGGGATTGCCGATGGCGTTGAGAATGTACAGGAAGGCTTCGCAGGATCGCTCCTCGCTGTCAGTGCCCTGGGGCACCCAGACAGCGTCATGGAAAAGGGCGGTCAACAGCAACTCCGCAGCTAAAGACTGATTCTCCCAGACCTCGTTGTTGCGGATGCCACGGCAGATGGAGAGCAGGTGATCCAGGGTGTGAAAATAACGGTGAGGCTGGCGATAGGCGGCAAACACGCGCTCTAACCAGACGCCATCCAGGTCAAGCTGAAAGGGATTGCATTCCGCCAGAATCGAGCGAATGCCGTTTTCTCGGGAATTGTCGTCAACGTTGTGCATGGTGGGTTGGTTTCTCAGGTTGATTTTTAGTTCGGACGGCATTTTAGTGGACAGTGCCTGACAGCTGCCGCACGTAGCATGTAGTTCAAGCTTTAGCTTGCCGTATGTAGTTCAAGCTTCAGCTTGCCTCCATGGTTTACCGCTCGAAGAATTTCTCCAGCAGTTGCTGCATAGTGCCTGGGTATTCCGCGCATTTCAAGTCAGAGCAGCCGGCCTGGTTGCCACCATTCCACCAGACGAAGACTTTCCCGTCGCGTTCGATCATTTCTGCGTCCGAGGCATTGATGTCCTTGACGCCTGGGAAGAGTTCCGGGTTGGTCGGGTGCGTCCTGTCCGGCGTCAAGAAGGGGCGATCCTTGGGAGCGTCTTCCCAGGTGATCAGGTTCTTGGAGCGGGTGACTCGTGTTTCATAAATTTCTCCTTCGTGTTCCAGGTAGAGCAGATAGAAGAACCCGCCGCGGTAGTACATGGCAGGGCCGCCAACGTAGCGACTGGGGCCATAGATGGCGCCCGGTATCTTGCGCCAGTTCACCAGGTCGGTTGACTCCGCAAACAGGAAGGTGAATGGTACCCACTTGGGATTGTCTGACTCATACAGAAGAACGTAGCGCTTGCCGTCGAAGACGACGGTGCTGTTGAACAGCTTTTCGCCCGCATCGGCGGTCACGATTTCTCGCGGCTCGCTCCAGGTGACTAAGTCCTTGGAAGTGATGGTGATGAGGCGTTTGATGTGCCACCAGGGCTGGTTTTCGCCATAGTCCGCGGCAAAGACTATGACCGTGTCATTGACCACAAGGGCCGACGCGAAATAATGATTCAGCAGAGGGATGCTGATGATGCGGTCGCTGTCAAGCTCCCGGATGAGGAAGCCGTCCTCCTGAAAACGATACTGCACCGGCTGGCCAGGATACAGGAAAACCGAGGCCAAGAAGTTCTCTAATAAGTAGTACTTGCCCTTAAAGCAGAAGGGCGTCACCTCGCTCCCAGCGCGGCGAACTACTCGTAGATTTTGCCAGGGGGATTTCCATTTCATAAGAAGATGCCTTTGGTTGGGAGGTTGAAGACCTTATGATTGTGCTGCTGCTTATGACATGCCGATTTTATACAAAATAGCATGAAGAGACGCCTTTGGCAAATCGTGGCTGATGTTTTTCACGCCAGGGGGCAGGAGAGAGGCCAGCAGCACCAACAGCTTGAAGCAAGAGCAAGAACCAAAATGCGCGGAATAAGCATTTTTTGGAAAAAATGATTGAAGCTGTCATTGACAATGACGGGACGGCATGTATACTTGATGAGTATTTGCAGCATGAGAAACGCCAGCTGCTGAGGCGAGCCAGACGACAAAGGCGTGAAAGGCCAGTAGTGGGTAGGAGCAAAGAACATCGTGAGCGGGTAATGGCGATGCTGCGGACGCACCGCTACCTGCGGATTGGCGACGTCGTCGAAAGCCTGGGCTTGTCAGAAGCGACGATACGGCGCCTGTTCGCTTCTCTGGAAGCCTCCGGCGACTTGCTGCGCGTACACGGCGGAGTACGGTTGCCCGAAGCCGCCGCACTGCGCCAAGATTACTCCTTTCGCCGAGAAGCCGGCCAGCAGGTGGTCGAAAAGCATGCCATCGGAGTCGCAGCAGCCAACCTGCTCGTGAATGGCGATAAGATTTTCCTTGACTCCGGGACAACCCCTCTTGAATGCGGCATGGCACTGATGGCGCGCTTGCGAGCCGGAACACTGCGGGATGTGTCAGTAGTCACTAATTCGCTGGCCTTCAACGACAGCCTGGCGCGAGTCTGCACCGTCACCCTGACAGCAGGACGCATCCGACCAGAACGCCAAGACTTGTGCGGAATCCCAGCCTCCGAAAGCATCGCACGATATCACTTCAGCGCAGCTGTATTAGGAGCTGACGGCATTGACGGAGACGGAGTCCTGTCCAGCACAGACGAAGATACGGCGCAGCTGGCGCGGACAGTGGTAGAACACAGCGACCGCGTTTATGTCCTGGCAGACAGCCGCAAGCTGGGACGACCGTCGTTTGTCAGCTATGGACGCCTCCGCCGAGGACGTGTGATTACTCTAGTCACTGACGCAGGAATTCCAGCCGCGCTGCACGCCACCTGGCACCGCCGGGGCTTTGAGATCCTGATCGCGGAAAACACGGCCGGCAGCGGCGATGACAAGGGCGAGAAGGCAGAGGCAGAAACAGAAGCAAAAGCGTGATTTTTCAGTCGAGCGCCGCCAGCGCGGCAGGCACTCGAAAGCAGGCATCGTCGGAGAGTCAGTCAAGACATCAATCAGAGGAGCGCGTCGAACATGGGCATTAAAATCGGTTTGGTCGGATTGGGCAGTTTTGGCACGGCGTTTGCCAAGCTTTTTACCTCGCACCCCCTGGTGGACAAGGTGGCGTTGTGCGATTGCGAGGCGGACAAAATCAAGAAAATTCTGGCAGACCCCTACATGGCCTCAAAAGTGTCGCCCCGAGACTGCTACGCCACCCTGGATGAAATCTGCAAAGTCGATGAGCTGGATGCGGTGGCCATCATCACGCAGCCCTGGCTGCACGCTCCGCAGTGCCTGCAAGTCATGGAAAGCGGAAAAAGCGTGTACAGCGCAGTGCCGGTGATCTCGCTGCCAGATAACAATGAAGTGCTCGACTGGTGCGGAAAACTGGTGGAAGCAGTAGAGCGGACAGGACGGCAGTACATGCTGGGAGAGACGACCGTCTACCGGCCACAGACGATGTTCTGCACCCGCCAGGCCGCAGCAGGAGCCTTCGGGGAATTTGTCTATGCAGAAGGCGAATATGTGCACGACGTCGACGCTAGCTGCAACCTGCGCGATGTCAGGCGTCATCGCACGACCGGTGTCGTCGGCAGCCAGTATGCGGCTTTTATGAAGAAGTACAGGGACAGAGGGTGTCGCAGCAGCCCTATGAGCTATCCGACCCATTCCGTGTCCGGGCCAATTTACGCCATGAAGACGCGCGCCGTGAAGGTCTGTGCCCTGGGGACGCCAAACACCAACGGCGACTCGTTTTTCGCCGGCGATGACTTCAGCAACGTCACCGCCTTCTATCAGCTCGCCAATGGCGCGTCCCTGCGAATCTGCGAACTCCGAGAAATCGGCGCCGGTTCCATCGACCGCCTGGAAAGTGAGACTTTCCGAATTTTCGGCAAGAGCGGCAGTTTCTCCGCAAACCGCTGGGAAGAGAATGGACGAACCGTGGAGGGAACAGCCAAGCCGCTGATCCGCAAAGACTTGACCGCCGCCGAAATGCGCGACCCTCTGCCGCCGGAAGTGGCAGCCGCCTTCAAGCATGCGATGAATCCAAATGCCGCGCCACACGATGACTTCCAGCCCTCCGGACATGGAGGCTCGCATCCGTACCTGGTACATGAATTCGTCACCTCAGTGGCGGAGAACCGCGAGCCAGCAATCCACGCCAAGATGGCAGCGCATTTCATGGCCATGGGAGCAGCAGCGCATTGGTCAGCACAGCGCGACGGAGAACTGGTCAAAGTCCCAAACATCGGCTGAAGCTGAAAAAATCGCCGCCGCAAGGCTAAATTGTTCCCTGGCAGGTTGCATTTTCTAACAAAGACTTTATATTATAAGCAAATGCGTTCCAGGTCGGACGCGCCGAGATTTCCATTATTTTTTGGTTAGGAAAGGCAAAGAAATGAAAAACATCGGTCGAATCGCATGGATGTTGGTGGTTGTGCTGGTGCTGTCGGGGACAGCGGCTTTTGCACAGGCGAGTGGCGACAACGAATGGCGTCCCAAAGTCGACTTCACGCTGGACTGGGCCTCGCGCTATATTGACAAGGGCGAAGTCGTGAATCCAGACTCAGTCGGCCAGGCTGACCTCAGCTTGTCCCTGAAGGGCTTCTACGTCGGCGTCTGGACCTGCGTTGACTTTACGGATGTGTATGGCTATCACAACGATCCGGAAGAGTGGAACTACTACGTGGGATATGAATACAAGTTCACGGATGTCCCTGCGGTAGAGAGCCTCACCATCGACCTGGGCTGGACCTATTCCGACTATCCCCGGGCAAATTCGTTGGACACCCAGGAACTCCACCTCGGCGTCCAGCTCGAAGACATCCTGCTGGCACCCAAAGTGGTCGTCACTTGGGACTACGAAGATGACATCTGGTGCGTCGAAGCCGGCATCAGCCATGAACTGCCGCTCGAATTCATCAGCGAAAACCTGGTGTTCGGCGCCGCGCTTGATCTGGTTTGGGGCAATACGCGCTGGAACGGCGGACTCTCCAAGGGGCACGATGCCTACAAGAATGCCCTGGCCTCAGCAGTCCTGATCACGGACCTGAAGTATAAATTCACCGAGAATGTTTCCTTCGGCCCCTTCATGATCGCCGCTTGGGCGCTGGATCACGACATCCGCGAGAAATTCCAGGCCAGTGACATCAACAACAACAGCAATTTCGTCTGGGGCTTCAGGCTCAACATGGAATTCTAAGTCGAAAAGCCGGCTAAGCCGGCAAGTGTGGCAGTAGACCGACCACGAGTCGGCGACTGCGGATTATATTATTGGGGCGACGGACCTGGCATCCAGGATCGTCGCCCCTAATGTTTTTTATCCGTAAAAGTAACTTTCAACGGCAAGCGTTGTCGAAAATTGATGATTGTGATTGTGCTGGACATGGATATTTTCATAAAGCTCATGGAAGACAAACTGCCTTGCTATCTAGCGTCCACTTCCGTCCACGTCCGTCCACGTCCACTCTCCACTTCCGTCCACTTCAGTCCATCGTCTACTAACGTCCATTAAAGTCCACTTCCGTCCATTGTCTACTGTCCACTAAAGTGCCTTGCCCGGGACGTTTGGCTCTGCTGCTTGTGGAAATAACGAGTATCAATCGGTGAGCGATTGCCATCAAATATATATATGACCATAACAACAATATCGCGATAGGCAGACGGAGCGCGAGGGGGCGGGAAGGACCCGCGGCTCTTCCCTCCCCCTCGCAAAACTCTCCCCCAACTATATTTTTTTGACTATCTTGCATTGATTTATAAATAAACCACCATGGCTGAATGGCGGGAAAAATTCAAAACCTGGGCGCGCAGCAACGCCTTGCCCTCCGAGTCGTGTCAGCTGGCGCTGCATGACGAGGATTTGCTGTCAGCTGGCCTGGCGCGGGTTCTGGCCTCCCGAGTCGGTAGCCTAATCGTCGTGACGTCGGACAGCAGCCGGCTGGACACTGTCGCCGCCAGCCTGGAATCCTTCCGGAAATTGCTTGACGACGACCGGCTGGTGATTCCATTGCCGGAAGTCGCCCTCAACCGCCAGCAGTGGGCGCCGGAAAACGAGGCAGGCCGCTGCGCTGCCCTGGAAGCCGCGCTGTCCGGCAAGCCGGCCATCTATGTCACCACCGCGACGGTCTTGATGTCGGCGACCATTTCCCCGACTGGCTTCCAAGAGCGCACCTTCACCCTCCGTCGCGGCGACGAAGTCGACCTCGAAAGCCTGGCTAAACGCCTGGTTGACCTCGATTACGACAATGAATTCGAGGTTCGCAATCCCGGCGAATTCTCGCGTCGCGGCGGCATCATCGATATTTATTCGCCGCTCTATGACGCCCCAGTGCGCCTGGAATTCTGGGGAAATGAAATTGACCGGATGCGCTTTTTCATGCCTGACAGCCAAATGTCGTTCCGGGATACGGATGAATTGCGGATCGTTCCCCGCGGAATCGCAGTGCTGGCAGCGCCCGAGGAGGACAGCTCAACCGTCCTGGCATTTTTTCCCCCAGATACACCGCTGGTTTTATGCGACCCCGAGGACATCGCCGAGCACCTGGAGACCTATAGCGAAGACGAATTGCAAGCGCAGTGGCAGGACGTCCTGGCGACCGCTGCGACAGTCCAATTGCTGACCGGCCCAGCCGAAAATGTCGGCCAAGCCGCAGGTGCAGGCAGCGAGGGGCGAAGGACGGGCAGGGCAGGGACGGGCAAGGCAGGCGCGGGCAGGGCAGGGGCGGGCAGGGCAGGCGCGACTGGCGCAGAGGCCGTTCCGGTGTTGCGGATTGACGCCATCAGCCTTGGAGCCGAGCTCGCAGATATGCTCCCTGAGCTTGGCGACGGCGCTGCCTTGTGGCATTGGCAGCAGCTGCGAGATACCCTGACGCGATGGGCCACTAGCGACTATACCGTGGTAGCCTGCTGCGCTGGCGCCGGCGAGGCCGAACGGTTCCAGGAAATGCTCCGTGAGGATGAAAAAACTCGTGAGCTGCCGATTCAGGTCGAAGAGCATGAACTCGACCGCGGTCTGCTGTTGCCCAGCGTACGGCTGGTCCTGCTGAGCGACCAAGAGCTGTTTGGACGAAAAGCGCCGGTGCGACGACAAAAACACCTGGATTATCGACGCGACCAGGTGGTTCGCGATGCTATGGAGCTGGAGGAGGGCGAGCTAGCCGTCCACGTGACCCACGGCATCTGCCTTTACCACGGCATCCGCTATCTCGAAAGTGGCGGCGAACTGCAAGAAGTGGTCGAATTGGAATTTGCCGACGACGCCCGCCTCTACGTGCCGCTGGACCAAGTTTATCTGATCAGCCGCTATTTAGGCGCTGGCAAGGGAACGCCGACCTTGAATAAACTCGGCGGCGTTGCCTGGCGCAATGCGCGTGATGGAGCAGCCGAATCAGCGCAGGACCTGGCCGCTGAATTGCTACGGGTCGAGGCGATACGCCAGCAGGCCGAAGGTGTGCGCTTCCAACCGCAAATCGAATGGGAACGCGCTTTTGCCAACGCCTTCCCCTACACCGAAACCGCTGACCAGACCGACGCTATCCAAGCCGTGCTCGCCGACATGGAGGACAGCAAGCCCATGGACCGCCTGCTCTGCGGCGACGTGGGCTACGGCAAGACCGAAGTAGCCATGCGGGCGGCCTTCCGAGCTGTGCTTAACGGACGCCAAGTCGCTATCCTGACGCCGACGACTGTCCTCGCCCAGCAGCACCTCCGCACCTTCCGTGAGCGCTTTGCCGAATATCCTGTCGTGGTCGAAATGATCAGCCGATTCCGCACAGCTGCTGAACAGCGTGAAATTCTCGACCGTGTTGCCTTAGGCGAAGTCGACATCCTCATTGGCACCCATCGGATTTTGCAGAAGGACGTCGATTTTGCTCGGCTCGGCTTGCTTGTCATCGACGAAGAGCAGCGTTTTGGCGTCCAGCATAAGCAGCGTTTGAAAAGTATGCGGGCCAACTTAGACATCCTGACCATGACCGCGACGCCGATTCCGCGGACGCTTTACTTCAGTTTGTCTGGCATCCGCAATTTAAGCACGATTATGACTGCTCCGAGCGACCGTTTGCCGATCAGCACCATTGTCGCCCAGTTTGACCGCGAACTGATTCGTCAGGCGATTACTCGGGAATTAGAGCGCCGCGGACAGGTCTATTTCTTGTACAACCGCGTGCAGACCATTGGACACATGTTAGCCATGCTCAGCGGCCTGGTTCCGACTGCGCGCATTGCCATTGCGCATGGCCAGATGGGTGCTGGACAGCTGGAGACCGTCATGGCGCGGTTCATCCGCGGCGAAATCGACGTCTTGCTGTGCACGACGATTATCGAGAGCGGCGTTGACATCCCGAATGTCAACACGATCATCATTGACCGTGCTGACCGTTTTGGCTTGTCGGATTTGTACCAGCTGCGTGGGCGGGTTGGACGTTATCACCGCCAGGCGTATGCGTATTTGCTCTTGCCGCCTATGGGACAGTTGCCAGCCAATGCTCGTCAGCGTCTGGCTGCGATTCGGCGCTACACTCACCTTGGCGCTGGCTTCAGACTCGCTATGCGCGACTTAGAGATTCGCGGCGCTGGCAATATTTTAGGCGTTGAGCAGAGCGGTCATATTGCGGCGGTTGGTTTTGAGTTGTATTGCCAGCTGTTAAAGGACGCTGTTGATGGCTTGGAAAAGAGCCAGCTTGAGCGACCGGTGCAGACGGATATTTATTTCGACCGCTTGTCTTCTGCTCTCCAGGCTGCGCCGGGTAAGACAGCTATGTGCCTGCCTGCGTCCTATATCGGCGACGAGGCAGCCCGGGTGGATTGCTATAAGCGTCTTAGTCAGATCAGCAAGCCATCTGAAGTCGATGTCTTTGCCAATGAGTTACGCGACCGCTTCGGACCTTTGCCCAGTCCGACCGTAGTTTTGCTGGAGCTTGCCCGTGTTCGTGCGATGGCATTGGAACGGCAGCTTATTCGGCTCAGCGTGCGTGAACGTCGCCTTGTCATAGAGACCCGACGCGGACTGTGGCGTGACAGTCGCAACAAAATTCCAGAACTCACCAGCGACGACGGCCTCGAACAACTGCGCGAAGTCCAAGCAATACTTTTGAGGGTGGGGTGAAAAGTGAGGAAGTTTGGTGAAAGTCAGTCTATGCAGGGAAAGGCTGGTTGCTGCTTACCGGCGGCCATTTGGAATTAGGATGTTTTCAAGAAGATTAGGATCAGTGGCTAACTCATTCACGCGAACTGCTCTGATTGATGTTGAGGAAGAAATGCGCTCTTTATGCTTGGGATCCAGCGGAAATGCATGAAGGAGAATGCCTTGGGCGGCAATGCCCCCGTAGGTCTTGAGGTTGTTTTCAAGTTTTTGTATGTGTTCTTGCTTCACCACCCCTGCTTTGCATTCCACCATAAACAGTCGCTTGCCGTCCGTAAATGCACAATCAAACTCCCCGACTGGCATCTCCCCGGGCTGCTGCTGTTTTCCGGCTGGAAAGACCTCCACGCCAATACGCAAATCGAAAATCTGGCCTTTCTTAAGAAAAGGCCTAAGCTGTAGGTAAGCATATTCTTCCAGCCAGCCTCCCCCCAAATAGTCGCCAAAATCTGTACAGTCAGGCACAGCCAGGGCCTCGCCTTCCAGCAATAAAGTCGCCTTGTTTCCCTTGAGCGTTGCCCGGGAATTCCGCCACTGGAAATCAAATGGCGCATTAGGTTTCCAGTATGTTGTCTTGTAGGCGCGAAACTCTTGGGTCTGATAAAGTCTGCCAAGCAGTTGGAGCTTGCTTGAGAGTTTCAGCGTCAGCTCTTTACGCTCTTCTCGGACGAGTTTATCCTGCCAATATCCGGCTTTGGAGACCGTGTAGCCATTGGCAATAAAGAATCCGTCAATAGTTGTCACGCCTTTGAACGGGAGCACCACGCCGGTGCGGATGAATGTGATGTTGTGTTGTTTGATGTCGAAGTAGAATGGTTCGGCATTGGGGAATTCGTTGCTGGCGTTCAGACCGCCTGCAAACATTAGTTTTGTACCGCCGGTTAGATTGACTCCAATGCGATCTGTTGGCGGCAATGACTGGATAATGGCTGCGACGGCTTTACGAGTGGCCAAAGGAATAAATGCGTTAACGATTTTTGTCTCCATCGTCGTGCTTTGCGGAAGAAGGGGGCGCAAAAGTTCTGCACGTCTTGATTCGCTGGACGTAATAAAGTAATGTCGCGCTGCCGGGAATTGGACGATGCTGAAATATTGCGGCAAATTGGTGTCTGTGCCGAGAAGATGGATGATCACGTCAAATGCAGTTGGTGCGGAGGTCGGTTTCACGATAATGGGCGGTGCAACCAGGTCTTTAGGCAGGTCGATTTCTTCCGGCGGCTTGCGCGGATCGGAACTCGCAATCACACGCAGATTCAGGTTGGGATTCATCCGCGAGACCATTGCCCAGGTGTAGGCCATCACCGGTGTTCCTGGGCTGAGAAAGCAGGTAATGTCTTTTTCATCCTCATCCGAGAGTGCAATGTGCAATGCTTTCCGTGCTGCGGCATCAATCGCACGCGCATCGTTCAGATGCGACAACACCTGTGGCACGAACTTGACGCGGACGGATAATCTCGCTTCTTTGATGAAATTGCGGAAAATTGTATGTCCTGCTTCCGTATTGCAGACTGCATCTACCATTACTTGCGCTTTGTTTCGTGGGTAAGCAAGGCGTGTTTCCAAAGGCTCAACACGTAGCTTCTCCCATTCCGTGCGCAACGCACTGGAAAAGCCCTCCTCGGACTTGTTTGGGTTGGTATAACCCAGAATGACGACGTCAGTATAGTTCCCTGTGCGTAATGCAGCCAGCACCGGGCCATCTGTCGGCTCCAGCCCCAGTGCGGCGCGTAGGTCAGTGATGCCATACCATGTAAGCAGATAATGCTTTTTCGAGGTGTGGCGTTTCAGCTCTTCATTGGAAGCAACAAGCAATTTCAACACCTTGTCAGCAAGCGTCTGTTTTAAGTCGTGATATTCATTGGGGTGAATGGTGACGACTGCATCGGCATCGAAGTACTGTGCCAGGTCGCCAGTGTCCATCGCCTTTTTGTCGACATCATTCCAGACAAATACACGGTGCCGCCTGATATCCCGCACTGTGCTCCGGCAGAGCAAGTCGTTGTAATCATGGAAGTTTTGAATGAAGCGCTCCAGGAGTTCTTTAGAAAGGCCGTGGGCGTCGGGCTTCTCTTCAGTAACTACTTGTGCCGCGAGATGTTTTTCCAATTCGCGTGGAAGAAAATTTAGGAAGATAATGCGATAATGATATTTGCGAGCGGCGTCCGTGTAGGGTTGCGATTGCCACGGCAGGAGATTCATATTGTCGCAAATCACGACATCTATGCCGCGTTTGAGGTCGGCAGTGAAGTTGGCGAGGTTCTTCACATGGTATGCGTTTAGTTTGTCTAGCTCGAAGACATAGCGTCCATCCTGCATGAAGAACTCGTCTGTCGAATGAATGGTGACCGTCAAGCCCTTTGCTTGGAGCGCATCAGTGACGCAACGCGACAGCGTGGTTTTGCCGGAGCCGGAAACAGCACGATTGATGATCACGGTTTTGTGATATTTTGAATCAGACATAAATACACCATTATTTTTATCTGAATTACTGATTTTCTATTGGAGGAGCATGATGATGTTATATATGTTAGTTTCCTGAATTTTTTACACTTGAAAAGCTTATGTTCTTGATTATGAAGTGATTGTATCAAAAATCAAAAGGAAATTATGAGTGTTATTTTACACTCAATACTAACTTTGTATTGTCCTATAATTCAATGAGATACGCTATTGAGTGTAAAAATGTTAGGAAGTTCACGATATATGTTTATGGTCAAAAAAAATCATATCCGCGCCGCCATTGAGAATGTGGGCAATATTATTCCGTAGCTTTGAGTTTGCCTGAGGCATACGAAATCGTGACTTCGCTTTCTTCGTAAAAACAGGAAAAAAAGCCATAAATTAATATGTCCAGCGCGATTTATATATTATTCATCGTCCCTTACGCCTGAAATTGTGATTGAATTTGCTCCGGAGTCACCCGTGAGGTACATCCGCAGAGCGTAAAGCAGGTCAGGTGCGTCGCTGAACATGGCAGGTTTTTCGATTTGAAGACTGATTCGCGATTTAAGTTCGATGTTTTTATCAATCAATGTGTAATAGATATTGTCAATTAACCTTACAAATTCTTTAGTGATCTCTTGCTGCGGAGCTAAAAACATTTTGAAGTTTTCTCGGCTACGAAGGAGTGCCAAAAGGAGTTCCAAGTGCTTGCAAAGTGTATTTTCCTGATAGAATCTTTCCTTCTCGTGTGCTTCTATTCTGGTAAGTCCTTTTTGAAGATGGGATTGAATTTGCAATTCAGAAATTTCGGATTTCAGTTCTCGTAAATCAAAGAGAATGCATTGATGTAAATCAGTACATATCTTTTTCAATTTCTTATCGGATAACATGAAAATAAGTCTTTGGGAACGCCAAAGAGCTATTGACAATACTTCCATGGTAATTGATTTGGTTCGTCCCTCATTTTCAATGGGATCTACTATATTATCCAGCAGCTTTTTTTGGTATGACAATTCAGCATTGCCGATTGCAAATGCAATGTTCCTATTATATCGCCGCAAAAGCTCTTTGTTTCTTGTAATCTCAAGGAGTCGGTCTGCAACGATTTCAGGCGCATCCTTATGAAGACAGCACAAAAAGAAGAAAAGCTCTTCTTTAAGCGTTTCCGGCATGTCTTCAGATTCAATTATCGAAATGCTATTTCTGATTCCTTCTTGTATTGCATGCCTGAAATGGTCAGGTGCATCCAATTCTGAAAGCGAATTGCCATGATTCCAGATGGTTAGGGTTCGAAATCTAAGACCATTAGCCCAAAAACGATGAGTTGGCTGAGATTTTCCGATTGTAATATCTTCTGCAGAAAATTTTCCGGATTCATTTTCTATTTTATAGAATGAAAGAGTATCTTCCGGTTCAGGTAAATCCTGTGCAGGAACTAAAGGCAACCAAGATTTGTGTATGAACGTATTGTCAATGAAACAGAATACATTGTCATGTCCTCTGTTGATCCATTCGGTAACTACTCCCGATATGCGCCCGTAGCGTGCTATGTCAGAAATTTTTTTCATGTCCCTTTCCATTCTTTCCAAAAGGTTGGAGGAACCATTGCCATCCCTATCCGGAAATTTTTGAAAATCCTCCCATGTTTTAGGGGATGGGAAAGTTGGTATTGGCAAATCTTCAAGGCGTTTAGCGCCATCTTCTGACGCCAAGCGCCATTCAACCTTGACAGATTGGAAACCTGCTTTTGCTGGGTCCTGTGGGATAAAGCGCAGTTCGTATGGATCATCCGCCCCATAGTTATAAGTCATCTTGAGTTTACACTCAGTATTTTCTTTTAAAGGGAAAGCCGGCGATTTTAAATATGCGATGTAGTTCAGTTCCTTTTGCCCCTCGCCTAGTCTCAAGCCAAAACGGTAATGGTCTTGAGGTTTTTGAGGGTTGACAGGCAGGGTGAAAGTGCGTTCAATCGGGATATCCGTGGCATTTCCTCTTCTTGGAATTATGTACACATTTTCAACAAGATTGAAATCTCCCCACCAAAAGAATTTTTCCGTGAGCTGTTGGGGTATATCTGTAAAGGATAATTCAGGCAAATAATCGCGCCAAAGGGCAATCTCCCCGGCGCGTTGTTGCAGGGGGTAAAATTTGATGCCCCCGCGTATTGGGCTTGTAGTCAACGTGATAAGGTATGTGAAATATCCAATGCGTTTATCTTGGCGCAATGCGTCTTGTTCAATAAATCCAGTGTTTTTGGGATACGTCGCGTCATGCCATTTATCCTGTGCATCTACGGTGATGATGCCGTGTGTTGTCTGTTTATCACTTTCCGTGTCGCTTAGTGGCTCTGTATCTTGAAGGATAATTGGTGGATGCCGTTCCCAATAGAATCCGTATGTTTCCGGCAGACGCTTGGCCAGTTCTTGGTTAAATCGCGCTTCCAGTTTTGTGGCGCAATGTTTGCCGCCAAGGGAATCTATGACGACTACTGAATAACCGCTACCCCTAATTCTGCTAAAGTCTACTTTTTCAAATATGGCAGCAATGGAACGCGGGATTGGTTCTGCCTTGGGAAAGCATGCATTGAGATTGCGACGAGTAATTTCAAGTTCAAAGTCGTTAAGGTAATCGGGAAGAAGCCATAATAGACTGTCGTTTTTGAATATTTCGCGTAGCTTATTCGCAAAGGCGCGGGCAGCACTGTCGAGATGGTCGAAGCTATGTTTTTTTGAGAACAAGAGGTCGAATGAGGAAATGATAGTCGAATCAGGATGAAGATAGGCGGCATCAGCGTTGAAAAGTTCGATATCCACGGATTCATTGGCATTTTGCCAGCGTTGCCAGAGCAGACAGGACGGAAGTCGTTTTACCACAGAACTATAGGGATGTCCTGCGCCTGAAGTCTCGCCTGTTTTATCATTTTTAATGGTAGCATATTTCGGATAAAGTTCAGACAAGTCAATGCAGGCGGGAGTGTCGATTGGGTCTGGAGCGCCTTGGCGTACGAGTGGCTTTTCAACTTGGATAAAGAGGAGATTATTTGTCCAGGGGAGAATTTCAAATTCATCATAATTGAAGAGGACTGGCATTTCGGCGAAAAGGTGTTGGCCGGCAGCGTACATCTCTCCGTATTCCAGCCATTTCTGCTTCGTTTCCTGTCGCCCGTCGAGATGTTCCATGTCTGTTGTAATGTCATCATCGAGCGTTTGCAGCCATCGCCAGGCGTCATAGACGGCACGATAATGCCGATGAGAGAGTAGCGTATTATTGGGAGGCAGGTTGTCCCAGCGCCGAATAGTTTTTGTTTCATCTGCCATAAGCCAAGAACGGATTTTTTCGAGCAGCTCATCGGGTTTTTCGCCGAGGTTATGGATGCGCAGTTCCAGCAGCTCGGCCAATTGTTCCGCAAATGCCTTTAAAAGGCGGTTTTCTGGCAGGTCAACAGATTGAAAGCGCCGCACGGCTTGCAGATAGGGCTTGCCTGCAAGCTTCTCACGGATTGTGCGTCCAGGACGGCGAGACAAGGCCAGAAACGAAGAGGTGTCGAGTTCGCGCACTGCGCGAATATGCAGGAGCGCATGCTCACGGCGCGGACTTTCATTGAGTGTTCGGAAAAGTTTCTCTAACGACGGGCGGACGTGTTCAGTGATGCGCCAGAGGCGGTCTTTAATTGTCGATTGAGTGGTTTGACTTGTGGTTTTCCTAGGTGAAAATTCGATTTTTCCATAATCAGAACTATCTTTCAGCACACTGCTTATGTTTCTTGGCAAAGCCTCACTCGTTTTCGGGTCAAAATCCGCTATGGAAGAATACCAATGTGTTTGCGCTAGCAGCAAACGCGCCTTCTCGCCATCAGGTGTATCCTGCGGGAACAGCCGGTAAAGTTCAGTGATTGTCATTATTTCGCCTTTTTTGACTTCGGCTTTTTATCAGGTGATTCTTCGGGCGCAGCGGGCGGCTCGGCAACCGGCTTTTCACCCTCTGCGTCGTTCTCATCATTTCCGAGATAATTAGCTGACTGCCAAATGAACTGGCCATAGCCGAGTTCGCAGGCGAGGTCGAAGTCAGTTAAGAGATTGAACGGCATACCATCAATACCTTCACTGAGCTGTCCGCGGATTTTGTCAAGGCAGTCGCTTTTACTTTTGCCACGTGTGTCAATGCCGCGCAATTTGGGCATCACCTTTTGGACAAGTTGATCCTCAAAGGCGACATGCATGGCTTTTTTGAACGTAGCTTCGTCATTGCTGTTTTTGAGTGCGGCGCGCACGTCTGGATAGTTCATCATATAGTATTCAACCGATTGCCAGACGCGGTGCCCAATAGCGCGACCAGCAACACCGAGCGACTTGTTTATCTCTTCGATAAAGTCTTTGTAAGGCTTGATTTGTTCGTCAGTAAATGTGCTTTCTGGTGTAACCCAACTGAAGAAAGTTTCTTGGCGTAAAAGTGGGCTGCGGTTCATATTATCCAAGGGGGTCAGTTTTTCCCGGCGTTTAAGTTGGGTCGGGCGTGGGAAATGGATGACGATGGAGCGATCAAGCACCTTGTCGGAGAGCGACTTGGTGGTTTCGTCCTGATTCATTGTTCCTGTCCAAAGAACATTGCGACCGAGCGGAAGTGGGTATTTTTCCCGGGAGCTAATATTCACTGGCAGGCTGGGAACATCTGTCGCCTTCATCCCGCGTCGTTGTTCGAGCTTGCTCAAAAATCCGGCAAAATAAAGTTCAGGGTGTGCTAGGTTTATCTCGTCAAGGAGAACGAGGCAAACGGCATCTGAGAGGCCGGGATATTCGTCAGTCCATTCTTTTTGGCTTTGCACAAGGAATTGCAAAACAGGTTGGGCGCAAAAACAATTGTCAATGGGGTTGAAGAAGCCGAGCATGGATTCCTGGCAGTCCCAGTTCGGCTGGACAGAGAGGGGCTGGAACATCAGCCCACCAAAGTGGGAATAGAGCCGCGGCAATTCCGACTTGCCAGTGCCGGAGACGCCAGCAAGGATTGTAAGCGGCGACCACTCTGCTGTTTTGAGCGCGGTGTGGAACGATTTAAGAATGCGTGGCGAAAAGTGCAATCCATATTGATCGCAGGCATTGCTAATGTTATTAAGCCACTCCAGTTCGTCAAGATTGCCAAGCCATTTAAGTTCTCTTTGCTTTTTGTCTTTGTTAAAAAACGTGATTTTATTAGCGGGGATAAGCGGCTTTTCGATTTCTTTGTAAAAGTCAGCGGTCTCTGCGGGACGTTTGTAGGCGGCGCGGAGGCGGTCAAGTTCGGTTTTGTATTCATTTGCCGCATCCTCAAACAATTCCTTTTGATTTTTGGTCACCTTGAGGTCCGCTTCCAGCTCACTGTTTTTGCGACGTAATTCCTGGGTTTCGCTTAGTTGCGCATCTATCTTCTGGCGTTCTTGTTCGCGTTTTTCGACATCGGCTTTGAGTTTTTTAATTTCTGCCTCTTGAGCCTTGTAGCGTTCGCGAATTTCTTCGGAGGGGCGTTTGGCGAGTTCGTCTCGGTGGCGTTTCAGTTCGTCGCTCTGGGTGTTCAGGTCGCGCAGGACTTCAGCTGGGTCTTTGTCGCCGAGTTGACGCTTCAAATGCTCAAATGCACCAACAAGATCGGTCTGGATTTGCAGCGAATCGCGCAGACGGCTGATTTCTTCCTGGCGTCCTTCTTCGAGTTGCTCGTATGACGCCTTGCGTTCGGCGATTCGTTCCTCAACCATTTTCTCAAGTGCGTAGCCTTGCTCTTCAAGGTGGCGCTCTATGAGCTGCAATTCTCGCTCCTTGCCTAACAGGCTGTCTTCCTTGGCAGATAGTTCGGCCGCCTTTTTTTCATTCGCTTCGGCCTGTTTTTTCAAATTCTCTTGCTGATCGGTGCGTTTTTTCTCCCAATCTTTTCGTTCTTTGGCGACTTCATCCTGAATCCGCTTTGCCTCATCATCAGCAGTTTTACGAATGCGGGCACGCTCCTGCTCTTCAGCAGCAGTAATTTCTGCGAAGCGCTTTTCTCGAATGACCGTCATTTCAGCTTCCAATGAAGCAAGTCCGCCCGCCTTCTTTTCGGTCAATTCTTTCTGCAGATCAGCACGTTGCTGGGCTGCCTCGTCCTGCCATGCCGAGCGCTTGCCATTGAGTTCTGCGTCAAGGGCGGTGCGAGCATCGGTGTAGCCCGAGTCACGCTGGCGTTCGGCCTCGGCAACCGCCTGCTCGCGTTGGCGCAATGCCTCTTTCGCTTTTTCAAGTTTGTTCTTTTCATTCGACAATTGCGCCGTGCGTTCTTTCAATAAATCGGCTTGCTGCTGATTTGCTTCGTGTTGGCGTTTTGCCTCCTTTGCCAACACTGCCGCTTTGTCGGCAAAACCAGCGTCGGCTTTTTGCTCACGCTCAGTAACTGTGAGTTCACGCTTAGCCACTTCGCCTTCTTTTGCCGTCACTTTCGCGAGGTCGGCCGCAATGCGTTTCTCCAAAGCATCCAAATCCTTTTGGCGAGCGTCGAGTTCTTCAAGGCGTTTTTCGATGACTTCTTTGAAGCTGTCCTTTTGCGCTTGGGCAAAGCCTGCCTTTGCTTCAGCTTCGAGGCGGATGACCTCCTGGCGGCGATGTTCGAGGTCGGCTGCTTCTGCCGCTTGTTTCTGCTGGGCTTCGGTCAATTCATCGCGCCACTTTTCAAGAGCAAGGCGCTCGTGCGCGATGTTTTCCATATTTTGTTTGACATCGTTTTCACGGTTTTTCAGCTCAATGTCCTGCGCTTCCTGTTTTTTTGCGATTCTCTTGGGGGTCGCTTTTGGCTTTTCAGATAATCCCATAGTCTTACGCCTCCATGATGGTGTTTATGAGTTTATAAATGGCTTTGCAATGTGCATTGATTTCTTTTTCTTGCATCATACTCGATTGGTTGCCGTGCCCACGCAAGGTTAGCAGGTTGTCAATGTCTGAAAAAAATGACGGGAGTGTTTTCGCTACTTGTTGCAAAAGGTCATTGTCTGCCAGCAAGAGCCAGGCAATGACACTTGCCCCCAGGGTTTGGTCATCACCGTCCAGAGTCCGTTGCAGCATATCCTGCCGGACAGTGCGCAGGGATTCAGGCATTTCGCCAAAGCCGACATTCTCGGCCTTTTGCGCGGCTGCATCAATGGTGGCAGAAGCAGGCTGTTCGCCGCCGACGAGAAAAGGACGGAACGCGCATTGCGCGGCGGCATACAACGCATTGATGCACGGCAGGGCATCAATGCGTTCTGCAATGCTATCACTGGAACTGGATGTCTCTTGAGCCTTCGTGGTTTCTTCCTTGGTTGGCTCCGAGGCGTGTTCCTGCTGGAATATCTCAGCTCTCAGCAAGTTCTCTTGTAAATTGCTGTCCATGCGGTTAAAGACAGCTACCCCAAAAAAGTCCTGCAAGGCGAGGCGGGCGTCGAAACGAATGTCAGCGCTGGTGTTTTTATCATCTTTTTTTTCTGTCGGCGAGCTTGAAAAAATGATAGACGGCAAGAGCGTGGTGACGACATCTTGCATAAATGCACAGTCGTCCTCTCCGTAAATTTGCTCCATCCGGTTTTTGCCGTGTGCTTTGATATCTCGTCGTTCTTTCAGGGCGGAGATGCGTGGCACCAGGTTTGGATGTGCTTTGGCAACTTTGTGGAACATACTATTCGAGTCGGCGTGCGCCGCAAAAATAGCCAGCGGCAAGACTACTCCCATTTGTGCATCTTCATGCTCAAGGAATGATTGTAATTTGCCTTCGGTAGGCACGAGCCACGATAGCAATCTGGGTTCTACTTCCAACTCCAAGTCATTGCTGGCTTCGGAAAGTCGCTTCACGATGTTTTCTCTTGTGTCGATTTGGAGTGATTGCACAATGGGCTTAAAGGGTACCTCTTGCAGGGCATAGTACAAAGCCCACTCGAGGGCGGCATAGACGCCGTCGGCACGTCTTAACGCTGAGAGAAGTTCAGGATAGCTGCTGCGATTCTCTTCTGTCTCGTAAGGTTCTACCTTGCGGTCACGCTCCCCTGACTGCCGCACCGGGCGTTCGCCTTTGTTCTTCATCTGCCATTGGCGGAAGGAATTGGCTTCCTCTTGGTTCCGTTCCAGCAGGTTGTCATACACCGGCTCTAATTCCGGCGTAAATCCTTTTCCGAACGGATTGAGGATGCGCCAATCGCTGTTCCGCTGGATGACCATGCGGACACGCAAAGCACAGGGGCCATCTGGAATAACCGAAATATACTCCACAGGAGGAATGCGGTAATCATCATTGGACACTTTGTGTCGCCGTGCCATCGTTCGCAAGGCCGATATAATATCATTGACTGTTGGCGTTGGAAATGTCTTTTGCGACGGAAAGAGCTCTCTAAGCCGAATACTCCCTTTCAGTGTAAAATCATCTTCAAGCTCTACGGGTTTCGCATCATCGTTATCTTTGATGAATGGCAGAAGCACGCCGTCGATGCATTCACGGAAGATGACGCAAGTTTCATAGTCGGTCGGTGTAGTATCTTTAGTATTGAGTTTCTCAATCTCATTCCGTGCGTTGGATGACAGTTGATTATACTCGTCAATTTTTTCATGTTCGTAAAGGCGCAAAAGGATGAGTTCGATGAGGTCGAGTGGAAGGCAGGTTTCTTCTGCCAATGTTTCCGCTTCGTATCGCCCGTAGGCGAGTAGTTTGAGAACGCACATTTCAAGGGGGTTGAAATCGCTATCTTCGACGCGCTTTAACTTGGGTAAAGTGATACGGAACATTTCGCATGGCCAGGCGAGTTCGCGCGCACGGCCAATGATGCCGCAGGGAATTTTTTTTGCGTTGTAGTCGAAGATTTTTTTCACATCACCACCCCTTTCGTGCGGCATAGATTCAAAAAGTCTGCTAGGCTTGGAACCTCTTCGCGGCCAGCGGCGGTGTCGTAAAATGCAGCGTCGCCAACAGCAACCAGCAGTTTCTTTTGACGGCTCATACTGACATTAAGACGGTTATAGACTTTCAAAAAGCCAAAACTTTTGACTCCGGTTTTAATGACTTCGGTTCTAACCAGTGAAAGGAACACTACGTCAAATTCCATGCCTTGAAAAGAGTCCACGGTGCCAACGCGAAGGCGCTCCTCGCCGGAAGGCAGTCGTTCACATGCGGTAGTTTCAAAGAATTTATTACCGAGTTTTTGTTTAATGAGCTCTGTTTGTGCTTTGTAGAACGCTATAACGCCAAACGAAAGCCCTTTCCCCTCTTCACACGTCATCCATTTTTTTAGTTGAGCGCAAATCGCATCCGCTTCGGCAGGGCGGGTTTTCGATGTTCCTTGGTTAACCATTTGTCCACTTTTTAATGGCACGTCCAGCCATGCTGCGCATTTGCCATTGGTGCCAGGCAAGTTGTGCGCAAAATCGCTCTCGGGGCGGCCAGAGCCGAATTTTTCTTCATGGTTAAAGCGTTCATAAAAGTTACGGCTGATGAAGTCGCCGAGGAGTGGATGCATGCGGTATTGCTTGTCAAGCGTCACATGGCGCGTAATGCCGTCAGTTTGTTCAAGTTGTGGAAGGCGTTCGGTGAAAAGATACTCAAACATGCTTTTTTTCAGCCAGTCTTGTTCATCTATCGGCGTCCTATCGTCTTGCGAGTTCTCTCCCGTCGAAGAGTCTAATATGGTCGTTTTCTCCTTTTCCATTCTTGCTGCAACTTCTTCGTCAATAAGTTGCGGCAACTGGCGGTGGTCGCCAACGAGGATGATGCGCTTCCCTTGCGCCATTGGGATCATCAGGTCACGCGGGCTGACACGCGCAGCCTCGTCAATAATCACAAATTGATACTCCATTTTTGCATCAGCGACATTGGGATTAATACCCTTCACCTCCTGCATCAATTTATTTACGCTTTGCTGACAAGTCGCGGCAAAGGCAAAACTGTAATCTGAGACAGCCTCCAAGATGCTGGACGGATTGTTCTCTACTTCCAAGAGGAGTTCGACGAGTGCTGCGTTTTTTTTGTCCTTGGCAGAAAAGCCATGTGAGCGAATACGGGCAATAGTTTTCTGGATGAGTTCAACCACAGTGTCACGTGCTTTTTCCACTCTGTACATCGGAGCCGGTGTGAAATGTATTAAACACTTGTCTCTTAGTGCTTTCAGTTCTTTCAAAAATGGAGGAGACTCCGCATCCCGCCATTTTTGCGCTTGGGCAAGCAGGCTTTTGTCTGCCTCATCCAATTCGTCGCGAAGGGCAAACAGCGCGTCGGCAGCCCGGTCTGGGCCGTCATCACTGAAACCATGAGTCGTAACGCGAATGCCGCGTACAACGGTGAGATGAGGGTTGGCTTTTGGCAGGTCGTTCTGCTCGCTTTTAATACGTTTTAGCTCTACTTGCAAGCGCTTTCGCAAATCTTCCCCAAGCGTGGAATCTGGTCGCTTTAAAGCGGCTTCCAAGAGATTTTTTGCCAACGTAAGCGTTGGAGTTTTAAGGTATTGAACACAAAGCCCACGCAGGTGCTTTTCTTCCAGCGATTCATTAATTTGCGGATTTTTAACGCGCAGTTTTTCTGCCCATCTTTCGAACCAGGCTTGCAGGTCTTTCTCAAAACGTGACAAGTCGGCATTTTGAGCTTCTCCTGAGCGTTGTCCATACTTAGGAACTGGCAGCCCGTTGAACGCCATTCGCCGAATCATGTTTTCGACTGCATCGTGTTGGAACCCGGAAAGAAGAATGCTCCCCCGGGTGCTGCTGCGTTTGTCTGATTCTTCGTTAAGGCGTTCGACGATGGCGGCGATAACGGTGGTTTTCCCGGTGCCGGGCGGGCCTTGGATAAGGGCGATGTCCGGCGTGTTGAGCGCGACTTCAATGGCACGCTCCTGCGCCATAGTGGGAGCAGAGTCTCGAAATACTTTTTTCCGCACAAACGCTGTCAGCGGCTTCATCTTCGGCGGAGGTTGACAGGGAGGAATGTCTCCGTTTTCCTCTATCAGCAACCCGAGATTAGGGTTGGCAGAACGTGTGGTTTGGATGAGTTTCCGTGCTTGCATACGCCGCTTGCTTTGTGCAAGTTCGCCGACAATGGAATAAATGAACTTGGTGCCGGAGGGCTTGGAATCTGAACGCAACAGTAATTCACTTGTCGCAACATTGAAATACTCCACCTTCAGCATGACATTATTGGTATTTTTATTTGAAATCGTATCAATATATTCATTAAATGTCATGCTCGGATTTGTCAAGTACTCCGGAGTTTCATCTGCATCTGTAATTTCTATTTCAGAAACATTGGCCAACGCTTCCTTCTGTTGCGGCGTCAAAGAGTCGCACTGTATAGTGATAGTGCCATCTTTGTTCTCGCTGGTCACCTCGAACGTAACTTCGCCGACGGCGCGCGCGCGTTCAAGTAACAAAGCGTCTTCGATGTTGCCGAATTCGTCCCATTTTTTGAGGTAACTCCCATCGTTCTTAAGGAGTTTTTCCAATTGCGCTTTTGCAAGCATGGCGCGCTCGCCAGCAGCAGTCCAATCAAGGAATTTAAGGTTGCCGCAGGCAATGCGCAGGCCTGATTCTTTTTGCTGGTTACGGACGTGCCTGATGCGCGAGGCGAGAAAAATCGTCTGTCCGTCAGTCTTTTCCTTTTCAGCGAGTGCAAAGCTGATGTTTGCACCTAAGACAGCAAAGTGACGGTTGCTGTACTCCGCTTTGTCATTTGCTATGGCTTCTTCCGATTCTTCGTCCAAATTGGCAGAAGATTCATCATCAGATGCGGAGTCCGCAGAAGCAGTTTTTTCATCATCACCGCCTTTGCTGCGGTTGTTTTTTTGGTCTGGGATGTTTTTTTCGAGATAGGCCTTTGCGGATTCGCCGGCAAACATGAAAAAGAAGGTCTTTTCCTCAAGTTTAAAAACGCACTGCTCCTGCAAGTATTGGGCGATTTTGTCAAGTGATTTCAGTTGGGCAATTTTCTCAACTGCTTGCATAACTTTTTCGTCTATGCCAATTTCGAGTTCGCCCATTTCAAGTTGTTCGCCATTAAAGAGGACAAGTTGCAATTCGGTGCTTCCATCAGGGGCGGGGTTGGTGAGTTGTGCGAGGATGGCGCATCCCGTGGCAAGCACGTCGGTCAGCGGGTTGACATCGGCAGAGTTGGTTGGCATAACCGTTGCAACGGTTGTTTTTGTGTACAACTCGAATTCACCGCGAAGCGTGGCTGTTTTGATGGACAGGACAGGGCCATCACGCAGGGTGTTGGCAGCGTTCAGAGGCTTGACGCGCAGAGATAGGCGAGGTGCGGGGATGTCATCAAATTTCATTTTGCACCCTCTATAAATTCAAAGGTGAGTTCTGCTGGAAATTGGCTTGTGCCGCGCACGCGCTTGGCGGTTTTGGCGGTTAAGCTCACATCTGCTTCGTATTCCGTGGTGTCGCTTGATGTGAATGAAAACGGGTGGAAGAGGCGATGCGGCAGCGGCGTCGCACCGTCTTGCAAGAGATTCATTTGCCAGCGGTTTGTCTTGGCGATGGCAAATGCCGGCCGCGGAGTTTGACAATAGGGACACATCTCAGCGTTTGGCACATAGAAATAACTCATGCTGCATGCTGGACAGACAATAGAGTTGTCAAACGCTTGCGCCAATTCCAACGCCCAAAACGCCATTGAGGGGCGCCGGTGCGGTTGTGTCCTTCCTGCACCAAAGGTTTCTTGGAAGAGACGGCGTATTTGTGGTGTTAGAACAAGTTGACGCGGCAGCCCTCCGTTTGGAAGCTCGTTGCTGTCGTCATCTTCATCGTCAATAAATGGCAAATATCCTGCGTACGCCTGTTCATCCAAATCGGCAGGGATACCATCGGCGGCAGGCTCGGCATCCCAGCCAGCTTCCTCGTCAGGCTCCAACACTTTTTTGCCGATAAATGGGTGGCAGAGGGCGAGCATGTTGAACGCCATCACGGCAAATGCCCAACAGTCGGTGCGTGGTCGGGATGAATCCAGGCCCTGCACGATTTCGGGAGCACCGAGATGAGGTGTATAGACGGTGTTCCCGCCTGAAAGTCGCTCCAGGCGCAGATTGTCCGCATCAATCAACCAACATTCGCAGGGAATGTTTTCGCCTATGAAGCAATTGTTGACAGAAACGTCACCGTAAATAAGGCCAGCATTGTGCAGACGCACCAGGATGGCGGCGCATTTATAGAGCGCGTACAGACGGCGGCGCGTAGAACCGGTTTGGGCGTAATGCGCCAAATCTTGCGCCATTTTTTTGTCAGAAATGCCGGAGAGCCATTGTGGCAGCACTTCATTGTCCTGCTCGGCACGCTGTTCGCCGTTCAGGGAGAAGATAGCAAAAGGTTTCATTTCGCTCAAAAGTTTCATTACATAGCCGGGTTCGTCTCGAAGGATGGCCAATGGAAGCGAAATCGGAATGTTTTTGGGCAAGGGCAGGGTGCGGATGCGCTGAAATGTTTTGTGCATATCTGCGTCATTGTCGAGTTCCCCGTCTGGGCCTAACGGTTGTTTTATGGCAAGGTTTTCATCTTCGGTACGATAGACAACGCCTTGTCCGCCTCGTGCCAGTTCTTTGGCGCACTGGTGGATGTTCCCAGATTCGTCAACCAGTTGTTTTGTTTTTTCACTCATTTCCCATTCTCGCGGCGATATAGGCAGACCAATGTCTTGTCATCGGAATGTTTGGGAACCGGCCAGCCCTCAAGCATTTTTCGGAGTTCCCGGGCCATTGTAACGGAAGCGAGCTGCTGTCCCTGTTCGTAGATATGCCGCACAAAGTCCCCTCGTTTTTTAGCAAGCAAATCGTCGGCGACACCGTCGGTGCAAAGCAGCACGGCACAACATTCATGCTGGGCAACCGATGCTATGCGCCAGTGCTTGGTTTGCGTCTTTTCCGAAAGCGCATCGGTTTGGTTGGAAAAGCTGTCTTCCTTGTCATCGACCAATTCTTTGTAGGCGCCATCGGTTGTTATGACGGCAGCCAGCCCGTCGCCCAGCATCCCAAAAATGATCTGCCCCTCGGCTGGACGAATCGCGAAAAGACAAGTGGCCATGCTTTTTTGAGGTTCAAACGGCTCGACGCAGGCAAGCCAATTCTTGTGAATTTGCGCCAGAAGTCTTTCTGTGTCTCCCTTCATGTTTTTCCAGTTCCATGCGGCTTGCACAACTGCGCGGCAAGCGGCCTTGGAGCCGTATTCGGAAGTTGGACGTGACCCCAGGCCATCGGAAGCGACAATGACGTCACCCCAGAGGTGCCTGGCGATAATAAAGAAATCTTGGTTTGGCAAGCAGGCGCAAATATGGCTGGTGCCCCGAACACTTGCGCCAAAGGCTTTCCACGCTGATGTCATCTTTTGTCGTCGTTATTCTTAAAGTTAAAAGTATCTTGGTTGGTGGGTGTAAGCCAGCCATCAAGCGCGGAGAAGAAGTCTTCGGCAGAAAACACGTCGTCTCCTTCCAGCCGCGGGTTTGCATCGCCGCCAATCTTGATGATGTGGATCGTATCAAGCGGCAGCGCCTGCTTCCATTTTTTCAATGCACTGTCATTTTCGCTTGTCCACCAGCCATCTGTGAGCAGAAGCACACGCCCGCTCGGCTTTTCATCAAGCAGTTCAGTTATGGCGTCAACGCTGGCAGAGCCGCTGCATTGCAGCAGTTCCGCTGGAACCTCGTCATCCTGGTTCCAGTCAGCAATGGCAGCATTTGCTTTCCAAAGGACCAGTTTGATGTCGGCGGCGGCATAGCCTAAGCGAACGTATTGCTCGACAGCGCGGACGATTCCGCGCACAAGCAGTCGTTTGCCGCCCTCGGCCATGGAACCGGAGAGATCACAAATGAGGTAAAGCATGGTTTTACCAGAACCCATCATCATCCTCTTCCGCCTTCTGCTGCGTCATCGGTTTTTGAGCCAATTTTGGCGCATCGTGACCCTCATTCACACACGTCGGCACAACAGTAATGGGTCTGACCGTCAGTACCTTTGATTGGGAGGCTGTGGCCACGGAGTTGGTGACGCTCATTGTAATAAACGAGAAGTTATCCTTGAGCGTCTTCGCGTCGTTCGCATAGAGCAATTTTCGCGGTGTGCCATCCTCATTTTTAATCCCTGCAATGAATTTGCCAAGGGTGCCGGCATCTGCATCGCGTCCAATGGCCATTGCCCAGCGGTCGCATTTGGATGAACGCCCTTCCTGCGTAAATTCAGCCAGGGAATCGCTCCACTTGTCGGTCGGATGTCCATCCGAAACCAGGATGATTGCTGGACGGTAGACGCGGGATGGAATCACGGTTTTATCTTCGATCATGGCCTTAAGGATACGCAGTGTCGCGCCCAGCGGTGTTCCACGTGCCGCAGCATCATCCCAGGTTCCGGTCAGGCGCTTGCATGCCTCAATGCTGCTGATGGGAATGTCCTGCCAATGTATTTGGCTCACGCCAGTCATGGGCTGGAGAAGGTGGATGCCTGTGCCGAAGGTGACAATCGCAAGATTGAAGGCCGCATCGTCACATTCTGCCTTCTTGAATGTCTCCAGCATGACCCTTACGGCTTCGTTCAAGCTTGTTATTTTCTCGCCGCTCATGCTGCCGCTGTTGTCCAACACCAAGATAACAGGCATGGGCTTGGCTTTCGGAGCAACAAATGCAGCAGGATTGAATATCATCTGGCTCACGCTACACTCCTAATTTTAGGGAAGGAACTCCAGGGGCAATTCCTTTGTTTTTTATCAAGATGCTATGCCAATAGTTGCTAATGTTAGCCAGTTTTACTTCACAGGCATGCTTGTTTTCGCCATCTTTCTTCAATCAGGTGATTTCCTGTTCAGACGCTTATTGATGCCACATGCGGAGCAGGAACTAAAGCATATCTACGCTGGCTGATGGATTCGATTGGCAGGTGAAGTTGTCCGCGTAATCCTTAATATGGATTTGGCATGTGTTGCATCTATTTTTTGCGAACAAAAAAGTAACCATCGTCATCGTCATCGTCGTCGTCATCATGTGAAGCAGGAGACTCTTGCTTATTTGAAGCAGCTTGTTCTGTTCCAATAGGCTCTGGCTTGCCTGGCTTTCGCGCCAGCCTTGGAGGTTCTTTCACCTCTGCGTCCTTCGGCACTATGTCTGGATTGCTGGAAAGGGTGCGCGTGACAACAGACATCGTAGCAAATTTAAAGAAATTAGTGATTTCTTCTGCGTTTTCAGCTTCAAACACATCGTGCCCCGTACCTTCTATAAACTTGGAAAGCATAGTACGGTTTGCATCGTTGCCAATGGCGAGGGCCATGCGATCGCATTTTGCCGAGCGTCCATTTTGTGTAAAGTCATCAAATGGGGTTTGCCATCCTTCATCAGGTTCGCCGTCAGAAACCAATATAATCAAAGGACGGTAGGAACGGCTTGGAATCTGATTCTTATCTTCTATGAGTTTTTTGGCAATGGATAAGCCCTCGCCTAAAGGGGTATTGCCGTTTGCTTCCAAATTTGTAAAACGCACATCCGAAGCTGGTGAGGGCGGAAGAACAAGGCGCGTGTCTTCGCCAAATGTTATAATGGCGACAAGAAACTCAGTCTCATTACGTTCGTATTGAGCAAATGTCCTCACCATCTTCTTTACCGCCTTATTTAGGACGTCAATACGGGCAATCCCATTTTCGACATATTCGACAGTGCACCCGTCGTCAACCCCCCTACGTCCTGTACGGCGAACGTCTTCCGGATTCGTTACAGTATTCATGCTGCCACTGGTGTCAAGAAGAAGGATAATTGGCAGTGGTTTAGCTTTTGGGGCAGTGAATTGTCCTGGATTGAAGATCATTTGAGCCATGTTTTACCTACCTAATCTAAAAGTTTAGGGACGATTAGACTCCATGACAACTTGCCATGGAAAACCATTGGTGATTATACTCCCATCTGAAATAAAACGCAATTCAAAACTGTGAGAGAATCGTTCATCGAATTCAATCCCGTCTTTATAGAAGTTAGTCAAAAAATGGAAGCGCTGATTTGTCGATCCCACCCAATTGCGCTCCTTTTCTGGCTTGTTCTGGTCGTAAGCACCATCCACAAGTAAATCGGTGAATTGCAAGAGTTCTTCGGTAAAAGGAATGTCATTTTTTTGAAGCTCCTCAAGGGTATATCCTGAAAATACCATGACTGACAAGCCTATTTTTCGACAAAAACTGGCAACCTCTGAGAGACCTCTAGCTTGGAGCATGGGCTCCCCGCCAAGAAATGTCACCCCTTCTATTCCATTGTCGCATTGTGATGTTTTGATATGGGAACAAAGCTGTTGGGAGTCCAAAATAGTCTTGGGGATAAAGTCAAGGAATTGAGGATTGCAGCATCCAGGACAATGACGAAGGCAACCTTGAACCCAAACAGCAAATCTTTTTCCCGGCCCCTCGACTTCTGTATTCTCTATGAAATGAGCAATGTTGATTTTGGCCATAACTCACTCCGCAAGATGAAACGAAAATTCAGATGAGTCAGATAGTGCGATGAATAAACGCTTCTGGCGAGTAACTATTTCATTTTCAAAGATAAAAAGTGACAGCGGGTCAATGATAGTCTTCACTAATTCGTTCAACACGCCACGCCCGCCCGTGGTTCTGTCATGAGAGGCCAGGACGGCTGAGAATGCCTTTTCTTCATCAGTAAACAACACGTCACTAATTCCATATTTTTCTTTAAGTGCCTCTTTGACTGGTTGCATTTTAGCTTTTGCAATGGCAAAAAGGAACTCATCGCTGGTAATAAAATTGAAGGGGACGATGTGGTCGCCAATGCGGTTCAATAATTCAGGCCGTTTCAGCTCTGTCGTAAAATGTTCGCGAACACGAGTAATAAATTCTTGACGAATGAGACCATCGCTTTGAATATTGCCTGAGTTGTCTGATAACTTTACGTCTGCCGCTCCAATATTTGAGGTGAAGATGATGACTGTTTCAGCAAAGGACACAGTGTCGCCTTTGCCATCTGTTAAGCGGCCGTCTTCAAGAATTTGCAGGAATTTGTCAAGAATTTTTTGGTGAGCTTTTTCTATTTCATCAAAAAGTAGAACCGAAAAAGGACGTTTTTTTACAGCATTGGTCAATTGTCCTCCTTCTTCATAACCGACGTATCCAGGCGGTGCGCCAATTAAGCGCTGGTCACTATGCTCATGGTTGAATTCAGACATGTCAAAACGAATGCAGGCTTCTTCATCACCAAAAAGGAATTCAGCCAATGCTTTTGCGAGTTCAGTCTTCCCGACTCCGGTTGGGCCAACAAAGAACAAAGTCCCCTTAGGCATCCGTTGCTTTTTGCTATGTTGAACTCCCGAAAGTCCAGAATAAGCCCGAATGATAACTTGCCTTACTTTTTCTATCGCGTAATCCTGTCCTTTGACACGCTCACGAAGTTTTTCCGAGATTGTGCGGAGTTTTTCTTTGTTTAAATCCTCCCAAGGGCTTTTCTGCTCGCCATAACGATATAGATTAATGATTTTCTCGGGAGGAAGAGGTTCACCCGCTGTTTGTCGTGACAAGCGCGCAAGTTGGATAAGATCACGGATCATGAATCCGTCAGTCGCATCAACAAAGTCGGCAAATTTGGACTTGCTCAGCATTGGGTTTAGAGATAAATTCCATTTGCTCTGCTCCCTGTCCAAAAATTTTTCTCTTTCCTGCCGTCCTGGTGGGGTTACAATAATATCCTTGACGCATGGATTGCCTTGATAAAAAATGGACGGTATGTTTTGTATCTTGGAAGTGAGTAATACCAGAAGACTTCCTATATTTTTCATTTCGTCATTTGTTCCAAAGCCAAGCGGAGCGTTATTGATAGACTTAGAAAGCATCAGCAATCTCTTGCGGTCTTCTTCTCCTAGGGAAGCATTGGTTGTGAAGAGATAATGTGACCAGTCGAGTATAAAAGCAATGCGCGCTGTAGTCTGGCGCGTCAAATAAAAATGCACGACGGTCAAAAAGTCATCTATATTCGGTGGAGCTGACCCTTGAGCTGTTTGTTGAGAGTCTTCCAACGACACATCCCCCATATCATAAGGAGTAGGCGTTGGTTCATTTTCCTTTTGAGCGGCTGGTGTTGCAATCATTGCTTTTTGCAATTCCTGCCAACGTTCTGGCTCTATGTTTTTTACGCCCTCAAATGCATCCCAAAAAATAATGTCAGTAAATCCTTTCGCTCTGAGGGTCGAGCAAACGATGGGTTGAATCGGTACATAATCCTTAGTTTTTTGGGGAGATTGATACACGTCCAAGATATCGCCATGCAATAAAATGGCACGTCGTATTCCCGATTCGCGCTGTAATGTTTCTACCCATGTTTGATTTATATTGTCCATGTCTCTGCCTTATTTGTCTTAGCGGTTGGTACTTTGAGCATTTCCACCAGAGGGATTTTCTTTACTCCCCCTCTGGATACGGTCCGGATTGGACCAGAGAACCCTGCGATTGCTCAATTTAACACCATAGCACTCATCAAGCAGAGTAGTGACATCATCAATATCTTTTCGACATTTTTGACCTTCATAATTGTCGAACTTAAAGGATAACTCACCATCAAGCTTTACCGAGAATTCCGCTTGCTGCCCAGCAGGCTTCTGCGCTTTGAGAATTACCACATTCCCTGATAATTGAGGATTGTTAACGATGAAACCTGTCTTTTTAAGAGATTGGTAGATTGCTTTAATAACTTCTCGGCGGACAGTTTCGTCAGCAACTTCACCATCAACCTTATCGCTTTCAGAAATTAACTGCTCTTGAAGATCCGCGTCGGTCATAGAATCGGCTTTTTTCTTCAAGACATCTAATTTTTGAATCGCTTCAGTAATCGACTCCGGGTTGCTCTCTTTATCCGTTTCGAGGTTGCGCCTCATTTGATCAATGAAGTCCTGACGAGCCTGCAGTCGGATTTCAGCTTCGCGACGCTCTGCTTCTTCCTGCAAAACACGCTGTTTATTGCGCTGGATTTGTTGTTCCTCTTTTTGTTTACATGCAAGCGGAATGAGACTATGTATGGTTTGCCCGATTTCTAACGATATGTCACGGGCTGCCTCAATCTCGTCAACTTCAAGCAGGCTGTTGATCTGCATTATTTTCTGTTGTATAGCATCGTATTCATTTTTTATAAATGAATCTAATCCCTGCCGTTTTAGGTCTTCGAGAATGCCTTCATATTGTGCTTTAAAACGGAGTACGTTATTGGTAACACGAGCAAAATAGGCGGCACGATTTGCCTCGCGCCTGGCTTGGCGTTCCAAATAAGCCTGACGTTCCGCGCGTCGTCGCTGACGCTCCAGATAAGCTTGATGATTGGCTTCACGACGTGCCTGGCGCTCCCGGCGTTCCCGACGTCGCTCTCCCCAGAAATAATCAAATGAACTGTATTCACTCATGGGAAAGCTCCAGAAAAAGGTTAATCGTTAATGACTGGATGACAGTGCTATGATAAACTAAGCGGCTCCGCGTTACCCTGATGCGCCTTTTCCCCCCTAGGACTGCTGCATACGCCGGAAAAAAATACTCTAATAGCCGTCAAGTAGTTTTTCAAGTTCATTTCAATTAGATATTTTCGCTATGCGTTGATGCTCTCCAAGTCAGGCGTCCTCTTTCTCGCTGCCGCCTCTGGCGGTCGGCTTATCGTCGTTGGCTGGCTTTGCGAGAATTGCCGTACGCGCGTAGGCCGGCGGAGAGAACGCCTATGCCGACCAGGATGGCAAGGATGGTGACAATCACTTCCCAGAATTCGACTATAAGCCAAAGCACGAACAGGACGACGATGACGGCGCCCAAGACGCCTTCGCTACTGCCACCACCGCCACCGCCACCGCCGCTGCTCTTGCGACGTGGGCCGCGATGCACGGCAATGTGTTCCCAAGGTTCGGCGTGGATGTGGCGTATTTTTTTCATGGCGTCTCCTGACTGTTAGTCTGCACGTTACTTGGATTGAAGAGAGTTTCGCTTTGTCCGACCGGAGCTGGCGCTGGCAGAGCCAGGGAATCAGGCTCTATGGCCTTAGTCTCGCGTATAGGTTCGTCGACCGCCTTGACATCTGGGGGCAGCTGGGCGTCCACTTGTTGCTGGTTGGTTGCCTGAGCGTCGGCGTCCGGTTCAGGCGTGTTGACGTCTTGGCGCAGCTTGACCAGTTCATCAAGTTGCTCCTGCAATTTCGAGACAGTCATTAGCAGCTCATTCAGCGTCTGATGCAGGACGGCCTGGGATTTGGACTGCGCCCGTCGATGCGCTCCGAGCACGACAGCCTGCAACAACAGCGCAGCGATGACAAAGCTGATCACGACAAAGACCGTCAGTCGCTTGGACGGCTGCTCAGTGCTGTGGTCGGAATCAACGACAGTCTCGCTCGGGGTATCGGCCTCAGCACTGGCTGCTGCCGCTTTCGGCTCCTGCACGTTCTGCGCCGCCTCAGCACTGGCTGTTGCCGCTTTCAGCACCTGCGCCGCTGCACTGGCTGCTGCCGCTTTCGGCTTCTGCTTTGCGGTGTTTGCTTTGGCCGATTGCTGCTTTGGCTTCTGGCTCTTACTTGCCGGCGCAGCTTCGGCGGCCTTGGCGGCAGTCTGCGTGGTGGGCGCCAGGATTGCCAGGGAACGGTCATCGACGCCTCGTAGGTCTTTGTTCCATTCTGAGCGGGTGAGGTAGTCCATGATGTTCTGCCGGATGAGTTGGCCATTTTCCAAGTCGTCGAACATTTGCGTGAATACTTTGCCGGGAGTCATGTCAGCCAGATTGAACATCAGGTGCTGCGGGCCATCGGAAACAGCGGCGATTCCAGCATTGCCCTGGGCTGGAAACAAGTTGGCCAGGAAATGATTGGAATCTTCTCCACCGCTGCGCAGAAACGCGGTCATGTTGTCGAATTCGCCTTTTTGCGGCGCAAAAGCTGTCACGCAGACACGATGTTGACGGAGCACCAGTGCGCCGTCGCCGACCTGGAAACAGCCGATGTGATGCGTCCCGGCAATCGCATACGCGACCGTGAAGTCAAAATCTTTTTCTTCGAGGCCGCGTTCAGCCGCCAGATCGAGCTTGACCTGCGCCAAGGTGCGGTACATGATGCGGCAGAATTTGTCCCATGCCGCTTTGTTTTCCGCTTCAACATCCAGGATATTGACCAGAAACGGCTCCAGGACCGACGTTTGGAAGCGAAACATAACCGTCCCATAGGCTCCTCAAACCGCCCTAAAATGGGTCGTTTTCCTGCCTGAAGGCAATTGATTTTCCCA
>MWEG01000097.1 GCA_002070945.1 Lentisphaerae bacterium ADurb.Bin082
AGCGGCGGGAAGAATACTCGTCCGGCTGGAATGGCAGCGAGACCAGGTTCCAGCCTGGCTGCAAGTCGAGAATGAGGCGCTCGCCCAGCTCGAAGCCCCAGACAGGGCCGGTCGTCGTCGCGCCGCCTGCCGCTGTCGTTGTCACCTGCCAGTAGTACATCTGGTCTGTCGCCAGGCCTGGCGGCAAGCGCCAGCGGTTGGCAAGCAGCTCGTCGGAGCTGGCCACGGGTTCAACCTCTTCCGCTTTCGGGTCTGGATCGCCCGTCCAGATATTCACCACATAGGTCGCTCCGGCAACGGCATCCCAAGTCAGCGTCCCGGTGTCGCCCGCCACATCCAAACTGTCCGCGATCCAATTGAACCAGGCCGGAGAGGTCACGATGGCCGGATTGTGGTCAAACACAATGGACGCCGAACCATCAATGCGACCCCCAGCCGGCGCGTCGTCACGTAGTTTCACCCGGTAGGACAGGTACCCCTCGCCACAATGGCTGTCATCGTTCGGCGGCAAGAAACCAGCGTATGGGTCGGCAGGCCACTCGTCTTCCCGGGTTGGGTCAACGATGCGCAGATACCACGTAGCCACGCCGCTGGCCTGGTCAACGGCCACCTCGGTGCGAACGCGATACTCGGTCTCGTTCAACGGCACCTCGCTCTGGCCCTTCGCCCGACCGGCCAGGCCCATGTCAACCTGGTTGTTGAACGCCACTTCCTTGGTCTCGAAGCTGGTCCAGTCCAAGTACGGCGACAAGGAACTGGTGACCCGCACCTCTTGCGCCGCCCCGGTCGCAGTCGCAAGATTCTCGAAATAGATAGTATAATCCAACCACTCGCCAGGCTGCACATAGCGCTGCGTCGCAGGATCGCCAAATCCCAGCGCACCCGACACCTCGTTCGGATCCCAAGACTGCGGCACCGTCGTACCGCCATCACCGCCGCCAGAGGGAGGGGGAGGATAGCAGTCTTGCACCGTGTCACACCAGGTCAGAAACACCACCTGCATGACTACTGCGACCCATGTCCATAACTTGATATTCATCGCAACTGCTCCTTTCATACTATCAATAGGTGTACCGCCTTCAAGCGGTCGGGTCGTTCTTCTCTATAGCTGTCAGAAGTCGGTATATCAACCGCATGACCAGTGACCGTCTTGATAAATGCAACGGAGAATCTCTCCAACCGTCTCCCGGCGACACTGATCAATGCACGATGTTCGGGTCTGTGCATGAATCGTCTAGTCAACTGCCATCTTGCGGCAGCCACCTTCTGCTCGTCCAACATACATCATTCAATCAACGTCGCTTATAGCTTCACCACACACCCTGATATGGCCAGGGAATCTGACTGTTAACAAACTCTTTGGCTGCCTTTGCGACTTCCTGCAGCACCTTCTCTGGAACAAACGCTACCCCTCCTCCAAGAGAACCCCCTAAAAATGAGCCATACGACCAGCCTCCCTCAATTCCACTTTTGGTCGCGGTAACAGACCCCGCAGTGTAGCCAAATCCAAGAGTACCCTGAGCATACCACCCTTCATCCAAATGTCCGTCAGGAGAATACAGCCCTCCGCTACCAGGACCAACGCTTCCTCCGAAGCTAACAGCGACACTACCCTCTGCCGTAGTTCCTGCACACGCATCAAAACCTGCGGGTACAGGCAAGGGGATACTTATGCACACAGTCCACAATCCCATGGGATCACTATGAAACACCGGTTCGTTCCCGCAATACCTATACAGATTCACATCTCCGGCATTGATTCCGATCGGGTCGAGTTGCACGAACCGTCCTTCACTGGGCACGTAGTCGCGATTGCGCGTATGGAGCAGGCCGGTCGAGTCTGCAAGCACGCCGAGACCACCGACGTAACCGAACGGAGTTTCTTCGCCGGTCGCCGTCTTGAGCTGGCCGAAGGCGCTATAGTCGCGGGTGGCGACCACGATGCCGCTGTCATCGGTGAGCAGGCGAGTGCTGGACAGCGCATCGGCGTGGTAGTAGCGACGGGCGCCGTCGGCTGTCTCGTCAGCGGCCAGCCAGCCAGCGTGCAGGTAGCGGCGCACCAGGCTGCCAGCGGCATCGTACTCGGCAGCAAGGTCGGTCAGGCCGACCGGGTCGAAGACATAGCGGCTCACCGTCCCGTTGTCATTGACCTCAACGCGATTGCCGAGCGCATCGTAGGTGCAGGTCCAGGTAGCGCTATCGGGCCGGGTGACGCCAACCAGGCGATTTTCGGCGTCATAGGTGTAGGTCGTTGTCCCGTCAGCGTCAGTGCTGGTGGCCAAGTTGCCATCCGCGTCATACGTGAAGGTGGCGGTGCCAACGGCGGTGTACTGGTTGAGAGCGTTGACCGTGTAGGCCGAGCCATTGGCTGCCAGGCGGTTGCCAACCGGATCATAGGCGAATGACTCGTTTGCACCGTCCGACGAAGTGACGCCGAGCAGTTGCCCGGTGGCGTCGTAGCGATAGGCGTGCGAGCCGGCAGATGTGGTCATACTGTTGCGCCGGCCGTTAACGTCGTAGGTATAGGTAATCTGTTCGAGCGGCGTACCGTCGGCGGCGTAATGCGCCAGGCCAGTCAACTGCCCGGCCAAATCGTACGCGAAGGTGCTATAGGTGCCGTTGCCGAAGTCTTGGCGGACGAGGCGGCCGACCGTATCGTCGTAGGTGTAGCGGATCACGACGTTGCGAGTACCATCAGTGAGCGCGACAAAGCGACCGCGGGCGTCGTACTCGTAGACCAGCTGGTGTCCATCCTGGGCGGTGCGGGAGGCGCGGCGACCAGCGGCATCGTAGGTGTAGGTGAAGCCGCGACCATCGGGATACGTGATCGCGGACAGCCGCTCGGCCGCATCGTAGTCGAGGGTGATGGCGCCGGTCAGCGAATCAGTCGCTTTCGTCAGGTTGCCTTTTGCGTCGTAGGTGTAGGTGAAAACCCGGCCGTCAGGCATCTCCTTGCGGGTGGTTCGGCCACGGGCATCGTACTCGTAGAAAATGTCCTGGGCGCGCCGGTTGCGGAAGCCGAGAACGTCGCCGTTGTCAGCGGACGTGTAGGTCTCGACGGAACTGTCAGGATAGGTGATTGCCGAGAGACGCCCCCATGGACCGTCATAACGATACTCCAGTCGCTGGCCGCGGGCATCGGTCACGGAAGTCAGGTCACCTCTCCAGTAGTTATAGGTAAACTCGGTAGCGAAGCCCGAGGGATTGACCGTGCGCACCGGGTGCAGGTTATTGTCATAGGTGATGGTCGCACGCTCGCCGCCGGGTGCGGTGATGGCGATTAGCCGATGGGTGGTGGCGTCGTAGGAGTAGCGGCTATGCCGACCGAGCGGGTCGCTGATCGCAAGGACCTCGCCGCGAGCGCCACGCCAGACCCGGGAGACGCCGCCAGCGTTGTCGATAATCGAGTACACTCCGGCGCCCTCCCAGATGTACTGCACGGTCTGCTCCGTGCCGTTGCGGGAAACTGCCTCCACGGCGCCCCAGTAATCATACGCGAAGTCAAGCGTCGTGCCGTCGGGGAAGGCGACCTGGGTCAGGGCCTTGTCCAGCACGGAGGAGGGAGCGTTGTTGTAGCTGTAGCTGGTGACCAAGCCGTCGGATGCGGCTACAGAACTCAACTGCGCCCCTGTGTAGCTGTAGTGGACGCCCCGGCCGGCATCGTCGGTCACCGACGCCAAGCGCCCTGCGGCATAGGCGAACTCAAGGAATTGCCCATCGCTGTGAGTCACACGCGAAAGCAAAGCGCCGGAGTACGTGAGGGTCAGCGTTTGACCCCTGCCATTACTGACGGACAACAGGCGGCCAGACGCCAGATCAAACTGGAACTGACTGCCATCGCTCTCCGTAATGTGCGCCAGCGACGGATCGGACGACTCCCAGTAGCGGCCGCGATCATTGGTGTCAACGGGTGACCAGTATGTGTAAACCGGTTCTGTCAGGTGCGATTCTGAGCGGCGACCGCCGCCGCCGTCCTTCACGTTGGCGACACTGGACCGAGTGCGCCGGGGCGCCTGGTCTATATCAACATAATAAAGGTTCGGCGGTGCCTTCTCGATTTTTTCGAATACTCTTTCGCTGCCGCCAGGATAGCGTATGCGTACCAGCTGGCCATAATTCTGGCGTTCGAGCCGGATGTCATAATTATGTGTCCAGCCATAGCCGAGGATGCCATCCTGGAAGCGCTGGTGGATGGCCGCGCCATACCAACGGCTGAAGGCGACGGCCATGCCGCGCCCGGCGCGACGGGCGTCAGTAGCGGAGGCCAGCGTCGACAGCGGCCCGTCGGCATTGAGCGCTCCATTGATTTCTATCTGCCAGAGCGGCGCCAGGTGCTGGGTCGGCTGCCCCATCTCCGCCAAATAGTCCATATTTGTGCGCATGCATTCGAGCCAGTCGTTCCAAGTCTCGCCGATGCGGTCACGCATAGCCGCGAGGGTGAACCTCCACATCTCGTCAGACATCCAACTGGGGCGCATGGAAGCGGCGTTGGCGTCCCACGGGTACCCTTCCTCGCTGGCGGTGGTGAACGTATAGCGCAGAGACGTCGCGTCAGAGGCATTTGGCACGATGTAGTAGCGAAATTCGACGCTGCGGCTTTCGCCGGGCTTGAGCATGCTGGCCGGCCAGGTCGCTGATCCGGCCATGAACTCGAGACTGCCGGACTGCCAATAGTCCTTGGTGTCGAACTTGACCAGGATGTTGCCGCTCTCAGAGAAAATGCGCACATAGGGCGCGGGCATCTCGGTGTCACCTCGGTTGCCATAGGTAAAGCGTCCGGCACACTCGCGACCGGCTCGCGAGGCATCCTGCAGAACGAGGTCGCAGTACCATTCCGGCCCGCGCCCGGCCGATGTCAACTCAATAGCGCCGACCAAAGTGTGACGGTCAGCGCCTTCCTCGACAACCAAGTCGTAGACCCCGGGGGCACTGCCTTGGACCGCGAATACCAACCGAACCTCGCTGCCCACGCAGACCAGCGACGACGCCGGGATGCTCGCCCCACCTAAAACCAGCCGGGCCGTCGCGGCATTGCTCCAGCCCGTGCCGAAAGTCGTGAAAACCGCCTCGCCCGTGTTCGGGAACTGGTTGCGACTGACCCCGAACAGCTCACGAACCGGCGGACGCACGTCAACGCTGACGTTGACCGGAACGGCCGTGTCATTGACCAAGGCCAGGAACAGACCATCCGCCGCGAATCCCGGTGGGATAGTCAACAGCAGACGCCCATCGCCAAGTTCCGTAGCCGTCCACTGATGGCGGTCAGCGCTGGGCATGTAGCCGGCGGCGGCGAACACACGCACGCCCGGACTGGCTGTCACCATCAACGTGCCGCCGGTGGCTGGCAAGCCGTCCAACCGGAAGCCCGCCGATTCGCCGGGCGCGACCACCACCTCGCTCGTCCCAAGTCCCAAAGCCGGCGAGGCCACGGTGAGCGTCCCCTCCGACAGGCCAATGTTATTGGTGACGTTCTGCGCCTCGAAGACATCACGGTAGGCGTTAACGTGAATGCGGTATTTCCAGAGACCGGGTGACAGCGGCGGCAGCGTGAAGGCCGCCGAGCAGGTCTGCGTCCCGCCCACAGGGACAGGAATGGCAGCGACGTGCTCGCCGAGCTTCACCGTCTGGCTGCCGAGCAGAGGGTCGGCAGCCGCGAGCCAGACCACATCGCGCCGGGGGCCAACCGCTTCCGCGACGCCGACATTCCCGACTTCCCAGTCCACCGTCATCGTCTTTCCCGCAATCGCAGACGCCTCCCCGAATACCGACACCGCGATGAGGTCTGGCCGTGGCATAGTGACCTCGCCTTCGGCTTCATAGATGCCGATGTCCGGGCAAGCACCGTTGGCGGCGAGCGTGCCAGTGTCCAGTACTGTGCGCACATCCATGCGCGGCCGGCCAAAGTAGTCCAACTCCGGCGCGGCCGCGCCGTCGCCAGCGTCAATCAGCGGCGAGCCGTCCTGAAGACGGTAATCGCCTCTCTCTGCGTCCACGAAAAGGGGATTGACGGCCAGATTGCCGTTGCCTGTCCGAGGATTACCGGCTTGCCAGATATTGCAGTATCTCAGCGAATAGCCACTACTCGCGGTATTGGCGCAGCCAATCAGCACGCTGTTAATCGCTGTTCCGGTGCCGACAAGACTATTTTCGCAATCGTGGATGATGCTGTTGATTACAGTGGCAGTTCCGTCCACCCCCCAGCGTCCGTCCCGCAATATGCTGTTCTCAATCTGCACTGTGCCGGCATTGGCTGCCACCAAGCGTAGCAGTGCGCCGCGGAGTTCGCAGCAAGCCAAACGCAGCGTGCCAGATTTATTGCGCACCATCCCGTCGCCCCAGTTGGCATACTGGCCCCACCCGCCATACTGGATGCGGGCGTGTTCAATGGTCACCGCGCCGCCGTTATTGCAAATCGCCCCCCAGTCGCCAGGCTGCGGCTGGGTCAGATTCCCGTCCCCATTGCTGTCACCGCCATACGTGTCATCCTTGATGCTCGTGAAGATGATCGGCAACACCCGGTTGCCGAGAGCCGAGAGCGCACCGCCGCTGTTGACAATGATGGACAGCTTGTCGCCCATCTTGACCACCGCCCCTGGCAGGATAGTCAGCGTCGCGCCGCTGGCGACCGTGATATTGCCGGTGACCTTATATGTGCGACCGGACATCCAGGTCTGATTCGTCGAAAACGTCCCTGAAACCGTCTGGCTGGTGAACCTAAGCTGCGTCGCTGCATCGGTGACCATGTTGCCGGTCAGCGAATAGGCATCCAAAGCCGGCAGGGTTGCGTTGCCATCGCAGTTGCTGTCGCCGCCGACCGAGTCGTCGGCAATATGGGTGAAGATCACGCCGTTGGCAATCGCCGTGCCGCCCGCCTCGACGATCAGCCCCGCACCGTCACAGAATTTGACGACAGCGCCTGGCTCAATATTCAGCGTGACGCCAGCGCCGACAATCACTGGGTCCAGCACAATATGGACGCTGCCAGCAGCCCAGGTTTCATCTGCCGTGATGCGACCGCGATGGAGGCTCGCGTTATTGATCACAAACAAGGTGACGGATGTCGTGTCCACTTCTGCCCCAGCCCCATCAACCCAGGTCAAGGCAAGCGCATGCGCGCCGTTCTCCGTCAGCGTTGTGTTCCAGGAGAAGGTACCGTCCACTCCTTCCGCAACCGTTGTTCCATCAATGCTGACTTGGACAGCGACCGCCCCTTCGCGCCAAGATGCCTCGTATCTCAGATCAACCATTCCCTGCACCACCCATGCTGAAAAAACGTCTCGCAGATCAAGTCGGCAGGGCTGGCTCTCAACGACAACGTAGGCAAGCTCACCGGTGTCCGTCGCCGCCATGGTATTGTCCATAATCCACACCGTGGCGCGGTCGCGTGCGAACGTTGCCGCGTACGGATCTTCCAATTGCACAAAGAAAGTCTCGGTGCGGGGCTTGTTTTCGCCGACTTTGTTCAGCGGTACGGTGATGAACTGGCGTTCGCTCTGACCCTCCGCCCAAGTCAGGACGCCACTGCTGGCGACATAGTCCTGGCCCGCCGTCGCGGTGCCATCCTCCGTGCGCCAGGACACACGAATGGCCGTTGGCGCTGCTGCCGAGAGCGACACCGGTACCTGGACCGTGCCTTCCGTCTCGTCCACCAGTCGGTCGCCGATGCTGATTTGTGGATAACCCGGCACACTTGAGCGATAGCGCACCTGGGTGTAGGGCGAGAGGGTCAGCGTGCCGCGCACATCAAAGTCGTAGTCATCCAAGGCAGGCGCGACATCGCCCACATCCGGATTGGCCTCGCCGCCAAGCGTGGCATCGGCAACGTGAGTAAAAAAGATGGGCGCATCGGTTGTGCCAATAGCCACGACCACCCCGCCCGGCTCGATATGCAATCTTGTATAGCGGCAGAACTTGACCACGGCGCCGGCTTCGATGGTCAGCGTCACTCCGGAAGGCACCACGACCCAGTTGCGCACAATATGCAAGTGGGCGGCATCCCAGGTTTCACTGGCGTCAAGCCGACCGCCGTGGATGACCACCTCCGGATCGTTCAAAATGTCTACGCCGGACTCGACTGCGCCGAGAGCGAGAACATGCGGCCCGTCGGCGTAAGCCGCCGTATTCCAAAGAAAACTTCCACTCGCGACGGTGCCGAGCGCGACGCCGTCGAGAGCCAGCTCGGTACCGGCTTCGGCACCGGTGGTGTTCAACGCCAGCTCGCCCCGAGCCAGACGCCCGCCAAAGCTTGAGCGGGTGTCGAGACGGCAGACGGCTGGCGCACTTGACGCCATGTTGCCGGGATCGAACAAAGGCGCAGCAACGGCGGCCAGAGACGCCATGCCCCACCCTAACATGATGAGAAGGCGGGTCACTTGTCGCTTTCCAGACGCTTGCCGATACGTGCGAAGAGTGTTTCTCATAGCTGATGCTCCAGGTTTCCAAAATGAAGATCAGGCTTCCCTGCCAACCGGCCATAGGCACAACATGGGATGGATTATTGCCCGCAACCTATTTTTTACCACTAAAGGCACGAAAGGACACGAAAATGTTGCCTGGGAACGAGGCAATGAAGCTTGGTAACGCCATCTCACTGACCTGCCGGGAAGAAAGCCAGCCGGAACCCGCAGCTGAAGTTGCGGTACGTCGGGGGGAGGTCGCGGCTAGCCGAACGACAGTCCCGCGCGTTGCTGCCCCCTCTGCCGCCCCGCATCAGCCGGTACGAGCCGGTTGACGCCCCCACCGGATCGGCGCACGGCTCATTGCCTAAACTATACGTGTACCAGTCCAAGCACCATTCCCACACATTCCCATGCATGTCAAACAGCCCCCAGCGGTTCGGCAGATAGCTGCCGACCGCCGTATGATAACCGTTATATCCGCCTTTGCCGTCATTTTCATTTTGAGTGTATCGCCCCACCTCCGCCATATTGGGGCAAGTGCTGGTGTTGGTCAAGTTCTTTCCGGAGTTCAGGGCGGTGGTGGTTCCTGCCCGGCAGGCGTATTCCCATTGCGCCTCAGTAGGCAGGTCAATAAGCAGATTGCAGCGCTGGCGCAGTTTGCCAAGGAACGCAACCGTGTCCACGCGATTGTGGGATGGCCACCTCGCACCGTCGTCCGAGCCGCGAATATCATTGTATGAAACATTTTCGACTGGGCGAGTATCGCCTTTATGGATGCTCGGGTTATTGCCCATGACCAGTTCCCATTGCTTCTGGGTCACCTCGAACACGCCCATATAAAACGGCTTGGTGAGAGTAACCAGATGGAGGTCTTCATTGTTGTATCGCCCCAGCTCATCCACCGGCGAGCCCATCATAAAGGTGCCGGGCGGGCAGTAGCGAAAGACCATACGGGTGGTCTTGTATTCATCCGGAATCGGATCGGGCAAGCTCGGCGCGAACGAAACCGGGTAGGCTCCGGCTTCGGGCCCGCCCGAGAGGTCAATGATCAGATAAAGCGCGTCACCGCGCAAGGCCTCGATGCGGACGGCAAACGAGGCGGCATGAAAGGTCGTTCCCAAGTCCGCGCCCGCATCCCAGACCAGATGATGCGAGCCGGCCTTGACCGGCCCGTTGGCGCCGTCGCCTTCTAAAGTCAGCATCTTGACCGCCAACTGGCGATCCTGATCAAGGCCATTGAAAAACACATGGATATCCGCTGCGGCATCATCGCAGACGACATCATAGCGAATATCAACCTTGTTCTCCCATGGCCATCGCTGCGCCACCGTGACATTGGTCACCGCCAACTCGGCGGTCGCCAGACCGACCGCCATCACCAAAAAACCGAACACGCATGCCTTCAACGACTTCATTTTCACCTCCGCTGCTGATGAGACGATTTCTTGAGCCTTGTCCCAAAACACCTCGTTCATAAATCCTGCTTTTTAATAGTATTTATGGTAATGATTGCGAATGAACAAAATGTGATGACGAAGAGTTGCAGTTGCCGAGCGGAAGCGCCACGTTTTCAAGCAACGTCATCCGCGCACTCGGCTAAAGCGACGCTGCCGCCCCTAGGCTGTTTCCGCTATGTAACTGCGAAAAAGTCCACCCCACGTCCTGTCCCAAAAATTGAAAACTCAGTCAAAATAAAATGCCATCTAGGCTTTGTCAAATACCGCTGTCCATCACCACATTTTGCGCATGTAATGGGTCACTGATTGATAGCGGCTATCCCAACAGCATGTTTTCAGCGCTAATTGTAGCACCTCTCCGAGGTGCCAGTTTTGGAGTATGCCTTCCCCCAGGCTAAAGCCTGGGGTTAAGCATGGTTAAGCGCCTACGGCGCAAAATAATGTGACTTTAAGTATGATGCATCTGTACCGGCTGAAAGCCTGTGGAAACCTGTGGAAGACATGCGTTTTCGCGCCAACGTCCACCAACGTCCGCAGCTACAGAGCTGCAAAAGCCCGAAGGGCGACACATAAAAGCCCAGGGTAAGCCGGGCCGCCAGGCCCGGCGCAGCCCTGGGTGAGATGGCATATATTTGGAGCCCTGTAAGGGTGACACATAAATTAGGTTGTAGATGGATAGTCCACCCTAGGTATTCCGTGTATTCAGTGGTTAAAAACAGCCAAGACAAAAATTTCGTGCCCTTTCGTGTTTTTCGTGGTTAAAAAACAGATTGTGGACAGCACAGTCCACCCTGCGGTCTCTTTTTACTCGACGTCGTAATACGGTTTCAACATCACGTAGTTGAAGGCCAGCTCCTCGCCGGGTGCGGCGTCGGTGTCCTGGAAGGTGATCGTCACCTCAGGCTGTCGAGCCCGGAAGGTGATGTGATGCAGATTGATGCGCGCGACGCCGTCGTTGTGCGCATAGCGGCCTTTGACGCGCTTGTCCACATGGACGTATGTTTTTTCCGGCAGCACTTCCGCCCCTTCGGAAAGCGCGACATTGAGACCGAACCGGCGCGGGTCGATCTTCTTGGCGACGGCGTCCTTGTAGTCGGCAACCACGAATTGGAGAGTGTAGAGCCGTCCAACCTGCAATCCTGACGCCTTCTGGCTGACGCTGTTGACCGGCCCGTTCTGCCGGGTCAGAACGCAGACCGTGTCGCCGACGCCGCCCGTCCCGCCCCAGCGGCCCTGGCTGGCCTTGCCAAAGCCAGCCAGTTTCTCAGTGCGCACCGAGCCTTTGGCCGCGGCATCGACCGCCCAGCCTTGCAAGCCTTCTTGAAAGTCGCAGTTCTGCAAATGACCAGGACGATACGTAAAGCCATGCTGTTCCGACAGCATATCCGTGCGGCCTTCGACGCCATAATGGCGCAGCAGTCGGAAAGACCAGCGGTTGTACTCCTCGTCAGCATAGTAGCTGCCCCAGTATCCTGTCCCTCCAAGCCCAGCGCAGGCCGGGTCGTTGGCAATCAAATGCAACTGCATGTCAAGATAGTATTTTGAATCGACTTCCGGGTCGTGGTCCAAAGACAAAATCGGAATCTGGTTGAAATTTCCAAAGATAATCCCAGTGCCTGCGGCCGCGTCCGGGAAAAAGTCGTTGAACTTCTGGATGGTGTCGATGACATAGCTCTGCAAATAGGTCATGGACTCCTCTTTCGTCGGCCGCGGTCGGCAATAGGCCTCGTAAATCAGCACGCCGCGACCCCGCGACGCATTGAGGCTGGCGCTCATAAACGCATGATGCGCACCGGATAACGACGGTTTGCCGACAATCCAGGTGTAGATCAGCCGGTTGTTCGGATTGTCGTACATACGCAGGCCGTCCGTATAAAGCATGAGGGACGGCTGGCCGAAAAACTGCTCGTCGCAAGTGACGCCATCATAGTGCGGTGCAAACAAGCCGGGGTTTTTCTGGAGACGCACGACCAAGTCTTCCGCATCCTTCAAATTGGTGCTGCCAACGCTGGACAGCCAGACCAACCCGCGCTCCCGCACTTCAGCCCGATTCGCTGCCGGAATTGAGCCGCCATTCAGGGTATTGACGCCGAGCAGCACATGCTTTTTATGCCAGTCCCAGTCGTACGGCGGGTTTTCCGGGAGATGATTGTTAACGCAAGGAGGATAGTTGAACAGAATCGGCACAGCCCGGACAATGAGCTGCCCACCAGCCGCGCCTTTGACGGTCAATCGGTGCGGCCCAGCCGGCAGCTGCCGAAAGGCCTCGCGACGGTCAGTCTTAGCCGTGACAGCGACATCGCCGTCGTTCAGGACGATTTGCAGCCCAGGCAAGTCTGCTCCTCCCTGGCAGGCGACATAGACCCAGCCGTCACGCGGATTGCTGAAGGCAAAGGTCTGTTCATTGGCTCCAGCAACCGGCTGGCGCAACAGTTCAGTGACCAGGTTGTTGAGCCGACGGTGGCCAGAAGTGTCGATGACTGGAGGCTGGACGAGCGTGATGACATGCTTGTCAGTGAACACGGCTGCGCCGGAATCGCGTTGAACCAGGCTGACAGCGAGCGCATAGTCGCCAGCGCGCAAGCCTGCCAAATCGACCGTGTTGATGGTCTTGGCTAAGGGCTTTTTGACAGCAACGCCGTCATTGACAGCATACACGAAATCGTAGTCGGCGATAGCATTTTTCGGGAAGCGGCCAAAGAAATGCATTTCCAGGCGCGGGTCGTTCAGGGGTATCTTATTGAGCAACGGCTTCCATGCCACCAGCCGCGGCGCTGCTTGCGCGAGCATGGCTTCCGAAGGCCGGCTGCCCTGCTGCGCCGCTGGCGTGACCGCCTCCAGGCGAACATCGGCAAAGGAGAGTTCGCCGCGCATGTTGACTCCGAAGACAGCGATGCCGTATTCGTTGACCGACGACTTCATCATCGTGAACGTCGCTTCCATAAACTGCCAGTCGCTGTTCTCAGGAAAAGTCTTCAGTCCGTCTTCAAGATACCAGCCGGAATTATGCACGGTGACGCCATAATGCTTGCTGGCAAAGCCCTTGGTTTTCACCCAGGCGCTCATCTTGTACTTTTCGCCGGCGACCAATTTCAACCCCGGTTGCCGAGCCGTAATTTCGTTGTCCTCGTCCTCCTTGCCACGCAAGGTGATGTAGGGTCGGCCTCCAGGGCCGCCGCTGGCATGATAGGATACGCGCTCAACGTTGTTGCGAGTCCAGAACACCGGGAATTCCACCTGGTCAGCCTCAAGTGCGCCATTCAGAATCAGATTCTCTCCTGGCGCAACTTGCCCCAGCGCCACCATGGCACTGGCCAATGTCAATACAGTCAACAGACGCGAAAGCATACACGGCCTCCTTGCTTGAATGGATTTTACTCAAAATACGGCTTCATCATAATGTAGTTCAGTGCCAATTCCTCGCCCGGGTCGGCGTCAACGTCGCTGAAGGTGACTGTAAACGACTCGGCCGTGGCCCGGAAACGGAGATGATGCAGATTGACGCGCGCCTGGCCGTCATCCTTTTTCCGGCCAGTGTTGCGTTTATCGACGAATATGTATGACTTCTCCGGGATGAGTTCAGCGCCAGCGCCCAGGGTCGCAGTGATGCCGTGCTGGCGCGGGTTGAAGCGCTTATTGAGCATATCTTGGTAGTCGGCGGTCACGAACTGCAGGGTGTAAACCTTGCCGGGAACCAGCCCGGTGGCCGTCTGGCTGATGACGCTGGGCTTGCCATCCTGGCGCGTGAACAGGCAGAAGGTGTCGCCAATCGCGCTGGCAGCGCCCCAGCGACGCTGCGCACCCTTGCCATAACCGGAGAAGGACGCCGGCTTGACCGCCTCGTCAGCAGCAGCGGCCACTTTCCAGCCGTCCAGCCCATTCTGGAAGTCGCAGTTGCGCAAGTGGCCAGGGTTGTACTTGTACCCGTATTTTTCCGACAACATGCTGGTGTTGCCTTCAACGCAGTAATGGCGCAGCAGCTGGAACGACCAGCGGTAGAGCTCCTCGTCGTCATAGTAGCTTCCCCAGTAGCCCGTGGTGGCCAGGTTCTTGAAGGACGGATGGTTGGCGACCAGATTGAGCTGCATATCCAGATAGTACTTGTAGTCCACCTCGGGATTGACGTCCAGGGAGATAATCGGAATCTGGTTGAAGTTGCCGAAAAGCATGCCGGAGCCAGCGGCGGCATTGGGGAAGTATTCGTTGAACTTGTCCATGGTGTCGACAACGCGGTTCTGCAAGTAATCCCTGGCGTCCTTCTCGTCTGGTCGGCTGTGGCAATATGCCTCGAAGATCAGGCGGCCGCGGCTGCGGGAGACGTTCAGGGAGGCGCTGATGAAGTCATTGTGAATGCCGACTATGCTGGGCTTTCCGACAATCCAGGTGTAGATCAGGCGGTTTTTGGGATTGGCGTACTGGCGCAGTGCATCGGTATAGCAGACCAGATTGGGCCGTCCAAAGAACTGCTCGTCACAAGTCAAGCCGTCATATTTCGGCTGGTTCATGCCGGCAGATTTTTCCAGTCGCTCGACCAGGTCAGCCGCGTCTTTCGGGTTGGTGGTGCCCAAGTTCGCCAGCCAGAGCAGACCACGCTGCTTCAGTTCCGGCAGGTGTTCATCTGGAACGAAGCCGCCATTCAGGGTGGTCACCGCTGGGAAGATGTGCTTGACGTGGAAATCCCAGTCATACTTGCCATTCTGGGGCACTTGGCTGTTGGCGCAGGCCGGATAGTTGAAGATTTCCGCGATGGCGCGGACAATCAGCTTGCCGCCAGCTGTAGCGCCGGTCACAGTGACATCATGGCGTCCCATGGGCAGATGACGAAACGCCTCGGTGCGGTCGGTGTTCGCCGTAATGACGACGCCCAGATCGGCGAGCTGCACGGTCAGGTTAGCAGCAACTGCCGGCGCCTGCACGGCTACATAGACCCAGCCGTCCCGCGGATTGTCAAAGGAAAACTGCTGCGCCGGCGCTGCTGCCGCCAAATCACGGGCAAGGACTTCGGTGACCAGGTTGTTTAACGGCCGGTGAGAACTTGCATCGACCGTGGGCAGGTCAACGATGGTGATGGTATGTTCCAGGGCGAAGACCTTCTCGTTGCGGGTGCGGTGCACGATAGCTGTTTCCAGGCGGTGGTCACCGGCGGCAACTCCGGTCAGGTCCAGCACGTTCAGGGTTCTCTGCAGAGCGGTCTTCTGCCATTCCTTGCCGTCGAGGGTGTACACGCAGTCATGTTCAGCAAGAGCAACTGGCGTCAACCGTCCAAAAGCGTGGAAAGTCATCTTTGGATTGGACAGTGGAATCTGGTTCAGCAGCGGCGTCCACGGCGTCAGTCGCAACCGCGTCTGCTCCAGGAAAATCGGGGAAATCGAGCTTTCCGCCAGGGCTTTTTCGCTGATGGCCTCAAGCTTGACACCGGCAACTTGCACTTCGCCGGAAAATTTCTGAGCGAAAATGGCGACGCCGTAGGAGCCGTCCTTGGATGTCTTCAGCTCGAAGGTCTGCTCAAAGTGCTGCCAGCCGTCGCTCGTTTCCGGCCATTGACGCACGCCCTGCTCGCTGAACCACCCGGAATTATGGACAATCACGCCATAGTGATTGCTACGGAACGCATTGGTCTTGACCCAGGCGCTCACCTTATACGTTTCGCCGGCCACGAGGCTCAGGCCCTGCTGGCGTATTGACACGCTGACTTTTTCGCCTTCCGGCGCTTTCATGATGACTGCGCCGGTCGATTGCGGCCCAATCGTCGACTCATAGCCCGCAATATCCCGGTTGGTCGCCGTCCAAAAGGGCGGGAAATCCATCTGTTCGGCTTCAAAATCGCCATTGACCAGGATATTCTGCCCCGGCGCCACCGCAGCTGTCAAAGACCAGGCGCTGAGCAGCGCCGCCAAAAAAATGACACATCTTTTTTGTTTCATAACTTTCAGACCTTTCCCTGGGGACAGTTCAAGAGGCAAATAGGGGGACGAGGAAAACACCCCCTCCCCCGACGGTTGAGTCATGGTGCGCATCCGGTCAGCCGCAAAACTCAAGACGCTGACCGGATTGAGCGTAACTCTTTATTCAAAATACGGTTTCATCATAATGTAATTGAGGGCCAGTTCCTCGCCCGGTGCGGCGTCAACGTCACTGAAGGTGACTGTGAAGGAGTCGGCCGTGGCCCGGAAACGGATATGATGCAGGTTGATACGCGCCAGGCCGTCATCCTTCTTACGGCCACCGTTGCGTTTGTCAACAAACACGTATGACTTCTCCGGGATGAGTTCAGCGCCTGCGCCCAAGGTCGCGACAATGCCGTGCCGACGCGGATTGAAGCGCTTGGTGAGCATATCCTGGTAGTCAGCAGTGACGAATTGCAACGTGTAGACCTTGCCGGGTGTCAGTCCGGTGGCCTGCTGGGTAATGACATTGGGCTTGCCGTCCTGACGCTTGAACAGGCAGAAGGAGTCGCCAGTCCCGAGGCCACCGCCCCAGCGACCCTGGCTGCTTTTGCCATAACCAGCAAAGGACGATTTCACCAGCGAACCCTCGGCGGCAGCCTGCACAGCCCAGCCCGACAAATCCTGGACAAAATCGCAGTTGCGCAAGCAGCCGGGGTTGTACTTGTAGCCGTATTTTTCCGACAGCATGCTGGTGTTGCCTTCGACGCAATAATGGCGCAAAATCTGGAACGACCAGCGATAGAGCTCCTCGTCGTCGTAATAGCTTCCCCAATAGCCCGTGGTGCCCAACCCCTTGAAGGATGGATGGTTAGCGACCATATTGACCTGCATGTCGAGGTAATACTTGTAGTCGACCTCGGGGTTGACATCCAGCGAGATAATCGGAATCTGGTTGAAGTTGCCAAAAAGGATGCCGGAGCCAGCGGCGGCGCCAGGATAGTATTCCACAAAGCTGTCTATCGTCTCAACCAGGCGGGTGTGCAAGTAGTCTTGGGCCTCTTTTTCGTTCGGAAGACTATGGCAATAGGCCTCGTAGATCAGGCGGCCGCGACTGCGGGAGACGTTCAAGCTGGCGCTGATAAAGTCGTTATGGATGCCGCGCAATCCCGGCTTGCCGACAATCCAGGTGTAGATCAAACGGTTATTGGGATTTGGATACGCTCGCAGAGCATCGGTATAGATGCTGATATTGGGCTGAGCGAAGAACTGCTCGTCGCAGGTGAGACCATCATATTTCGGGTCATTCATGCCGGGCGATTTCTGCAAGCGTTCGACCAAGTCCTCGACATCCTTCGGATTAGTCGTGCCCAAGTTCGCCAGCCAAAGCAGTCCGAGCTTCTTCAGTTCCGGCACCTTGGCGTCCGGCACAAAACCGCCATTCAGGGTGGTCACTGCCGGGAAGATATGCTTGACATGGAAATCCCAATCATACTTGCCATTCTGGGGCACCTGGCTGTTGGCGCAGGCTGGGTAGTTGAAGATTTCGGTGATGGCGCGAACCACCAGCTTGCCGCCAGCGGCAACGCCCTTGACCGTGATCGTGTGGCGTCCCATCGGGAGATGCCGGAACGCCTCGGCGCGGTCGGTGTCAGCCGTGATGATTGTGCCGAGGTCAGCGATGTCAACGGCCAGGTCGGCGGTTGCGCCGACATTCTGGACAGCGATGAACACCCAGCCGTTTTTCGGATTGTCAAAGCTGAATGACTGCGCACCTGCCTGCGCGGCCAGGTCTTGACTGAGTACCTCGGTCACGAAGTTATTCAGGCGGCGATGGCTGCTGGCGTCAATCTTGGGCACATTTACGAGGGTGATCGCATGCGTCAGGGCAAAGACTTTTTCGCCGTTATCGCGCTGAACCACTGCGTATTCGAGGGTGTGGTCGCCAGCGGCAACGCCCTTCAGGTCGAGATGATTGAGCTTAGGCTGCAAGGGGGACTTCTGGAACTCTTTGCCGTCAAGCGTGTAGACGCAATCAAACTGGCCGATCTCCTGGTTTTGCCCTGGCCGCCCGAAAAAATGGAAGGTCAGCTGCGGGTTGTCCATCGGGATGGCGTTCAGCAGAGGCGCCCACGCCACCAGCCGTACCTTGTTCTGTTCGACTAAAATCGGTGACGCACTGCTGCCCTCCAGGGCACCTGGGCTGATCGCCTCCAGCTTGACCTTGGCGAAATGAATTTCGCCCTTGAAATGCTGGGCGAACAGCGCGGCGCCGTAGGAATTGTCACTGGAACTGGCAGCTTCGAAGGTGTTTTCCAGCAGCTGCCAACCATCCGTAGTCTCGGGAAACTTCACGACGCCCTGGGAGCTATACCAGCCGGTATTGTGCGCGATTACGCCGCAGTGGCCGCTTTCAAAGCCATTGGTCTTGACCCAAGCGCTCATTTTGTAGGTCTCGCCAGCGACCAGACGCAGGCCAAACTGCCGCACAGTGGCAACGCCTTTGAGTTGTTCGGGATTGCTGAAGATGATAGCCGGGGAAGAATCCGGCCCGCCAGTCGGATTGTAGCTGACCATGCTTTTCGAACCCTGTTCCCAGAACTGCGGGAATTCCAACTGCTCAGCCTCGAAATTGCCATTTAGAATCAAGTTCTCGCCGGGTGCCACGGCCGCCGATGCCGCCAGTGCGCTGAATAAGACGACAACTGCCCAAAAACTTAACTTCTTGCTCATAGTGTCCTTCTCGCTTTTATTGTTCGTGGACATGGTGGACGGCGACTGCCTTTGCGCGGCTGGTTTCCCCGTACAACACACTCTAAAAAAATCTGCGTCATCAGCGTAATCTGCGGATAAAACAACTCACTAAACGAAGAAGCACCCGGTGGCGCTGGCCAGGAAGGTGGTCGGCGTGAAAATAGCGCCGCCGTCATAGTCAAGCTCATCAATCGCCTCGACCTTGCCCGCCAGCAATTCTTCAATCCGGCGCGACGTCTCCCGGAAGCGCTCGATTTGGGCGCCCATGCGAATCTGGAACAGCTCCAGGCCGTAGCTCTTATAGCTTAGGAACCAGCGGCGGCGGAACGAATCGCCAAAGGCACAGAAGCGCGTTATCACATTGTCGACACCGCCGCTGGCCAGGTGCGACAGTGCTTCCCGGTCGCGGCTTTGGTAGGCGGCCAGCAAATTGCGGCGGAATTCAATTTTAGCGATCAGCAATTCCAGCAGCAGGCAGGCATGGCCGATATCGCCGGCGGCATTGTCGTCGCGATGGTCGTCTATTTCGGCCAGGATGCCGCGGTAGTGCGTCAGGACTTCTTCCCAGATGCCGGGGCTGGCCTTGTCCAGGCCGTAATAGCCCATGCCCATAAGCGGATCGTCCCACAGCGTGGTCTTCTCCTTGATTTTCCGCAGGACTGTCCCGTCTTCCTTGTAGGTAGTCAGGATCATGCTGCCGACGGTCAGCTGCCGGTCGTATGCGGTGCCGCAGACCGCCTGGTAGAGACGGCGCAGCTCTAGCCCGTCCGCGCCGCCGTCCGGCTTGTAGGCGTAGTCGGCCGCCATGGCCAGTCCGGCCAGGGCGGAGTCGATATCGCAATGGCCGCCGTCATCTCCCCACAGGGTGAAAATCAGCTCGTCGGCGCCGACTTCTCGGCAGGCGTCAATGCACGGCTTGACCGTCGCTGCCGTCTGTTCATAATCTGTCCACAGCGTACTCCAGGTCCAGACGCCGGAGGCCATGAACGGCCGCGAGTCGTTCAGGTTGCGCGTCTTAGTCAGCATGGTCGCGTAGGTCTCTTTGTCGCGGTGGTAATAGTCCCAATAGGACAGCTGCACCTGCGGCGGAATCATCTTGCGGACTTCAGCCGCGACTTCCACGGACGTATCGTAGTAGGACTGGGTCTTGTTGGCAAAGCGGAAGAACATATCCGCCCAGATAATCGGCTTCAGGCCCATCCGGTCGCAAATCTCGCAGACTTTAGCTAAGTGGCGGTTGTAAATGCTAATGGGAGGTTCATAGCCGTTCAAATCCATAAAGCGGCCTCGCCCGAGGTCGTGCGTCTCGTCCATGCCCAGGTGGATGCGCCGTGAATCCAGCGCCTCGCTCCAGAAGCCAATCATCTTCTCTAACAAAACATACGTTGCAGGCTCATCGACCAGCAGGGTGCTGGAGGTGTCCTTGACCTTGTGATAGGCCCAGTATTGCATGATCGGCTCGACGTGGCCAAGAGCCTGGATTGAGGCCATAATCTCAATGCCGAGCTTTTGCGCGTAGGCGTCAATCGCCCGGATTTCATCCTGCGAATACGCGCCCCGCATCAACCCGAAAAAAGGCTCGCCAGGAAGCTGATAGGCGTCCTTGACATAAATCATGCCGACGTTGTAGCCCATCAGCGCTAAACGCCGCAGCCAGCGCTTGAATGCGTCAACCGTGACCACATTGCCGCGTGTGCAGTCAAACAAAAAGCCAAACGTCTCAAAGCCGATATTCTCCGCAGTTTCGACGCCGGCCAGGGCAAGGCCGACGCCGCGGGCAAAGCCATGACCGCGGCCAGCGCGGATAAACCATTTCCCGTCTTGGCGCCGTACTGTCAATTCTTCCGGTCGCGCCGATTGCTCAAAAACCAAATTGGCCTTGGCATCGACTTCTTGCAGGGAATATTCCTCGCCCAGGGTTTCCAAGAGGGTAGCCAGATTTTTCGGCAGACCAGTCCGTGCCCACGTGAGTTTCATAGTTTCCATTTTCCTTTGCCTAAGGATGCCCTTATCAACCGCTTCTTTCCGGAAAAGCAACAAACCCGTCTCAAGGATACGCTTAGGGGCTCCAAGCCCTGGAGCCCCCAAGCACCAATAGGATTGCAACTCAAGCTTTTGCTATAGAGGATGTTACTATAATTTTTCCAAAGCAGGCTTGAGCCAACCCGTGGACTGACATCAAGCGAATTCCGACAGCTTGACCGGCCGGCCCAGGCGCGCCGACTGATCAGCGGCGTAAATCACCCGATGCGTCTCAAATGCCTCGCCAAAACCTGTCAAGGGCATGGGTTTGTCCTGGATGATGCTATCGACAAAAGCCTGGCACTGCGGGAGATAAGGATGGTCGAGGACTTCCCCTGAGTCAACCGGGACAGTTTCCAGGACAGTCCATTTTTCCTTGAGCAATCCGGGCAGTTCGGTCGTATAAATCTTGTTGTCGAGAAGGCTGCCCTTGCTGCCGACCAGATGGAAATGGAAATAGTACGGCTGCAAGCAGTCGATACAGGCGGTCACTTTGCCGATCTTGCCGTTGGCAAATTTCAAAATAGTCACGCTGCACGGGTCGAATTCATATTCAGCGAAGCTTTCGGCCTGGCTCTTGGTTGAATAGCTGGTCACTTCGACGACTGGTTCGCCCATCAGCTTGATCAGGGCGTCCATAGCATGGCAGCCAGCGCTGAGCAGTGCGCTGCCGCCGCCGTCAACCTTCTTGCTCCAGCGGAACTGGCCGTACCAGGGGCCAATGCCGTGATAATAATCGGCTTCGCCATAATGCAGTTCGCCCAGAAGCCCCTTATCCAACAGTGACATGATCAAGGTGAAGTGTTTGCTGAAGCGCAATTCGAAGCCGACGCAGACCTTGGATTTACTGGCAGCGATCGCCTGGTGCATCTTCTTGGCATCAGCGTAATTAAGGGCGATCGGCTTCTCAATGTAGACATGCTTGCCAGCTTTGATGGCTGCCAGGGCCTGGGACGGATGCAAAGGATTGGCGCTGCACAAAGAGACAACATCAATGTCGGGATCAGCCAGCATCTTTTTGTAGTCGGAATAAACTTTCAGTGGAACGCCGTAACGGGCTTCGACTTCTGCTGGCGATGGATTGCGCGAACTGCATACCGTCGTCACTTGAGCGCCATCCGTAGCGTTGAAGGCCGCAATGTGCGCTTCCGCCACCCAACCCAGACCAACGACCGCGACGTTTAATTTTCGCATGATTTTCTCCTTGATAGAATGACTACATGACAGGAATGACTTGCTTATCGGACATGATAAAGACAGGTCATAATCGACAAGATACTTTATTCATCTGCGTTCAAAAAGTCAAACCTTAACCGGAGTTTTCCTATCTTCTGGCTGGCAAATCCAGCGGGCGCAGGCAGCATTGGTGCGCAGGTGCCGGAACGGGAATTCGCTGCCCAGAACCAGGCGGTCGGCGCCGTGCCGGGCGATTGTGTTCCGCAAGGCGCCGGAGCTGTCAACCAGTCGGCTGATGTCAAAGCGCACATCCGCACGTCCCAGAGCCAGGCCAGCCTGGACTTCCGCCGCAGCAGCGCACTGGATGACATAGCTGTTAACTGGAGCTGTAGCCAGGAAGTCAATCGTCTCGACTGAGGCGGTTCGACGGGGGCTGGTTCCACGCGGTCGGAAGCGATAGTCATGCAGATTGACGTTGATCCACAGCGGGAAATGCGCGTCCGCACAGGCGGCAAAGAAGTCTCGGAATTGCGAATCGCGTATATCCCAGTCATGCAGATAGGGGAAGACGATGCCGCCCGCGCAGAGCCGCCGGGCTTCAGCCAAGGTCTCACGCCAGTTGTAGGCAGTGGGCAGCAGGGTCGCCAGCGGTTGCAGGCAGTCGTCGCCCAAAGCCGCGACTGCGCCGGCAAGCAGGCGGTTTTCCGCAGCCATGTCAAGGGCATACAAGGATGGGCCAAACGCGCAAAAAGCGCGACCGATACCGTGCCGACGCAGCGCCGTAGTCAAATCTGCCATCTCGGGAAGCGGACTGTACCGGAAAGGCAAATCGCCGGCAAACAGGAAGTGGTCTTCAGTCATATCAGGCAGCACGGCCCAGGGCGTTGCGGGCAGTGACGCTGCGGCTTGCCGCGCAGCAGCCAAATCAGCCTCGGTGATGCGAAACACGCGAGCCGCAGCCCGGCCAAGGATTTCCTCTTGCTCGGCCTCAGTGACTGTGGCCAGGCGCACCTTGGCCAGCTGCGAGCTGAAGCTCCGTCCCAGGGCGTCAGAGCCGTACAGAACCCGGGCAGCGCCCAATTCGTCGGTCAAGGTCTCGACCATGCCGGCCTCAGGCATACCGCCACAGACGTCGACCAGGACATTGGGGATGTCGTAGAGAATTCCCTGGGTTTGATGCCAGTTGCAGCCGGCGTGCGCTGCGATCAGCGTCAAGCCTGGAAATTGTCGGCCCCAGGCAGCGACGTCAGCGACGCTGACTTCCCCGGGCAGCAGGGGGTCCGTGCGGTGGAACGTATGAATCAACACTGGCAGCCCGAGTTCCTGCGCCCGCTCCAGCACGGGCGGCGTCCGCTCCAGCGAACCTGTGACCGGATCGCGCAGTGAAATCCATAATTTGATCCCACGGCAGCCGCGCTCAACGCAGCGGGTCAATTCTTCTGGCCAGTCGTCGTTCTGCGGATTCAAGTAGGCCAGCCAGAGTATCCTGCCGCCGGCATAACGGGAAAATTCCTCTGCCTGTTCGTTGGCCGCCCGAATCTGCGCGGAGTCAGGGAACTGCGGCCAACCGCTGACGCCGAGCGAGCTGACTATGGTAATGTCAATGCCGTGGTCGCGCATCTCCCGCAAAAATTCGTCCCATTGGCTTGCAGCTGGCACATGCGCATGAACATCAATGACTGTCATCTTCCTTCTCCTGACTCAGGCTGACGATTTCCGCCGGACTTCTGTGGCGGACGCTTCTGGGGTTGGCGACTCGGGCATCACAGGCGCGGTATGTTCATGCCGCCGTCAATCATAATCACCTGTCCGGTTGAATACGCCAAGTCGCCGCGCAGCAGCATAAGCACGGCCCGCCCGATGTCCTCTGGCAGCCCCCAACGAGCTTGCAGGCAAAGTCCGTCCTGAATCAGGCGGTCGTATTTTTCCGTCACCGCGGCGGTCATATCCGTCTGGATAATCCCAGGCTGGATTTCATAGACGGGGATGTTGTATTCGCCGAGCCGGGCAGCCCACAGGCGGGTAGCCATGCTCACGCCGGCCTTGGACAAGCAGTATTCGCCGCGGCTGACCGAGGCCGTCGTCGCTGAAATCGACGATATGTTCACGATGGCGCCGGCGAGTTCAGGATTCGACTGACGCGCTGCCAGCAGACGCCGCGCAAACGACTGCGTCAAAAAATACGGGCCCTGCAAATTCGTGCGCATCACTTCGACGAAGCTCTCTTCGGTCGCATCCAGGATATCAGCCCGGACACGCGGCGCGATGCCGGCGTTGTTGACCAGAAAATTGATTGGCCCCAATTCCTGCCAGAGTTTTTCCAAGGCTTTTTCGCGGGCATTGCGGTCAGCGATGTCGCATTGGGCATAGGTGACGGCGACGCCCGCCTGGCGCAAGGCCGTCAAGGTGTCAACGACCAGGTTTTCCGGCCGGGCGCCGATGATGGCGAGATCATAGCCGGCCTGGGCCAAAGCCGTGCTGATGCCAAGGCCAATGCCACGAGCGCCGCCAGTGACAAGAGCTGAATAAGATTGAGATTGAGATTTCATCAAAACTTCTCCATGTTTGAACCTATCAGTCATGGGCGTTGCCCTGAACAAGTATGTTTCGAGCTACTACTGCTCTGCGGCTGTACTACTATCGATCTACTTCTTGCTTTTTGGGAAAGATTTTCTGCAAATCAGCACTTTTGTGTCGCCCCTCCGGGGCTCAGGTTTGGGGGGCTTCCACCCCCAGGTTCCGCTTCGCTCCACCTGGGGTTACTCATGGTGTCGCCCCTCCGGGGCTCAGGCTGTGGACGGTAATCCACCCTATGGACTTTGATGGACAGTGTGGCGGAAGATACGAAATCCGCTTGGACTACAACACGCCACTCGCCACTCGCCATTCAGCATTCACCATTCACCATTCACCATTCAGCATTCACCATTCAGCATTCACCATTCAGCATTCACCATTCAGCATTCTCAGAGTTTAGCCACTGCTTGGGGAAGCACACTGCCGATGCTGTCGTTAATCACCAGGTTGGCTTGATCGTCCATAGCAGTCGCATCGCGATTGATAATCACCAGGGGACAACCTTGGCTGCGCATGGACGGCAGTGCCGCAGCCGGATACACGAGCAGCGAGGTACCCAGCACCATAACCAGGTCAGCCTCGAGCATCGCCTGCCGCGCTAAGGCCAACGGCTTACTCGGAAGCATTTCGCCGTAAAACGTGATATCCGGCTTCAAGACGCCGTTGCAGTGGTGCCGGAGCAATTCGCCGGCTTGCAGGCGTTCCCGCTGAGACCCGCTGTCGACCTGGCCGCCGCAGCTCAGGCAGGTCAGCGTCCGCATCGTGCCATGCACTTCGTAGACATCGACGCGGCCGGCCTTCTGGTGCAAGCCGTCGATGTTCTGCGTCGCAATCTTGACGCTTTTTCCGCATCGTTCCGCCAGTTCCGCCAGCGCCAGGTGGCCGACATTGGGCTTAGCCTCCTCAATCGAGATATACAACGGCCCAATGACACGATAAAAATCACTCGGGTCAGAACGAAATCGCTGGATGTCAAAAACCTCCTCGCTGGTCAGGGTGCGGTACAGTCCTGTAGATGATGAGCGGTAGTCGGGGATGCCGCTTTCGGTCGACATGCCCGCTCCGGTCAAGCAGGCTATCCGGGTCGCTGAACGCAAATATCCGGCCAAGGCGTCGATTGCTTCGGTCAAATTCGCTGGGGTCATAATCGCAATTCCTCCAAGTTTTTTCTGGCCCAGGCCGAGCCTTCCATAATTTCTGCCCAGGCATGGCAATGAAAAAAAGGCTGGCTTTTCTCACTCCATGCGCCCGGGCAACAAGAGCGCCTACCGACGATAGCCGCCAACGCCAGCGGAAAACTGCGGCTTAGGCGGTATATTACTATTTATCGGACAGACCCATCATACAATAATGCCTGATTTCCGCTTAGGATACTTGCAAAGAAGTTTTTCGCGCCTATTTTTTCCCTGTTCCTGCTTTCAACGGACTTTTTTCATCAGGAGACGACCATGTTGCACATCTGTCACCCCTTTCACGGCGCCATTCTCAACCATCAGTACGGCCGCCAGACACCGCAGGGCCTGACCATTGAGGTCAAAGGCACTGCGCCGCTGGGCGCAGCTGTCACCGTCAACGGCGTTCCTGCCCGGCGCGACGGCGAGACGTTCTTGGCGAAAATCACCATTGACCGTTTTGAAAACACCATCACCGCCATTGCCCAAGGCGTGCAAGGCGCGGCCGAGCACCAAATCAAAGTCATCTGGGATAAAAATTCTGTCAAGCGCTTCCGCTTCTCCATTGACGACAACATGTTCTTCCTGCAAGACCTGGTGAAAAACAAGCCCAAGTCCATCTTTGACAACCTGTACTTGAAGCAGCTCAAGAAGCTCCATGACGACTTCGGCGCCAAGTTCACCCTCAATCTCTTCTTCAAGAGCCATGATTCCGACTTTGACCTGACCTGCGTCCCCGACACCTGGAAGAGCCAGTTCAGCGACCAGAGCGACTGGATGCGCCTGACCTGGCATGCCTACTGCGAATTCCCTGACCGGCCCTATCAATACGCCAGCGCTGAGAAGGTCGGCAAGGATTTCGACCTCATCCATGGCGAAGTCACCCGCTTTGCCGGCGCTGACGCCTGGGTGCCGCCGACCATCGTCCACTGGGGCGAACTCCTCCCGTCCGCCTATAAAGCCCTGGTCAGCCGCGGCGTCCGCGCCATCAGCGGCTATTTCACCAAGCAGGAATTGCGCTATGCCGTCAGCTACGGCCTGGATGAAGCTCGCTGCGCCTACTTGGAAAACCATGACGCCATGATGGATTTTGACAGCGGCCTCGTCTTCAGCCGCATTGACATCATCTTCAACAACACCCCTAAGGTCAATGTCATTCCCAAGCTGGCGCCCCTGCTGGACGACCCGCGCAACGCCGAGTACATGGACCTGCTGACCCACGAGCAGTATTTCTGGCCTTTCTACCGCAACTACGTCCCGGACCACTCGGAGCGCATCGCCACCGGCCTCCGCTTTCTCGTCGAAAATGACTATGTGCCGGTCTGGCAGCATGAGGGCTTGCTGGGAGTCCAGCCCTGCCCATAACACGGCTGCGCGACCGGAAGGCACCGCTACGTGCGCCGCCAGTCTGCCCAGACCGCCAAGCCGGTCCAGGAGACCTTCCCCCTGGCTTGGCTTGGCTTGGCGCCAGCCACCACCGTCACCGTACCCTGAAAGGAGCATGCCCTCATGGAATTTTCCATCAGCTTCTACGGCGCCGCTAAAAACGTCACCGGATCGCGTTACCTGCTTAGCGCCAGGGGCAAAAAAATTCTCATTGACTGCGGGCTCTACCAGGAGCACAAGCTCAAAGGCCGGAATTGGGAGGATTTCCCTCTGCCGCCGAACGACGTTGACGCCGTGGTGTTGACGCATGCTCACCTGGACCACTGCGGCCTGTTGCCTAAGCTGGTTCGGGAGGGCTTCAGCGGCCCTATCTACGGCACCAGCGCCACAATAGACATCGCCAAAATCGTCATGCTTGACAGCGCCAAGATCAACGAGGAAGACGCTGAATTCAAGCGTCGCCGGCACGAGCGCGAAGGCAGGCAAGGCCCGTATCCGGTCGTGCCCCTATATACGACCGAAGACGCCCAAGCCGTGACGCCGCTGTTGCAGGCATGGGACTTTGCCGAGCCGCTGGAACTCGGGCCGGGACTGTCCGTGGAATTCATTGAAGTGGCTCACATTCTCGGCGCTGCCGCCGTCAAATTCACCATTACGGAAGGCCGGAAGACGCGCACGGTGCTGTTTTCCGGCGACGTCGGCCGCTGGGACATGCCGATTTTGCGCGACCCGGCGCCGGTCGGGCCAGCCGATTACGCCGTCGTCGAGTCGACCTACGGCAATCGCATTCACGGCAGAGCCTTTGACATCCCTGGCGAACTGGCGGAAGTCATCAATTCCACGGCCAAGGCCCGCGGCAACATCATCATCCCGAGCTTTGCCATTGAACGCACCCAGGAGCTGCTCTATTTCCTGGCGCAACTGTCCCGCAACAACCAGATTCCGCGCCTGCGCATTTTCGTTGACAGCCCGATGGCAGTCAAGGTTTCGGACGTCTTCAAGCGCCACCCTGGCCTGTTCGACCATGACACCACGGAATTGCTGCGTTCCTTCCGGCTGCCTGGCCTGACCATGGTCCGAACGGTCGCCGAGTCCAAGGCCATCAACCGTATCCGCGGCTCCGCCATCATCATCGCCGGCTCCGGCATGTGCACTGGCGGCCGCATCAAGCACCATCTGGTCAAGAACATCGGGCGGCCGGAATCAACCATCCTGTTCGTCGGCTACCAAGCAGCAGGCACCTTGGGGCGGATCATCCTAGACGGCGAAAAGGATGTCCGAATCCTGGGAGAGACACACCGGGTGCGCGCCCGCATCGCCCGCATCTCTGGCTTTTCCGCCCATGCCGACCGCGATGAATTGATGCGTTGGCTGCAAAGCCTTGGCAACCAGCCAGACCGCACCTTTATCACCCACGGCGAGCCAGAGGCGGCCGAGGCCTTCTCTGACCACCTCCAAAATAACCTGGGCTGGCAAACGACGGTGCCCAACTACCTGGACAAGGCCGCCCTGAGCTGACCATCCGCTGCGCCCGCCGGGCGCAGCTTCCCCAACCGGGGATTCGCCTGCTTTTCTCCCTGCGGATTCCATCTCCCTAATATTGCCAAGCGCACTTGTCCGTGGCTTGGCCGACTGTGTCAAAGGCGAGCTGGCACCGCCCTGTTGTAAGGATTGCTGTTCATGAGATTCAATCGCTTTGGCAAATCATTCCAAATGGCAGTTGACAATGGCAGGGACCTGGAAGAGGTCTTGCTGCTGGACGATGCCCTCTGGGCAGCAACCAGCGCACCCGCCAATGTCTTCTTCTGCGACCCGCTCTTCATCCAGCACCTGGACACCGAGGCCAAAGGCAGGGTCACCAGCGCAGACCTCAAACAGGCCATCCGTTGGTTTCTGCTCCAACTCCCTGATCGCGAAAGCATTACGCCGGAGTTCGACGGCAATCTCCCGTTGGACGCCATCGCCGAAGACACTGAAGCAGGACAGGCACTCAGGAATTCCGCCCTCTATATCCTCAAAGAATTAGAGGTTGCCGAGGCGACGACAATTAGCCTGGCCCAAATCCGCACCTTCTTCAGCACAGTCAAAGCCCGCGCCCTCAATGGCGACGGCGTCCTGTCCATGAAATCGGCTGGCGACCACGAAGACATCAAAAACCTGATCACGCACGTGGTGGCGGCTACCGGCGGAACCCAGGACCTGGACGGTTCCATCGGCATGGGCGACAAGGAGTTAAAGGACTTTCTGGCGGCCATCCCCTTGTACCTGGAGTGGCTTGACCGCGGGGCTATCCCGCCCGGGCAGGACAAGACCGAAATCATGCCCCTGGGCGCAAATACGCCAGCACTGGCTGCCCTGCTGAAAACCAACGCTGCCCGCGTCGAACAGTTCTTCCAACTCAGCCGCCTGTTGCAGTTCGATGGTCGTCTGCAAAGCAAAGCCCTGGCGCCGGACACCAGAGTAGCGGCGTTCGACCCGGCCAACCAACCGGAAGTCGAGGCCTACGCGAATAGCCTGCCGCTCGCACCACCCTCGCCGGAGGCCGTCATCCCCGTCGACCCGATGCAAATCAACCCCGTCTTCCGCGCCTGGTGGCACGACATTACTGAAAAAATCATCCAGCCGCTCCTTGGGCCTGGACTGACCGCCATCACCCAGAATGAATGGAATACTGTCAAGGCTATCTTCGCCCCTTACGAGGCCTACCTGGCCAGCAAAAAAGGCAACATCGTAGAAAAACTGCCGCCGGATGTCCTGCGCTCTTATTTGACTAACCCCGAACTATTTGATGATGTCCAAAAACTCCTGGCGGCTGACAAAGCTGTAGCCGACACGCTGACCGCAGCCAAGGCAGTCGAAAAGCTTCTCTTGTTCCGCACCTACCTCCTGCGGTTCGCCAACAACTTCGTCAACTTTTCCGAACTCTACGGCAGCAGCGACCACGCCATGTTTGAAAGCGGCTCTCTGGTCATTGACGGCCGCTGGTTTCATGTCAGCCTGCAGGTGGACAACGTCGCGGCACACCAGGCTCTGGCCAAAAGCAGCCTCCTGTTCATCATGTACGTGGAAATACAAAAGTCCGCCACCGAAAAAATCACGGTCGTGGTTCCGGTCACCTCTGGCAACCGCGGCAACCTCGTCGTCGGCAAACGCGGCGTCTTTTTTGACCTGAAAGGCGTTGACTACGATGCCAAACTCGTGCAGGTCATTGAGAATCCAGTCTGTATCCGCGAAGCCTTGATAGCGCCCTTTTCGCGCTTATGGGGCATTGTTGAAAGCAAGATAGAGGCTTGGTCTGGCGCCGCTGAAAAGGGCTTGCAGCAGAGTTTCACCAAGGCGATCACGCCAGGTGCCGCGCCAGCACCGGCGCCACCTCCGGCGCCTGTCAAGGCTGCTGACGGCAAGATGAACAGCGGCGCCTTCCTGGGCGTCAGCGTTGCAGTCGCCGCTTTGGGTTCGGCGCTGGCCTTCATCACCAAAACCGTGGCCAGCATGTCTGGCCTGCAAATCTGGATCACGGTCATCTGCGCCATCCTGGCCGTGATTTTTCCCATCACCTTAATGGCCGCCATCAAACTCAGCCGCCAAGACCTAAGCGCACTGCTCGAAGGCTGCGGCTGGGCCATCAACCTGAGAATGCGGCTTGACCCCAAGCTGCGAGCGCAATTCACCAATTTCGGCGTCTATCCCAAAGACGCCGAGGGCACGCCCAAAAGCCATTGGCTGAAAACCCTCCTGATCAGCCTGGCACTCATCGTCCTGATCTCGTTAGCGTCCTACGGCTTCAACCACCACCGCAAGGCAAAGAAGGCCGAAAGACTCCGCCAGGAGCAGTTGCAGCAAGAAATGGCCAAAGAAAAGGCAGCAGCGGAAGCGACAACGGCGGCGGCATCCGATAAGGCACCAGCGCCAGAGGCAGCTGCGCCGCCGCCCGCCGAAACGCCAGCAGCGGCACCAGCAGCGGCAGCACCGTAACCCAGGCTCTCGCCCCTAACGAATGATGAATGATGAATGATAAATGATGAATGATGAATGATGAAATGCGCCTCAGCATTCAGCATTCAGCATTCAACATTCAACATTCAACATTCAGCCCTCGCCCCTTACGAATTATGAATTATGAATTATGAATGATGAAATGCGCCTCAGCATTCAGCATTCAGCATTCAGCATTCAGCATTCAGCATTCAGCATTCAGCATTCAGCCCTCGCCCCTATTCCCTCCATGCCAGACGCCTCTATCAGCCTGAAAGACCACCTGCTGTCCAGCTTTCCGCAAGGCGGTCTCGTTCGACTAATCGCCGAACGATTGCGCTGTGCTGGTGGCAGAGCTTTGGTCGTCGGCGGTGCTGTTCGCGACGCCTTGCTCGGCCTTCCGGTAAAGGATCTGGAC
>MWEG01000098.1 GCA_002070945.1 Lentisphaerae bacterium ADurb.Bin082
GTCAAGGAATGCATTGAGGCGGTAATTTGGGTCAAAGCCAGTAATATTGGGCAAGCCAGCTTTTTGAATGACCAGCGCTCCAGCCTCAAGTTCCCAGATGACCTGAAGCTCTTCGCCCAGCGCGTCCTCCTCCAAAGACTCCAATGAAACGAGGTGCTGTGTCTCATTGAGCTTGCCAGTCAGCGAACCAGCCTCCACCTGGGTGACAACCCATCTTCTTCTTCGGACTTCAACCATCTGCCCGTCTTCAGGCAATTGAGAAAAGGTGGTATGCTGATTGGTGTTTTCTAACATTAATTAATTTCGTTAGATCGTTGTAGGTGTTTTATATGCTGCATGATGCTGTCGCCAATGACTTTTCCCAGCTTGACAGGAACAGCATTTCCAATCATTCGGCCCACGACGCGCTGATTCATAGCCTGGCCTTTAGGAGTGAATTGGTAACTTTTCGGAAAAGTCTGAAGCAACGCACCTTCCCGCAGGGAAATGGCCCTATCCTGTTCGGGATGGCCGAAACGGCCATTGCCAAAACCATAGAACTGCGTGGTCATTGTCGGCGACGGCTCATCCCAGCACATGCGCCCATAGACGCTACCGTATGTGCTTCCGGAGTCTTTCTTATGGCATTTCGCTATGAGTTCCTCTGGCCAATCGCGCCATGAACTTCCCTGCTTTGAGGCACGTATGCGCCGCATATTCAATGGAGACAACCTTGAACACTGGTGCATTGGGTCGCTGGGATCCTTGCTCCCAGCCTCAAGCGGCGGCTGATCCCCGATGGCATCCCGGACAGTCAGAGGTTTGGCATCGCATTCTTTAGGAGTCAGCAGCCTGATATTGCCTAGACGCGAGGCCAGCAGCACAAGACGACGGCGCTTTTGGGGAATGCCATATTCGGCACAATCTACAATTGTATGATCTACCTTATAGTTAAGCTGCTCCAAAGTGTTTTTGAAATTTTCGAAGACATTCTGTTCCGCTAGGCCAGGCACATTCTCCATAGTGACCAGTTCAGGCAGGAGCAACTCTACCATTCGTGCAAATTCGTTTAAAAGAAACCATCTGCCATTGGCATTTTGGCTTTCTGTACTCCTTGTCTTGAGGCTGTATGTGGAAAAGGTCTGACATGGAGCGCAACCTGCCAGCAATTTTAACTTCCCTGCGCCAAAATATCCCTGCAAATCCTGTTTGGTAAGCTCTGTCACCGATTTGAAAATGAATTTGGCGCGGTTGTTTTTTTCGTACGCATACTGACAGGCACGATCAAGGTCAACTCCAGCCTTGACTTCAATGCCGGCTTGACTCAACCCATAGGTCAATCCCCCGGCTCCGCAGAACAAATCCACGGCATCAATTCCACGCATTTCTTGCGATCTGTGTGTTGATGATGCCTTCATTTGCTTTTGCTCCATACTCAAGTTGTCATTTGAACTTGTTGAGCCGTCCAGGTAGATAGGTGACTGTTGGTTTAGGTTTCCCTTGCTGAAAAGTGCCGTTCATTAACATAATGTACGAGCGGAGAATTACTATCCGTTTCACCTGAATTGAAGACATTTAATTGCCAAGGACGCCAGGAGCACCAAGATTCTTTTTTCTTGGCGCTCCTGGCGTCCTTGACGATTAAGCAGCTGCGCCTACTGTTTAAGCAGGGTAGCGATTCTGTCCAGACAGAGCGGGGCGTACCAATAGACGCCATGAGCGTCATTGGGTTGGTCTCCCAGGTCAATTTTGAGTGGCGGCGGTGCCTGCATGTACAGGGGCGTGGTGCTGTCTGTAAAGCCGATGAGATAAACCAGGGGCGCCAAATGTACGACATAGTCAGAGCGGGTGAATATATTCATCCAATCTTGGTACGGAAAACGCGGCTTCGTATCAGCTGACAGCGGCGATCCCATGGTCACCCAGTTGTTTAAAATCAGCGGCTGGCGATTGAGGGCATCTCGACTCAACACCGTTCCCCAACTGTGTGAGACCACGTTGATTTTGGCATAGCCCTTGGCTGGCAGGGTCGCCAAGCAATGCGTCAGGCTCGCCAAGGCAATGCCATGATGAATCGGGTTCGGCGGCAACAGGAATTCCGCCATCTGGCAGCCAGACCAGATGAACTGATAATAGTCATGCTCAACGCCGCGCTCCTTAAGCAGGCCGATGAAATCGTCGGCATAGCCGGGAGCATGATGCTCAAGTCCATGAACGATGACAGTGGCCTGGTCATGCTCGCGGGGCTGGGCGGCAAATACCAGGGTCATCCCCGGGTCTGCGAACATGCCAGCCAGATATTCAATTCCGCCGCGCCAGAATCGGAGCATGGGCGGACCGCCGCCAGACATCATCGCGGCCTGAACCAAAACCATGCCAAAACCCCCGGTCGGATCACGATGATTGACTGGATCATTCCGGCAATAGGCATATCGATGCAGGCTCAAGGGCTGCTCTAGATCGCCGGGGTGCTGGTCACGTGAAATGAAAATGCCGACTTCCGGCCAATAGAACCGCGAGCGCAGATACACTAAGCCAGTGGTCGGGTCCTGCCATTCGCCGGCAAAGCCAAGGCCTGGTTCAGGCGACGCGCCAGTGGACAATGGCTGCCCCCAGGAATCATAGTCGGCGGGCGAGTTGGCGGCAGTATCGCCCTGCCCCAGAAATCCGCGCACGTTGCCGACATTGTCGGTCAGGCAACGCAGCCGCCCCAAGCGACTGGAGTACATGGCCAGGAGAGAGCCAGACCAAAGGCAAAAACGCTGGTCAGCGATGACGCCGTCCCGGCTTTCGACTGTTTCCAGCAGCTGCGGGACGGCGTCCGGAGTCAAGCCGACGCTGCGGAAACGAATTTCCTGCCGGGAAACGCCCCCGTCAGCGGCGGTGACCGTCGTCTGGCTGGATAGAAGCCCTTCGGCATCGTATGTGTAGCCTGTCCGTCGCTCGCCGATTTTTCTGCCCTGTTCGTCATGCTCAACAATGATGACTGCGGTCAGTTTGTTTTCGCAATCCCAGATGAACCGTCGTTCCGGCTCTTGTCGGCCTTGACGATAGACGGCAGTCAGAGAGCCGTTGTCATCCCAGACAAAATCACGCTGGACGGTTTGGGTCGCTGTTTCGCTCGTTTCCGTCAGCAGGCGGTCGTTGACATCAAAACTGCGCTGGCGGATGATATAGTCGCCGTCAGCGTATTGGCGATAGTCAGCCAAGCGGTTGCCAGCCAGGTCATAATAGAAATCCTGGACATAGTGCATTTGTTTTGTTCCTGGGGCATCGGACTCTTCTCTGCGCAGCCGTCCCCAAGCGTCATACTGCCATTGGCGTCGTCGTTCCTGGCAGCTGCCGTCAGCCAGCCGTCTTGTTTCCAGGGCCGTGATTTGACGACCGGCAGCGTCTGCTGTCGTCTCGCAGGCGTAGAGCAGCTGGCCGACTTCGTCCAGGTGCCGGATGGCAGCTGGCCTGGCCTGTTCGTCCCATTCCCAGACCGTGCAGCCGCCGTCTGGGAATTCCACCCTGGCCAAGAGACCGCGCTGATCATATTCGAGGCGGTAATCGCCGGCGTCGCCCCCTGTCGCCATCGTCACGCTGACTTGTGCGCAAAGACCGTTTTCGCCATATTCGTACCGGCAGTCGGCCATGTCCGTCGCCAGGCGGGTGAGTCGGTCATCCAGGTCGTATTCCATGCTGACGGGAGGGTCTTCATCAAGGCGTCGCTCCAGTAGGCGCCCGAGATGGTCGTGGGTCATGGTGAGCGTCTGGCTCTGGCCGGTGTCAAGTTCCCGGCGAATGAGCTTCCTCAGGCGTCCGCCAGAATCGTACGAGCAGACATATTCATGGAGGACATTATCGCTGGCCCCTGCCTTGGCGTGGGTGCGTCGCAGGAGCCGCTCGTGGTTTTGACAGTAGTAGGTCGTGCAATTGCCGACAAAGTCAAGGTGACGGCTTGGGCGCAGGCCATCGTCGGCATAGAAGGTCTGGCTTTCCTGGCCGCCAGGAAGGCGTTCGCCGATGGGGCGTCCAAGTTCATCTCGTCTGTACCTGGTCAAGCGGCCGAGGGGGTCGACCAAACCAGTGAGAATTTTGCCGGAATGGTATTGGAAGACAAACTCCGCTGAGTCCGATGGTGCGTCTGGGGCGTCGCGTTCGTCCAGCGTCGGCAGGAGATGGCGCATTGGCTGCCCCTGGGGATCGCGTTCTGTTTCCCGGCAATTCCCGACCTCGTCTATGACTGTGAGCAGGCGGCCCTGCGCATCGTAGACATAATCTCGGCGCCCGCCGTTGGCGGCAATCCTAGCCGAAAGCAATCCGCGGGCGTCATATTCAAATCGGGTGGTGTTTTCGAGCGGGTCGGTTGAACTCAGGAGTTCCCCAATCGGCCCGTAACTGCGCAGCCAGCGCCCTCCCCCCGGCATAGTCAGCTCAGTGATTCTGCCGATTGCGTCGCGTTGATAAAATGTCCGCATGCCGGTGGCTGATTCCTCGGCGATCAATCGTCCGCCCGCATCATACATGGCCAGTCGGCGGCGCATTTCTCGCCCAGGGCTGCGGGCATGACAGGCGTAGAGGCCGTTTCCGAGGGCTTGGCGTTCGATAATTCCATCGGCCAAAGTCGCCACTGCGGTTTGGCGCCCTTCCCGGTCATAGAAAAATTGAGTGACAATTGGGAAAGTCAGCACAGCCGGCGGCTGCTCGCGGTCTTCAGGCGCCAGCGTCAGGCCACCGCCTTGCAAAGACGGCCGGCCGACGGCGTCATAAACCGTCCGCTCAAGGTCTCCATCCTGGTTCCAGCGTTCGACGATGCGACCGACAGCGTCGCGACGCAGTTGCTGCCACGCCCCGCTGCTGTTGTTGACTTGCCTAATCTTTCCTGATGCATCGTACTTGAAGGTGCGCCAATGGCCGAGGGAATCTGTTGTCTGGCACAGGTTCCCGTCGTCATCATAGTCCCAGACTGCCGCCAATTCATGGACGGTGCCATCTTCCGGATGAAAATACGTCATGGTCATCCCGTATGGCCGATTATTCTGGTCATAATCAAAATCGATGCGAACTCCGCCGCCTTCCGTGATCGCTTCCATTTGGCCATGAGAGCCATAGTCGATGGCGGCGACCTGTTCGCCGTCCGGCCCAATCAGCGCTGCCGGTCGGCCCACAGCGTCATAGACGCGCTCCAGCTGCATGCCTGTAAAGGTCTTAACTGAAGTCATCCGGCCGGCGGCGTCATAGTCGTATTCCGCCGTGCGGCCAGCCGGGTCAAGAACAGCGAAACAACTCCCATCCGACCGATAGTGGTAGGACGTCGTTTGCCCCAGTGCGTCTGTTCGCGATTGCAGTCGCCCGGCCGAATTGTATGATTGTCGGGTGACATGTCCCAGCGGATTGGTGACGGCCGTCTCTCGTCCAGTGGCGTCATATTCATACATTGTCCTGGCGCCGTCCGGGCCGATTTTGGCGTGGACTCGTCCGGCGGCGTCATGCAAGAAGACGGTTTCATTGCCGAGGACATCGGTAAGCACGGCGTATCCGGCGGTTGGCTGTGCGAGCAGATCGCGACTGGCGCCATCTGGCCCGGTGGTTCGGATGAGCCTCCCGGCGGCATCGTACGTCAACGCCGCCAGCAATCGCCCGGCACCGTCATGCACGGCCGTAATGTGATGCGGATACGCTGCCAGGCCGTAAGTATAACGCCGCCGCAAGCGCTCCTGGCCGTCGTCGGCAAAGCGTCGGACTTCGAGCAAGTTTCCCAGCTGGTCGTAGTTATACGAAATCCGCACTAGGTTTGGCCGTGTCATCACGGCAGCCGTGCGCCGACCGGTGGCGGCATCGGTTTCAAACTTCAACAGCTCTTCGGCATCGCCTTCTGCGCCGACGGCTCGAACCCCATCGGCGGAAATAGCCAGGCGCTCCCCATTGGGAAGACGCATGCCAGTCAGGCGGAGGTCGCCATAGACGGCAATGCTCGCATACTCCCCGACTGGCAGTCCCAGGCCGTCCCGACCGTCGCCAAGCATGTCAACCTCTCCGAGGTGTTCACGGGTCAAGTCATACTGGGCGCCATCCTGGTCTGTAAGGACAAAGCCGGGAAAATCATAATTTCCCCACGGCGTCTGTGGCCCTGCGGCAGCCCAATACGGGTCTAGCCCCGGCAAGACCATCAGGCGATCATCCACGGTTGGCGTCAAGGTGGCGGACAGGCCAGCCGGCCCGCGCCAGACGGCATGATAGCAGAACGACCAGGCGCCGCCCTCTTCCCAGGCAAAGGCAAACGTCACACGACGACCGTCCACCAGCGTCACCGTCACATCGCGGCTGCCGCCGGAGCGGACAGAAAATTTCGCGCCGGAAACATCCATGATGCTGACCCGCTCCTCGTCAATGACTGGGTCCATCGCAGTCAACGTCGTGGACCAGCCATAGCCATGGCCGGAGTCATAGATCGACGCACTGGAATAGTAACGCTTCAGGAGCAGCCCGACGGTGCCGCAAGAGACGCGGAGGTCTTCTTCCGAAAAGGCCAGTTGGCCGGTTTTCAGTTGGCTGTTGAGCGTGAATGACAATTCGGCAGCAACCGTCTGCCCGCCTTGGTGGACAGACAGGCGCAGGCGATAGCGACCGTTACGGATGCCGCTGAGGTCAAGAACAGCCAAGCAGCCTTGCTCAACGGCCTTCTCTCTCCAGGCGATGTTTTCCTGGCCTTGGCGTTCAGCCCCGGGCGCTAGCGCGGCGGTCAATAGCCAATCCTCCTGTTGCTCGCTCTCTGTCAAGTCCAGCTTCGAGCCATGATCATCCCAGAGTTCGAGCGCATAGCGGACGTCGGGATCAGACTCAGTGGTGCAGGCTGATCCCAACACTTTCAAGACGCCTTCCTCGACGGTGGCACCTGCGTTAGGCGAGGCGATTTCCGCTTTCGGATTGCCGCGGACAGCGTCGACAACTACGCTTCTGTCGGCGAACGCTGACAAAGCTGGAACCGCGAAATGGACGGTATAGGAACCGTCTGTCAGGCCGGCGACTGGAAACACCGCATGGATGGATTCACCGCTGCCGGTTGCGGATGCAACCACGGCGCCCTTTTCATCCAGCACGTCTACCCGCCATTCTTGAGGTGACTTCAACCGTGCGGCAGCTGTGATTGCAGAAGCAGTTCCTGCCCAGGGGCGGACGGGGTTCGGCGAACAGGTGATGTCATGAAAAACCGCTGTTCTGATAGTCAGGCTGGCGACATGGCTAGGGCGGCCAGCGCTGTCCCAAGCCTGGGCCGTCAGCTGATTGGCGCCAACCAGCAGGTCATGTTCTGACAATTGGAGAACCACAAGGCCGCCTTCCGGGAAAGCCATTTCACGGAACGTGATGCCATTCAGGGAGATGGTGATGCCGGCCAGCGGCATGTCACTATGCGCCATAACCAGGACTGTGACCGGAAATGCGGTCAGCGGCTCTGACGGCAATTCGGCAATCAGTTCGACTTCCGGTGGATTGCCGACCGGCGGGAGTGGATAGCGCATTGACCTGGCGTTCTGGTTGCCGTTGGTGTCAATGGCAATCACGACTAGGCCAGCCGCCAACTGGTTCAACGTGACCGGCAGGTTTTCCAGGACCAATTCTTGGCAGTTGTCAACGCTAACCGATTCTTTGATTAAAGCGCCGTCACTCGTCACGACCCGCAGACTGTGCATAGCCTGGTTGTCCCAGGCAGAAACAACTAGGCTGAAAGCATCTCCGGGTGGCAGCCCCCCGACGGCAATAGTAATCTCCGGAGAGATGTTGTCATCGGCAAAACGGCTGTAGTAGAATTCCAGTCTTTCGGAACGGATTTCGGTTTCGTCCTTGTCCCTGACTCGTGCTTGAAGGACATGCCGCCCTTCGGTGAGTCCCTCAACCGCGAGCCAGCCGCTGATGGCGCGAGTGTTGGTTTCGCCCTTCAGCAGAGGCGCGTCATCCAGGTATATCGCCAGGTCCGAACATTCCGCCAGGCCATTGACCGCCGCCAGGACAGCCACATCCCCGGCAATGACTTTGTGTTCAGAGGACAACCCAGGAATGGCGACCAGGACGGTTGTCGGCTCCGCTTCCGGCGGCAGCGATGGCGGCGTCACCTCGACGGGGATTTCCAGCGACGTGCTGTTTCCGGCTTGATCCCGCGCCGCCAGATGAACCAGGTAGGAACCGGCGAAGGCTTTGTCCAGCACGATTCGACGGCATTTAACATCCTGGCCCAAAGGCGCTTCCAGGACTATTTCCTCTTGCAGCAGCGCGATGCCAGTCGGCGATTCGACCCGCAGTGACACGGTCGTGGTTGAGATGTCCTGGATTGAAAATAGCACGTCGAGGACATCGCCGGCCGTCACCCTCTTCCACTCCCCAGAGGCAGTCACTGTCGGCGCGACGCCATCGAGAATGATTCCAGCGTGCGCCGATGCAATCATCCCTCGCTTGCACGTCGTCGCCTGGAGGCGATATGCGCCGTCGACGATATCGCGCCCTTGTCGATTCTTGAAGTCCCAGGTCAGCTGGACGTCCTCCTCAACGCCAGTCATGACCGTGACTTCGCGACCGGTCGCATCCAGTACTGTCACAGTCCAGAAGTCAGCTTGACCGGTTCGAAGGCTGATCAGGCAGCCCCCGCCGTTCCTGCCATATACGGCAGCATCGGTTGACAGCTTAATCCAGTTTGACGTCTCCAGGAGGCGCTGGCGCCAATCGCCAAACAAGGCAAGCGCATGGAAATCCAACTTGGGCGCTGGCAAGGACGCTTCTGCTTCTCGGCTGCATGCAGCGAGAATTGAATAAATTGCTACGGCGGTGGAAAGACCAGACCCGTGCGCGGCGTCTGCTGCTGAGTCCACGTCGGCATCAGCTGCCAGGCTTTGGTGCGCTTGCTCCTGCTTTGCCTTGTCAGGCCAAGGTGCAGCTGACGCCGACTTGTACACGGTTTGCGGATCGCCGGGCTGCCGAAGGCGACTGTGCCAGACGCCGGTCGGCAGCCGGGTCAGGAGTGCGCGGGGATTGCGGCGGTGCAGTTCAGATGCGTCCAGCAGGCAGAACGTCCCCAAGGCAGCATCAGACATCAAGCTGGATACGTGTTCATGCAAGGGTTCTTCATGCGCCTCACCGCACCACAGCGGCAACGATTGCCGCAGAGACCCAGAGAAGACTTCAAGGGGGGAAAGGACGTCGCAGGACAAGGTCTTAGCGAGAGTCACATCCGCTTGCAAGAGAGACGTGAGCATAGTTGCCAAGGCCAGTTCCCGAAGAACGGCGGGCGGCTCATCGTTGGCCAGCATCCAATGTTCGACGTCGATGCGTGTCAATGGCGCTGTCACCAGGGCCTGGCCACCAATGCGTATCGGCTGGCCTCCAATACGTTGAAAAATCGCCTCGCGCGAACATAAAGTCGCCTGGAGATTCGTCGCCGTTGCTGCGGAAAAGGCTCCAGCCAGCAGCCGAAGAGCCTGATCCTGGCGGCTGCGGATTCGAAACGCCAAAGCCGTCAAGAAGGCCGTATCGTCTGCCGGGCTATCTGCCGCCAAGGCACCAGCGTCAGTTGTCATGCTGCCAGACGATATGGCCAAAACGGTCAAGGCGCCGGCTTGCAGACGCCCAGTCAGGTGATCGGTTTCCAGTGTGCCAGCACGCAGGCGACGTGACAGGGAAATCGTGATCTCTGCGCCATACGACCGCGAAGCCAGCGCTTTGCCGATAACCTGGTCGGACAAGGTGACGATCGGACGCACGTTCAGGTTGCAGACATCTGAGCCAACGTCGTTTCTGGCCATTGTCCCGCCCTGCCCTCCTGCGGTCGCCGTTTCTTCCTGCCAATGGATGACAACGCCAACATGGTGCAGGTCAGCCTGCGGGAAAGTCGCCTGGGCCAGGACGCCGGCAGAATCGCTCAAGGTCAGAACGATTTCGGCCTGACAATCGGGAAAGACGTCAGGACTGGCTTGGTAGACGTTTTTCAGCAGAACTGGTTGCAGGCTCATGGGGCCTGTCAGGCGGTATCCAGGAAAGCCTGGCGCCGTCGGCAGCCAGTCGTTCAACAGCCAATCGTGATAGTCGGCATTGAACAAGTATAGCACCTCCTCCAGACGCCGTGCCAGGTATTCACCCGGGAAAGACGTCGCTGCCCACGCTGCTTCCTTTGCTGGGTTCAGGCTCGTCAACTTCAACGGGGTCACGATTTTCGCCAGCCATTGCCTGGCTGCTGCCTTGTCCAGGGCTATGGCCTTTGAATAGAGTGATTCCATGCCAAGCAAGGCTGGGAATACATTGATCCATTGCCGGGCGTGTTCTTGCTCGTTCATTCCCAAACCAGGCAGCCATGGCGCCAGCACCTGGCACCAGGCTAAATCTAAATCCACACCTGGTGAATTCAGTTCTTCCGCCAGCGCAAAACGGTCAAAGACGTCATCTCGCGCTGACCAGGGGAGAGGGGACCAGGCTTTGACCTGGGCTTGGCTCAGGGCAACTTGACCGGCCACCAATTCACAGGCATAGCCATGTCGGCGCAGCTCTGCCATCGCCGCACAGGTGATTTCCAAAGCATTGCCAGCTCCCTCCTCAAGGCATTGCTTTGGACTGCGACCGTAGCCGCGACCAGGCACCAAGCGCACCTGCGAATGCAATTCCCGGAGAATGCTGACAATAGGGTCGGCGACGGCCTCCTCTGGCGACAACCACGCTATCCCTAAAATGACTAGGAGGAGAAAGACCAGTCCACGCCAAGGTCGCGGCAACCGGTTGATTGATGTATGTACTGCTGGCATAATTTCCTTTCTGGCAGGATGTTTTTCCGCCATTCCAACGTATCGTTTACGGTCCGGCCTCCGTTTCAACCACTGGAACAAGCAAGCTGGTGAAGGCATTGGCAATTCCTTTCACGGTGACGCTTTCGGCCCATAATCCTGCACCTAAAAAATGCTGCTGACGGCCAAAAACATGAATGACCTGACTGAGCGAGCAGATGTCGCCGCGGTAGGCAATTCCGTCGCCAGCCAGGAAAACAGAGCTTTGGCTGACCAGCAAGGCATTGCCAATCGCTGGGCGCCATTCCTGGCGCCGTCCCTTGATCACGACCTTGCCAATAGACAGGATAGTGCAAGGGCCGGCAAACCTGCCTAACATCCTAACGTCGCCGGAAACAAGATACACTCCTGGCGCAAGCGCTTCGCCGGCCTTGACCAGCAGGTCGCCATCGATTTTTGTCGCCTGGCTTGCCAGGTCCGTCCACAGCCGCTGGAAACGCCCGAGTCCGCCAGCATCGTCTGGAGGATGACAAAGCAGATTGCGGTTGTTTTTAGAGGCTGTAAAGCGCTTGGCGGTCAAACAGCAGTCCTGGCCGAGGATGGTTCCGCAGCCGGCCAGCTTCAGGCGATCACAGGCATATATAGATGGATGATAACGCCTTGACAAGACATGTAAGACAAGCAACGGCTCGGTAGTCGGCGCATCGTCCTTGGAGCTGACGCCAACGTACAGGCCATCAAAATCATCCGGGCAGAATCCGTTTTCATCCACTCCGACGTTTAGGATTCCATTTTCCGGCCAGTCTTTTGGCAACGTGACTTCCAGGATGTCGACGTGGCTCTGGCCTGTAATGTTATGCATGGAGAGCGTCAGTTCGAGTTCGGCTTCTCGGCTGGGACTGACGCTTGTCCGGGGCAATTCTTTAACCGGCGGATTGACTCGGTGCCAAAGGTATTCCGTCTTGGCCAAGGGCTTGGCGCGATTTGAGGCCGTCTGTTCAGGAGGTTCAAAGCGCTGATTGCCGGTGAAAAATCCGCCTATCAAGACGCGCGAAGACTGGCCAGACAACGGCGGCGGTTGGCGGTCGCGGGCAGAGCTATGGCGCAAAACGACTTGTGGCGATTCCTTTAAACGGTCTTGCTGTGAACGAGAATAATCCTGGACATCCTGGCCGGCATGGATTTTTGCAATCGACTCCTCCTTGACCGCACTCCCGCCTCCGGGTGATGGCGTCGGCGACGCCGTGACAACGCGAAGACCCTGCCATGGCAGCACAGAATGAGGATCTGAGTCAGATGTAGAGTCGCGCTCAAGCTCGGGATTGGACTCGGAATTGGGATCAGACTTAGACTCTGGATTGGAATCCGGCTCCGGCGTCGGCTCGGGAGCAGGACTGGGTTCCGGCTCCGGCTCCGGCGTCGGCTCGGGATCAGGACTGGGTTCCGGCTCCGGCTCGGGCGTCGGCTCGGGATCAGGACTGGGTTCTGACTCCGGCTCGGGATCAGGACTGGGTTCTGACTCCGGCTCTGGCTCCGGCTCCGGCTCGGGATCGGGTTCCGGCTCTGGTTCTGGTTCTGGCTCCGGCTCTGGCTCTGGTTCCGGCTCCGGCTCTGGCTCCGGCTCTGGTTCTGGCTCTGGTTCTGGTTCTGGCTCCGGCTCTGGTTCCGGCTCCGGCTCTGGTTCCGGTTCCGGCTCCGGCTCTGGTTCCGGCTCCGGCTCCGGCTCTGGCTCCGGTTCTGGCTCCGGCTCTGGCTCCGGCTCCGGCTCCGGCTCTGGTTCCGGCTCTTGCTCGGGATCGGGTTCTGGCTCTGGCTCCGGTTCTGGCTCCGGTTCGGGATCGGGTTCCGGTTCCGGCTCCGGTTCGGGATCGGGTTCCGGCTCCGGCTCTTGCTCGGGATCGGGTTCTGGCTCTGGCTCCGGTTCTGGCTCCGGCTCCGGTTCCGGCTCTGGTTCCGGCTCCGGTTCTGGCTCCGGCTCCGGTTCTGGCTCCGGTTCCGGTTCCGGCTCCGGCTCTGGTTCACTTCTGCTAATCACATCAAGAGGAACCACGTCCAGGATATGCGCAGAAAAGTTTTGGTCTTGTCCTAACAGTGCGAGCAAATAGCTGCCGTCGGTCAATTCCTGAACTTGTTCCAGGTGGAATGCGCCTTGCTGCGCAGCGTCGGTCACGGATTGGGGCATTCCTTCCATTCGAGCGACCTCAACGCCGTCGCCTGTTTCCGGAAGGGTGTGGATCAGGACGCAAGCCATCAAGTCGTCGCCAAGTTTTGAGTCGTTGCTTTCAATGGAAAACAAACCGGTCAACGCTTCCGGCTTGGTGACCAGATAATGTTCCTGGTGGAAATAGCCCCTGAGAGTTGGAAGCGGTTCGTCCGCGTCAAGCACTTGAAAAGACGTCTCAAAGACATGTTCTTGACCGTGTTCAGTCGTCACTTTTTGCACGGCTCTATACGTCATTGCTGGCCAGTCAGCCAATGGCTGAAGCCAGCTTTTCCGCCAACCCTGCGATTGCGGCGTTGCCTCCAGTCGCCAGGACGCCTGGAACAACGGCTCGTCAGCAGCGTTGTCATCGTCGATGTCGGTCGTCACCACGACTTCCACGGTGGCCTTGACGACAGAGGCTCGTTCAGACAACCATTCGACGGTCGAGGTCAAGCAGGCTGACTCATGGTGTCTATACGTGGTTTGATCCGTCGTGATTTTCCCTATTAGAGTGCCGACTTCAGTGCTGGTCAGCAAGATTTCGCTTTGCTTCTCTGCGAGGATTTCTCCTGGATGGCGGATGATGCGTGCGCAAATGACGTATTGCCCAGCAGTCAATCCAGCGGTTTCCCACGTCACTTCCGTCAAATCTATGGATTTGCCAAAATCTGCGGCAGCAAGCTCTTGCGACCACAGGCAGATGGACTTGGCACTGTTTACAGGCGTTGCCGTCACCGTCAAGCACACGGGCGCATCAAGATACCAGACCAGCAGATAACGCGGTCGGGAATCTGCCAGGGGCACGGAAGCGATCAGCACTTTCCCCGAGCTTTTTTCAAAGCGCCAGAAAGGCGGCGTACCAGGCGTCTCCGTTATGGCTATCGGCAATGGATTACGGAACAGCTCGTGCGGCAAACAGGCGAAAGAAGCCCACGGCGTTGTCATTGTTTCCGCGCCAATCCACTCAACGCCAATCCATTGCACCGGGCCGCCCGAACCATCGGCAAACAAAGTCTGGATTTCCCCGGACACGCCAGCGGGGACGGTGACAAGGCGTTGGCGGTCGCCGCAGGGCAAAGTCTTTTCCAGCCTGATTGGCACTTGGTCGCCAACCTCGACGACAGCCGGAGCCGCCAAGTCCAGGCCGTAGCGGGCGCCCTGGCGGACGACATGCAGCGGCCCCATGGTCAGCATCTCCTTGGCACCCAGGGTGTTCATGTATTCCACCTTCACCTCGTTCTGCACTAATGTGACGCCATCGCCAAGCCCAGGTGGCAGGACATATTGCAGGGACAAATCAAGAACGCCCTGGCCGTCCCAGCTGTCTTGCTCCCAGCCCATCTGCACCGAACCATCCGTAGCAGTCGCCTGCGATTCGAACGGATTGATGGTCAAGCCAGAGGCGATCTCGCCTGGAATCGTCGTGGTCACGCGCAGCTGGCTGAAGCGCCCAGTGTCACGCACCACCTCGTCAGACAGCACCAGGAGCATGAACGCGGTTTCCAGCTCGTCGCTGTAGTATCCATACCCGAATGATTCCGGGTCAAAAGCCCAGCGGCCGTCGTGTTTCTGGAGTGCTGTCGTAAGGAGCCAGATGGCGCGATGCTCAGGGCCATGAGTCCGCTCGGTCGCATAGCGCCAGTCGACGGCCTTGCCCTGGTTGAATATCTTCTGTATGCCCAGTTTTTGCAAAGCGCGCACCGCAGTCCACATAAAATAGCCGCTACCTCTTCGCTCGCCCATGCGGATTTCCTGGTTCAGGTGCTGGGTTGCATTGACCAGCATTTCACCGGCGTTTGCGGTTTGATGCTCGTTGATTTCAACGACATCCCGGCTCGGGTCTGCGGTGGTGGCCATGACCAGACCGGTCAGGCCGGAAGCAGTCAGGGCCATAGTCACATTTTGAGCTTCGAGCCTATAGACAAAATATCTTATATCATCATTATAATTGCGTTGCAACAGCTGCATATATTCGCGGTAGACTCGCGGGGAGACGTGTATTCCCCATTGCTGGACAGCGTCAATGGCCATATAATGCCAGCCGGCAATGGACTGGTCAAAGCCGCGGTCGACGTCATACTGATAGGGCCAGCCGCCTTTGCCCCAGGAGAGCAATGTCCGCGCCATGGTGTCGTAGGCGTCCTCGACAACATCGGCAAGCACGGCGGGCGCACCTTCCACGGTCACGGCCTGTCCAGGCAGTCCGGCGGCCAATAAGCCGGCAACGATCATCGGATGGACGTAGCCCTGGTATCTCTGGTCATGGCCGAAAATCACGCCTTGGCCATTGCGATTATGGTCATAGTCGTCACCGCTGGCTGGGAGAGAAACGCGATGCGCCCTGGCCATGATATAATCAATGCCCGCTTTGACCGTGTTGCGGAATGGATTGTCGTTCAAGTCGCCCATGCCAAAGCCGCAGTTGCCAAAAGCCCAGAGGGCGACAGCGGTGTTGACCAGGGTAAAGCCGTCATCCTGCTCAAATAAATGCGCGTTATAGGCGTCTTCCGGCTCATCGGGCGGCGGGTCGACGTAAAAATCGTCATATTCCTCGAAGATAGGGTAGTTGACCCAACTGCGGTCTGTCCAGCCTCCAGTCGGCCGTTGTCGTTTCTGCAGCCAATGCAGACCGCTGGCGATGCTGTAGCTTCGACGTCTCAGGATATCGTCGCGCCCCTGTGGAACGCCCCAGTTTCTTATAGTGTGTTTTTTTTGCCCATGCAGCCGGGCGCCGTCTGGCAGGGTGACTTCGACGTGCAGGGTTACGCTGCCTTCTTTTTCGCCATTATCCAGCCAGAAATAGACGTCCTCCTTAAGATTCCAGGCGTCGTGGATGGTACGAGCCGGATACAGCATCGGTTCTCCTGCCAGGCCATGGTTTGGGTTGACACGTTCCGAGGGAATGGCTTTCCACTGATAGGTGCCGCCGACGTAACCATCACGCGGGCCGGACAAGGCCGCCCAGTATGGAAACGTCCGCCCACCGAACAACGTTTCGTAGGGCGGCATGATCAAAGCCGGCGGTGTGCTGTCACTTTCGGCTTGGGCGAATGCAGTCGTCAGAATCAGCCATGCCGACAAGGCGACGAAAATGTGGTGTATACATTTAATGGTCATTGCTTAACTCCCGTCAAATACACTTCTAAGGAACCGATTTGCCGTCCCAGCTGCCAACCGTTTTCGGTCGTTCGCACTTGATGGATGGCGATGACGACGGTCGACTCCTTTTCGTCCGTCAGGGTGTTTCCGGTCGGGGCATAGCTCAGTTCAGCTTCCCCCTGGTTAATGAGATGCAACGTGACTGCGCCCTCGGCTCGTCCAGGGGCGAGATCGCCGTCGCCTTGGGTACGGCCATAGTCCACCCTGCTGGCTAACGCCCCCGAGGCGACCAGGACTCCTTGCCGGTCGCGAATGTCCAGCAAAGGCAGTGCGACTTCAACGCCAGGGGCGTCATCCAAGAACGGAGAAAAGTCTCCGGTCGCAAAGCTCGCCGGCTCCCCTGGCAGCAAGTCGGCGGCGGCGTCAACAACCCTCAGGCGGATGATCGTGGCGACTTGTTCGGCTCCGGCCTGGACGAACTCGGGAACTACCCGATTCTCGACGACTGGCACGGGCCGAGCCACGGCCTGGAAGGAAACATAATCACGCAGCAGAACCTGGTCGCTGACCGACAATAGCACGGCCAGCCGGTACATTCCCGGAGCGGCAAAGGCTATCTGCATCGTCTCAGGCGTATTTGTGCGCTGGGTCAGCGTCTCTAGGGCCACGGGTGCCTCGCGGCTGATTTCCGGCCAGCCGTCCACCGGTTGGCCGTCCTCATGTTCCCAGTGCCAGGTCAAACAACACGTCGCGCCTGGGACATTCGCCAACGCCTGCCATTGTGCGCCGACGTTCAGGACGACAGTCTGGCCGCAGGCCAGGACATGCTCCCGGCTGACTCCGGTCAAAACCAAGTTGGAAAAAGTTTCCGTCGGAGCGATGGTGAAGGGTGCGGACACTTCGGCCAGGAGGGCGCCCGACTGCTTCTGGCGAAACAGGGCGCAGGCGCGGTATTCGCCTGGCTGGCGGGTTCCAGTGTGCCAGTGGTGGCGGCCAGGGCGTTCGGGCGATGCCACCAGCGTTCCCTGGAATGCGCCGTCAGCGTCCTCCATCCACAAGGTCACCTCGGCTTCCGGGTCTGCTGACATGGTTTCCACCTCGACATATTCGCGGGCCTGGAAGATGACGCTTTTTTGCCAGGCGTTCTGCGCAAACTGCCACGTTTGCAGCATGGCGCCCTCGTCCACTACCGTCACTTGAAGAACAGCGTCGGCGTGGATTATCTGACCATCGGCAACGGCCTTCACGGACAAAGTCAATGCGTGTTGACCAGCCTCGGGAAACCACTCCGTCGCCAACGTCATGGCGTTGCCCTGGCCGTCGTCGACGTTGCCAGAGGCGATGACATCGCCATTGTCGCTAAAGACATATTCAACCGAGCCGGAACATCCCCTGGCGACAGCGCTCCCGGAAAGGATGGCGCCTTGGCCAGGCGCCAGGAAGATGATCTCATCCGCCTTCTCGCCATTCAGCCACAATTCCCCTCCCAGCAGCGCAAGTGAAGCCGGTTCTGGCGCGTCGTGGTTGGATGCTTCTCGCACGAAGCAGTAGCAAAGATTGTTTTCGCGGTTTTGGTCTGGCGTCCGACCGTCAACGTCGACGGCGACCACCAGCCAACTGGGAAGTTCCTCCTTTGTCAATCGGCAACCGATTTGGACGGAGCGACCGGGCCGGATTTGCGAAACATCGGCTTGCGCCAGGAGATATTCCTGCAATGCCGCCCCCGCGTAGAAATTGACTTGGAACGATTCGGCGACACCGTTTCCCTGGTTGAAGACGAGGGCTTGCACCTGCCATTCCTTGGTTCCATCGTCGGCTATCCGTTGCCGAACCGTGACACCGTCGGCGGTGACAAACAGGTCTGGCGAGACTGGCGGGGTGGTCAACTGAAAGGCCGCCATGGCGGTCATGGCGGCGGCAGTAGTCTGGATGTCATCGGTCATTTCGGGAAAATCGCGCCAGCCGCCGTCCTGATCCTGACTCTCTCTCAATGTCGCATAGATTGGCAGGGCGTCTTGCCAGCGCCCCAGCCGACAGAGCGTCCGCAAGGCAACTGCGACATCATAGCATCCTCTGCTGCCTTCTATCTGCCAGTGTCGTGCGATGTGATCACCCAATCTAGACAAGGTGTCTGGCAAGGCCGGGAATGCGATGAGACTGCGGTTGGCCAATTCAGCCAGGACGCCGACAATGCGGCAACCAAGTCTGAAATCGCCGGGCGACGGCCGTCCGCCAAGGCGCCACCAGCCGTCCGGCGTCATGGCGTTGAGCAGATAGCTGGCGCTGGCCTGCACTTCCGGTTGGTCGCGATATTCGTTCCAATTCGACAGGTCGAGAAGGAGTTCCAGCACCAACACCGTCGCGATTAGGTCTGCTCGTGCGCCGATTTCCATGCCCCAGCCGCCTTTGGCGGCATCCGCCCACGGCTGGAAAAGCGCTGGTGTCGCGCTCCCTGCCGCCGCTGCCGTTGTCAAGGCGGAAACAAGATTTTCCTCCCAGCCTGGACACTCAGCCAAGGCCAGGAGCAAGCCGGCGACGCCGCGCCACAGCGCCGGATTGGATTCCGCGTCTGGGCATTGGCGCAAGGCCATGACCGCAGCATAGCTGTCCAGCAACATGGAGTCCGTGCCGCGGCGCCAAATTCCATCGCGGCCCTGCCGGTCTGCCAAATACGCCGATGCCGACGTCACAGCCGGCTGCACTGCCGACGACGAACCGACTAGAAAGGACAGCAGAACAAAAAAACATGCGCCAAAACAATTTTTCATGATGTCTCCTGCCAGAAGCTGCCACCTGGGCGATGACGCACAACCAGTTCCCCCGCCCTTCCCTCGCATAAAGCCGACTGATATCGTTTCCAACGCCATTACGATAGCCCCTGGAATATCGGTTGTCAATTGCAAAAAATGAAAATAAAAGCATGGATAGTTATTTTGTGAACAGGGATGACTTATAATCTATAATATTCTATATCATAACAAGTTATGTAAAAATTCAATTCTCATTTGCCATCCTGATTCCATCACTTTCATAGCATTATTTATGAAACACCATGCGAAGACTGGTGTTTTCCCATGGTTCTGGCGGCATTTTTTGGGGTAGTCTGCGCTCATCAGCGCAATCTGTGGATAAAACAAATCGTTGGCGGCGTCCTGACCATCGCCGACCACTCTTGAATGTGGTTAGAGTTAGAAAGTGCCTCTCAAAAAAAGCGTATTGCACCTTGATTTCTTGCAACCTGCATGGAACAGACTATACTTAATTTTGGCTTTCTTTTTTCTCGGTGGATGCCCACCACGGCTCGCCAATTCCGTTCATGGAGACGCCATGCACAACTCTCTGCTTCTGACTACCGTCGTCCTGCTGTTCGCCGTTAGCATGACCAGCCTGGCTCAGTCCCAGCCTGGCCGCAATCCCCGCCCTTACCAGGGGCTGGACTGGGCCAGCGCCCACCAGGTTCTGACGACCACGCATATACATGTCTCCAACCAGAAAAAGCTCGATATCTTCCTAAAGCGCGGCTTCGAGTTTTTCACCTTGTCCAACTACTATCCATCGGCGCCTTATTATCCCATGTCCGCGATGCGCGCTGGGCAATTTCGTGTTCGTCAGGAGCACGCCGTAGTCAAAAATGGCGTTTTGACCCCGGGGCCTTTTGAGTGGAACGACATCCTGGCGCCTTGGATCGACCAGGTCGATGAGGAATACCGGAAAAGCTATCCTTTCAAGGTCGGCGGGCCGATGTTCACCGACCTTCCGCCAGGTCTTATGGAAGCTCCCAATGCTGAGCACCATTCCTTTACTAACACCCGCGCCCATATCAACGCCCCTGGTTCTCTGTATGCCAGCGGCACTTTTGACGCTCGCAACCGCTTTCTTTCCGCCAAGCACGGCTATAATTTCGGCACGGGGCTGCCGTGGCAGACCGCCTTTGCCAACATGCTTGAACAGCTGCTCATCCCTGATGGCGGCGGCATCACCATCAATCATCCGCATTGGTCTGGCCTGACCGATGAAAACATCGCCGAAATGCTTGACTTTGACCCCCGCGTGCTTGGCATCGAAGTGTTCAACCAATCCTGCGGCAGAGTCGGCAAGGCCTGGAGCGAAGAACACTGGGACCGCGTCCTCGCCACTGGCCGGCAATGCTTCGGCTTCTTCGTGCCTGACCATGCCACCACCGAGGGCGTCAACGTACTCTTAGTCAAAGAGAAAACTGCGGCTGACTGCCTGCGCGCCTATCGGCTAGGCAACTGGTATGGCGCCATCAAGGGCAGCGGACTTCGCTTCCAGAAAATTGCCTGCGACGGCAAGGTGCTCACCGTCGAATGCGACCGGGACGCCAACATCCAAATCATCTCAAAACTGGGCGTAGTCGCCGAAAAGCAAGCCTCGGCCCTGACCTTCCCCATCACCGAGCCGGCCCAGCACGTTTACCTGCGCGCCAAGGCGACTGCAGTTGACGACTCCGGGGAAATCCTCTTTTCCCAGCCGTTTATGATGACGCCGTAGGATTATGCGCCCTTTGCCGAGGGGGCGCCTGGAAAGCATTCCAGCAAGCGCCTTTATTCCACCCGAAAACAGCGGAACAATGCCAATGTTCACCCAACTCGCCCCTTTTCTGACCATCTTTGTAGAGACGGATTCCGGTCGGACAGACGGTCCGGCCAGTAAGCTCCTGCGCGGCGATGACTGGCAGGCCGAGCTGACCATCGAACGCCCCCAGGACGACTGCCAAGTCTTAACCCTCACCATAACCCCTCAGGATACGCTCCGACTGAAGCAGCTTGGTCTTCTTTTCAGTCCAAAGTTGCTGCCGACGGGAACCAGGCTCATCGGCTTTGGCGGCCTGCAAGACGCCAATGCCGACGCCCCGTTGGCAACCAAACCACAGATCGGGGGTTTTGCGCTCGGGCTATTGCTCCCCAATGCAGACCACTGGCTGCTGGGCGTCGACGCATTCTATGACCTGCCATCAATTTTCTCGCTGGCTGATGGGCAGCTGTCAGCAGGTTGGCTCGGCCAGGGCACCATCTCTCAGGCCACCTCCTGGTCCTGGCGGCTGATTCGAGGAAAGGACTTGGAACGCCTTTTCGACGACTATGCCGACAGCCTCACCAAGGACTATCCGCACTACCGACGCCCCCGGCTCGACATCCTGACCGGGTGGAATTCCTGGGACTACTACGGCGGCGCCATCAGCATGCAGGCCGTGGAAAAGGAACTCAGGGCCATCGACCAGTCACCGTTGCGCGGCAAGTTGACCTATTTCACCTTGGACATGGGCTGGGAGGAATTCTGGGGAGACTGGCGGCCAAACCGCCGCTTCCCGGCGCGTCTGGCGACCATTGCCAACCGAATCAAGGCGCATGGCCTGACGCCAGGGCTCTGGCTGGCCCCGTTCCAGGTCGGCATGTTCACCGAACTAGCCCGCTTCCGCCCAGAGCTGTTTCTCCACTATCGCGACACCGGCACCCCCATCATCACCAGCGCCGGCTCACCCTTGGGTGGAATGCTCCTGCTTGACTTTGCCAAGCCGGAAACACAAAAGCTGGTGACAGGATGGTTCCGGCAATTCTATGACGCCGGATTCCGACTGTTCAAAATCGACTACATCTACCGGGATTTCCTGAAAAGCCTGGACGAGAGCGACTGCCCGCTGGCCAGCAATGCCTTTGCCAGAGAAATTTTACGGACGATCCGAGCCGGCATCGGCGACGACGCGGTGCTGATCAATTGCGGCGCACCGGCTGAGGCGGCCTTGGGTCTGGCTGACAGTATGCGCACCAGCACTGACATCCATACGTTCTGGGGGCATGTCAAGAACAGCACCAGGCAGATGTTCGGGCGCGCCTGGCACCATCGCCGCTTTTGGACCTGCGATCCCGACTTCGCGATCATCCGCCATTCGAGCAACAGCCTGGACAAAACCCCGCGCAATATGCCGTACCGCCCGACACTCCAAGCCACCCGCACCAACTTCTGGATGGCTGGCCCAGAGGCCAACGAGAATGAATTGATGACTTGGCTGTCAGTCGTCCGGCTGCTCGGTGGCAGCATCTTTTTGGGCGATTCGTTATTCCGCTTGCAGCCAGCGGCGCTGGAGACCCTGGCGAAATTGTTTCCACCGCTGGCGCACAGCGTGATTCCCTGGACATACCTGGAGGATGGCCTGCCGAATTTCTGGCCGGGGCCGCGCCAACTCGGGGTGTTCAACTGGAGTGACCAACCGACCGAGGTGACGATTCCGGCGGAATTGCGCGTGCCAGCCCAAACCACGGACTTCTGGAGCGGCAAAACCGTCCGCACTGACCGCCCCCTGCTTCTTCCTGTCCATTCAGGAACCATCTTGACCTGGTAGCAAAGTCGACCGCCCAGGTCATGCCGCTGACCTAGGTGACAGGAGGCCGTTGGTCGGCTTGAGCAAGCACGCCCAGGTCGCCTTTTATTATCCACCTGCAAACGTCTTTAAGGAGTCCACGCATGTCCCTTGAACGCTATGCCGCCTATTTTCCGCCTGTCCTGCATTTTGGCTCTGGCTGCCGCGCCCAAGCCAAGGCCGTTCTGCAGGAATGTTGCCAGCCAGAGCAGTCGCGCGTCTTTTTCGTATGCTCGAAGCGAGTCCGGCAGCTGGACATCACCGCCGCCTTGCTGAAAGACCTCGACGGACTGATTGCAGGAGCGCAAATCGGCATTTCGCACGACCCGACCCTGGAGACCGTTGAAGAGCTGCGAGCGGCGGCGCACCAATGCCAGGCCAACGTGTTTCTGGCCCTGGGCGGCGGCAGCGTTATCGACGCTTCCAAGACGGCGGCTTTCCTGATGCCCAGCCAAGCCTCGATCCGGGAGTCTTTTCTGGGACAAGCCGCCCTGCCCAGCCGCGGCCTGCCCCTGGTAGCCTTGCCGACCACGGCTGGCACTGGCGCTGAAATCACCAAAAACGCAGTGTTGACCGACGTTGCCGGCGACTTCAAGGGTTCGATCAAGTCTCCCGGCATGGTTCCGACCGCTGCCCTGGTCGATCCTGATTTCACGCTTTCGCTGCCGCCGTCCATCACGGCTGACACTGGCATGGACGCACTAACCCAGGCCATTGAATCGTACGTCTCCAGTGGCGCCAATGCCATGACGCAGGCGCTGGCTGCCGAGGCCGTCGCCTTGCTCCTGCGCTATCTTCCGCAAGCCTGGCAGCACGGCGAGGACGTCCACGCCAGATCCAAAACCGCCGAGGGCAGCATGCTGTCCGCCCTGGCTTTTTCGCAAAGCGGCCTGGGCGCCGTACACGGCCTGGCGCATCCGATCGGGCATCGCTTCAACATTCCGCATGGACGAACTTGCGCTATTCTGCTGGCGCCTGTCATGGCCTGGAATCTGCCGGCCGTAGAGGCGGATTTCAACCGCCTGGCCGCAGCCGCAGGACTCGCGGACGCCCGGGAACTGCTGAAAGCCGTCAGGGCACTGTGCGAGACCATGACCATTCCGACTGACTTCTCTGCCTGGGGAATGACGACGGACGACCATGACTACATCATCAAAAACTGCCGCTCCGGAAGCATGAAGGCCAATCCACGACCGATGACCGACAAGGACGTGGCCGAGATGCTTTCCGCGCTGACCGGCAAGGCGTGACAAATCCGCCACACCCGCTCGCTCACTCCGAAGACGCCGCCGATGTCCACGGCGCACCAGTTATCCCACAGGCAACGCAGATTTTCTGCACCGTCTGCGGTTCAACCCCTGGCACCAGGATCATTCCGGGATGACGATTTTGTCCAGCCCCTCTTCGGGCGGCGGGAATTGCGGGTCCATCTTGGCCAAAGTGTCGGCGACGATTTGGCTGATGATCGCGTTGCGGTACCACTTCTTGTTAGCCGGAATCACGTACCACGGCGCCGAGGCAGGCGAACAATTCCGCAGCATGGCTTGATAAGCTTCGACATACTCGTCCCAGCGGGCGCGCTCAGCCAAGTCATTGCGGCTGAATTTCCAATGCTTATCCGGCTTGTCAAGGCGTTGTTGCAGGCGTTTACGCTGCTCATCGCGGCTGATGCACAAGTGGAATTTCAGGATTTTGACGCCGTTTTCCTGCAAGTGGTCTTCGAAGGCGTTGATTTGCGCATAGCGTTTCCGCACCACTTTTTCATCAATCAAGCGGTGAACCTTGACGACCAGGACATCTTCGTAATGCGAGCGATTGAAGATGCCAATCATGCCTTTCGGCGGTGTATGCTGATGAATGCGCCAGAGGTAGTCGTGCGCCAATTCCTGCGCCGACGGCACCTTGAAGCTGGTCACTTGAACGCCCTGCGGGTTCAGCGGGCCAAAGATGGTTCGGATAGCGCCGTCCTTGCCACCGGTGTCCAAAGCCTGCAGCACGATCAGCAACGCCTGCTTGTTTTCGGCGTACAGGCGTTCCTGCAAGTCGTGCATCCGTTCCGTATTCACCGCCTGAATCGCCTTGGCCTCCTCGCGGTCAGACAGTCCGGGCGTGGCGTCCGGATCAAACTTGGCATAGTCGAACTCGTCGCTGTTCGTTACCCGAAAAAACTTTTCCCAGTTTTTGGTTTCTTTTTCAGTCATGAGGCTCATTTCTCCAATCGGATGCGGATGCAGGGGTGGAAGATATTCGCGGGGATGGCGGCCTGATTGGCTGAACAAGCGCTAGCCGCAGCGGCGTAAAATGCGATATAAAAAGTCTATGCCGGGAATGAAATCCCGGCATAGGCGATTACACTATATAAAATAACCTGTGTCCGTTCACGATGCAATAACGGCACTGCGTTTATTTTGTCTTTAGGCTCCTGGTCATGCTTGCCCATCGCACGGCGGCATGCCTGGGGCGTTCAACCACATCACACTTGGGGCAGACACATGAGCAAGAAGATCAAACTGGGCGTCGTCGGCCTTGGCCACCGCGGCCGCTATATGTTCAAGCTGGCCACGAGCGCTTTTCCGGCCGTCGAAGCCACCGCCATCTGCGACATTAACGAAACCTTGGTGGAGGACGTGCAGCGCACTTATCCTGGCGTGCAGTCCTACACGGACTTCCGGGAGATGTTGGCGAAATCTGGCCTGAACACCCTGCTGGTCGAGACGCCGGCGCATTGTCACGCTGAATTCTGCCTCAAAGCCCGTCAGAGAGGCCTGCATGTTTTCTCTGACATTCCCAGCGTCGCCTCCCTCCAGGAGGCCGAGGCGCTGTGGCAGGTCGACCAGGCCGCACCAGGCTTGTTCATGACCGGCGCCAACCCCAACGAATGGGCTTTCATCGAGGCGCTCTGCGAATTCCATCGCCGCGGACTGCTGGGCAAGCCCTTTTACCTTGAGGCCGGATACATTCATGACTGCCGCTATCTTTGGGCTGAGACGCCTTGGCGCCGCCACAACAGCACGCCGATCCGCTACTGCACGCATTCCCTGGGGCCGTTGCTGCGCATTCTGGAGGAAGAGCTGCGCACCGTCTCCTGCGTGTCCAGCGGCGCCAAGGTCGTCGGCGAAGCCGGCCAGAATGATTTGATGACAGCCCATTTCCAGACTCCGTCCGGCATCATCGTGCGCTTCACAGCGTCGTTTATCAACGAGGCTGGCTGCGGCCATCATTCGTATCGTGTGTTTGGCACGGAGGGGTATTTTGAACGCCTGTCAGCACGCGGACCTCAAAAAGCCAAAACTCTGGTCAAGACCACCCAGCTTTACGGCATGAGGCAACTGACTGAATTGCCGATTGACGAGCAACGCCCGGAATACGTCCAGGAAAGCCAGCAATTCGGCGGCCATGGCGGCGCCGACTATGTCCTCTGGAAACGATTTGTGACAGCCGTGACCGAAGGCGCCGAAACAGCCCCGATCAACCTCAAAGACGGCCTCCGCATGACCCTGCCAGGCATTTTCGCGGCGCAATCCGCAGCCCAGGGCGGACAGCTGGTCACGCTGACGTATCCCTGGGATTGACGCGCAGTGCTCGACGGGCTTATTCTGCAAAGGGGCTGAGGGCAAAGGCATTATGGTCTTCAGCGAGAGCAGCGGCGCGAATTTGCGGCATGGCTTCGCCGTCTCTCCAAGCGCTGATGGTGAATTCGTGAATCCCGGCAGCCAATTTTCGCGGCTGATTCACCTGTCCGCCATAGCTATTGCGGCCGACAAAAGCCCACAATGGCTGACTGCCGTGACTGCAATAAAGCGAGGCGCGCTCAGACTGGCCGTTATAGCTTTCCTTGACGCTTGACGACGGCCGGGCGGCAAAATTCACGAAGAGATAATAGCTGCCATCCTGCGGCACCCTAAAGCGCAGGACATAGCTGCCATCGTCTTGCGCCTTGACCTTGGCGCGGATGACGCCGTGGGCGCGCGCTCGTTCAGCAAGAGCGCGGTGGGCGCTGGCGTCAACATAGACCGACACCGGCCGTGACAGCCCATTGGCCGTGCGCACCAGGAAGGACCCGCTATTCAACTTGGCGTGGGGTATTTTTGCCTCATCAATGCGTACGTTCAGCGCAAGCGGTTGGCCGTAGGAGACGACACCCGCTGCGGGTTCAATTTGCAGAAAGTCCAGGCTGTCGTTTTTACGGATAGTAAAGGACACCGCCTCGCCGGGTTTGCTGAGAGACAGCATGACGCGCTGCGGCGCAATCCCTTGTGGCGACCACGTGAACTGCAAGCGCTGGGTGTCCGTTTGCAGCGACAACGGGCGGTACGGCAGAACTTCAATCTCACCGGGCTGATAGGCGCCCATGTGAGGTGCTTTCTGCGGCAACACATTGGGCAGTGCGCAGCCGGCCTGCCAGCCGGGACTGTTCTCGCGCAGGCGGTAGTCAGCACGGCCTTCGGCGACGAATTGCGCTGGCGCAGCCACGCTGTTCTTTTCCTGTCCGAATTGTTCTCGCAGGCGCTTGGCGGCGGCCTCATTGTCACCGGGGCGGCCAATGAGGCTGAAATCAAAGTCGCTGCGGAAATGAGTAAACAGCCTGCGGCTTATGGCGCCGCCCGTGGATGCGATGACGTTATTGCGGGCATAGCCCTTCAAAGGGCCATTGAGCATGTCCTTGTCTTCACTGCTGTCACTGTAGCTGTAGCCGCTGATGCCGCTGCCAGGGCCTGCAATGGTATTGTTGAAGAAGAAGATGGTGCCCCTGCCGGCAAGAGCATAGTTGTTTTTGATTGATGCGCCCGTAAGCCCGTACGCATCGCCTAGATCGCAGACCAAATTCTGGTACAAGTAACTCGGACCAACCAGGCACGGCGCCGTGCTGACGCCGCAGAGAAGCCCTTCTGACTTGTTGTAGAAAAAGCGGGCATTGCTTTGGCCGCCATCAAGCTCGATGCCGTCGTCGTTCCCGAAAGCGAGGTAATTGCCGCAGACCTCGGCGTCTTGGTAGACGCTGCCGGTGCGGCTGCCGTTGCCAGCGCCCTCAATGACATCGTTCCAACGGTGCGCATCACAGCCCACAAAGTCGTTGTAGCGGATGGCTACAGCAGTAGATTCACCGATGTGCACCGCATTCGGGCCGGCTGGATGAGAGTGGAACCAGCTGTTGGCAGTGCTGCGGGGATCGTGGATGTAGTTGCCTTCAAGAAGGATATGATTTGAACCCATGATGCGGATGCCGGCGTCATTGTTAAGCTGCTGACCATCCTCATAGTAGGATCCATCGATGTCGGGTCGGTGTACGCCGACGCGAGCGAAACCCGCGATGTCGCAGTTGCGGATTTGAATCCACTCCGAACCCATGATGCCAATGCCGTTGATTTTTGCGCCAATTATGGTTAGTCCCTCTAGAATCACGTAGCTGGCGCCGGTGATGGTGATGGCGTTGCCGCTGGCCATGTCGCCACGGAGTGCAAAGCCGGGTTTAGCGACGTAGCGGATATAGCCATCGGGGCTGCCTTTGTCTCTGATAACCAGATTGCCGGGATAGTTGTCCGGCCCGAGTTCAATGGTCTTGGCAATGGGCACAACGGGAGTTAGGGTTTGCACTCGTCCCTCGACCTTGCCTTTTCGCCCCTTGTCGGCAAAGGACACTTGCACGTCATAGACAGTGTTTTCCTGGAGTTTGAGGATACTTGACGCTGCCCGCTTTTCCTGCCAGATAAACACCATGGGCAGCGCGTCAAGCCATTGCTTGCTGCCTTGCACGCGGTATTGGACGGTGCTGCTGAATTCCTCTGGTTTATCCGCCAGCAGGCGATTGAGATAAAGACTGGCGACCTGGTAGCCGGGAATGATCGCGAAGCGCGGTGGCTCGTCCGGCTGCGGCGGGATAAATTTCCTAAGGGTCATGGCAGTGACCTTCGCCGTGGCGCCGAGGTATTCTGGGCTGGTCGGTGTGCGGATCAGCAGCTGGACGCGGTCGGCCTCGCCAGGCGTGAAATCTACTTGGATAACTGCCTTGTGCCGCCAATTTCTTTCTGAACTCCGGCGCGAGATTTCCTTCCCGTCCTTGTATCGTTTCACCTGCAAGTACACCGAGCCGCTGTAGTTGGTCTCAACGTGCGCCAGAAAGCTGTATTCCACAGCTGGATTCAGGCCGATGACATACCGTTCAAGGCTGGAGTCCCAACGATGCTCGCCGCCAATGATTTTGAGACTGATAGCGTTATTCGTGGCCTGGAAGCTCAAGGCGTTGTCATAATTATTCCAGCCCTCATAGATGGCAAGGGGCTGGCCCTCCTGGTAATGCAAGGGGCCGGGCGCTGGCAAGTCCTGTGCTGACAAGCCAGAGATGCAACAGAAAAGCAGACAGCATGCGCAGAGATATCGAGAAAACACTATTCACCTTGTTTTGTGCTTTGTTTGTTGGGGTCACCTAGGGCTTGACCTCGTAGAGCTGCACTTCGTCAATCAGCAAGACGCCGACGCCGCGGGTGATGGTCAGGTGAACCCTGCAGGTGTCTATTTCGGGAATGATGGTTCCAGTCAGTTCGCGCCACTCAGAATTCAAGGCCAGTGCGCCGAGGTTGACATTGGCCGCTGACAGGCCACCTTCGGCGCCGCTGCGCAACCAGGCTTCAACGCGGCCGGTAAATCCTTCTTCGGTGCGGAAGCGCATACGGAAAGCGTATTTACGGCCAGGCGTCACCGGGGCGGCCTGCCAGACCCTTCCCCATGCCTTCATAGAATGAGTCTCATCAATGCCGGTGCAGGCCATGCGCAGGGCGTAGCGGCCAGCCTGGTCGGGATGAGCGACAACGCGGAAATCGAACTGGCCGACCATGCGGCTGATGCGCCACTGCTTCAAAGCCCCAGACCCGAAATCACCGTCCTCCAAGCAGTTTTCACTCATGGCCGGCGTTGAGGCGCGACGCTTGGCCAGGAACACCGAACGCCAGATTCCCGAGACGGCGATGTGTTTTTCAACCCGCACGACAAGCCGGTTGACGCCGCTTTTCAGGACGCCGTCGGGAATCGGCACGGCAAAGGGCTTTTTCCAGGAATCGGTGTCGCCTTGCCAGGGATAGGGCCGATCTAGTAATAGTCTGCCGTTGAGATAAATGACAGCGTTGCCGTCAACCGCGCCAAAGCAAAGCTGCATGGGCGATGTCAGTTCCGCCGCCGTCGGCGCGATCTCAGCTGCGTACCAGGCCACACCTTTGTAGGGCTTGCCGTGCTTTTCCTCCCAGGCCAGTCCAGCCGGCTGTTTTTCCCAGTGCGAATCCGTGCCAATCGGAACCCAATCCGCCCCTGCGGCTGCTTCTGCGTAGCCTGCCGCGTCGCCCTGCTTCTCCGGGTCAAAGCAGATTTTCCAGCCAGTGATTTCCCGGTCATCGTCCTCCAGATGGAGAAAATGACGCGGCCAGTGGCGGTTCTCCATGGACACGAGGAACCCGATGTCGGCATAGCCTTTAGCGGCATGGGCGGCTCGGAAATGATCCAGTTCGCGCAAAGCCTTGGCGTATGCCATGGCCTTGCCAGGCTTCTGATACTCCTGAAAAGCCTGTTGCGCTGCCAGCATGAGTCGGCTGTCCTGCAAGCCCAACGCGACAAAGTCAAGGCGGGCGCGGCTGTCGTCTTCAGTAGCTGCGGCCCGGGCCTGGCGAAGCAGGCTGTCGGCCCGCTCCATGACTGCCGGCGTGTAAATATGATGCGCCTGCATGAAAAAATTCGCCCAGTTGCCGCCTTCGAGGCTGCGATTGTCCTCAAAGGTCATCACATTGTTTTCTATGGCCTGGCGCAGGTGAGCATAATACTCGCGCATGATTGGCGCGGCAGTGCCGAAAGCCTGGAGAAAGTCCTCGGTCACCTCTGCCGCCGAACGTCCCCCATTGAGGTTGAGGCTGGAGGCGATGGCGTACAGGGTCAGGCCATTGGCAGCGAACATCCCGGTCAGGGAATCAAAGTCAACAGCGACCAGGCCATGCTGGGCGGCAAAGGCGAAGCAATCAAGGAATTCGGGATAATAAAGCAAGGGAAAGCCGTGGCCGTCCAGCGTGAAGTTCGGTCGCAGCATCAGACTGACGCCGGCCTCATGCCAGCCTTGCCACAGGCGTTTGAACATGCCGACTTTCTCCTGGTTCCAGGGGAACATGATCGGCGGGCAAAAGCGCATGATCATGCGTCGGTTCAACTTGACGGTTCGCGGCGGCTCGTAGTAGTTGGCATAGATGCAGCCGATCAGCTCATGGGTGGGGTCAATTTTGTCCGCCTCCTGCTGCGCGGCCAGGTAGAATTTGGCATAGCGTTCGCTGAGCGAACCCAGTTCCTGGTACCAGAGAGGGTTTTTAGCGGCTTGTTCGCGCCGCGCCCGCTCGACTCGTTCGTGGTCATCGCTCTCGTCCGCAGCCAGGCAGCGCGGACATACGCATTTCCCGGCGGTGTCGTTCTCGTTGACATTCAATTTGCCGCGTTTCTCCTGGCCGGCCCAGTCGGCCACCACCTGCCGGATGAAACCAGGCTCAGTGACGCACATGCTGATCAGGTCATTGCGGTTTATGCGATATAGTGGATCAGAAACCCGCTGTCCGTCTGGCAGCAGATTGAAGTATTCCGGGTTGGAGGCGTGAAAGCGGTTCCAATACCCCGTGAAGGCGTGCCCGTACGCCATGTTGTCGGTCATCATAAAGCGATGACGCAACAACCACAGATTCTCTTCCGTGTAGAATTTTTTGCCGCTTTCCGGGTCTGGCCAAGTTTTTGTGCGGGTGCTGTTGATGCGCCAGGTAGCGAAACGCAATGCCGTATTGACCCTTCGTTCACCGACCGGCAGGGTGACATTCACTGTCTTGGGGGCGTATGTCCCGCTGGTGCCAGGCCAGAACCAGCGCACACCGAGGTCGTGGTTGAGCATATCATAGACAGCGAACAGCGTGCCGGCCTCGCCGGTGCGTCGGAGCGGCTCGCCGTCGCTGTCACGGCCAGCAAGGTCGACGGTCGCAGCCGTGACCTTGACGATTCCCGGGTTGACGCCTTGCCAATTCCGTTCAACCTGCGCCGCCCGGCCAATGCGCACGAGCGTCTCCACAGCCACAGCCTGGCCAGAAACCAGTACCGGCAATTCGGCGCCAGTGGCCCATTGGACGTGCCGCGCCAGTTCCTGCGCCGCAAAAGCCTCCACAGGCAACGGCTCGGCAGGCAACACGATGGCAGCCACGGCGCTGCCATTCCGCACCAGCTCAGCACTTGCGGCCGTCCGCTCCATAAACGCCATAGACATCGCCGCCAGCAACGCTAAGCAAATTTTTTTACCCAAAACAGACTCCTTCGCCTGCATTGTTTTCGTAGAGTATGGCCAGGCGCCACTTCTGCCCAAGCCGACAGACCAGTGGCTGGCCCAGTTTATGTGTTCATGCGCCGCAACGGCATATCGTTCACTGGTAACTCGGAACCCACTTCTTCATCATTTCGGTATCGCTGCTCAGGCAGGTCAGGAGCCGGCCGCGCATGGAATCGACATGTCCATCCATCCACAGGATATTCAGGCCGCCAGGGATATTCGCGATGTAATCCGTGAAAACCGTGGTGTCGCCAGCCCGGGGATGGCGATACCCGACCCGGTTATGCGTGCTATATGACGAGCAGGCGACCAGCCCGCAGTCAAACAAGGTCATCATGTTCGCCGGATTCTTGACGATGGAAGTCTTGATGCCCCAGCCGACACCGGCGATGACAATGCCGCCGGAAACGTGGTGGTTGGAGGCGTACGACAACCCGGAGCGGCCAGCGATGTTGCCCCGCTGGTGGATCGGCGCATCGTGCGATGGGCATAGGAACAAAGGGATGTGCTCGGTGGTGTCAAAGACGCCATTAGCATTCAGCTTCAGACCGACATATTCAGCGATGTGATGCGTGTAGTAGATGTGAACGGCGGGTTCAGTGCCGCCAGCACCACGTTTGGGCGCATGGCCTTCGTTGTCGTCCTGGTAGAGCAAGAAGCCGATGCCCAGCTGCTTGAGGTTGCTCGTGCAGGAAATGGCCCGCGCCTTGTCACGCGCCTTGCTCAGGGCCGGCAGCAACATCGCTGCTAAAATCGCGATGATGGCAATGACGACTAAAAGTTCAATCAACGTGAAACAGCGCCGAATGGAAATTATTTTGGCAGACATGGCTGGCCTCCTTGGTTTGGATTGCTTTTCTGACTGGCCTATTGTGACTATGCCAAAGACACTTGGAAAAACATGACTGCGGGGAAACGTTGCGTAACCCGTAAAATACCAAATATATCAGGTGCCGATGGGCAATGCAAACAGCTTTTCAAAAAACGTGAGGAAACGCGGTAATGGGGTAATGCGCCAGTCATCGATATAAGCTCGCACCTCACGCGCGCGGCGAAACTAGGGAGGGAGGCCCCCTTGGGTGGGTGGGGGCTGATTTCTGGAACCGGTGAAAAAATAGGCCGTTGCGCACCCTTTTTCAAATGGTTTTCAGCAGAATCATAGGCATTTTGTGCTTGAGCATGATTCTGCTTGCACACTGGCATAATGCTTTCCATCCCCAGGAATGGCGCCTGGATGAGACCCGATGACTTGCGGGAATCTGAATGAGATAAGACGAGAGGGGGCGCGCGTCCTACGGCGCCATGTTCAATCGGTGCCCGATTGCGAAGCGCGCGAGTTGCTCCTAAATTGATACTCGCCATTTCAGCAAGCCGCAGCGCCAAGCGCCCTGCCAAGGCGCGATTAGTGGACATTAGTGGACTTTTTAAGCGAAGACACGTGCCTTCCGCATGCTTTCAGTTGGCGCCAGTGCATGAGAATAATAATCGTATCTCTTTGCGCTATAATCAGTTAATCATGCAAGGTCCTGGTTCGCGAATAGTTTTCCGGTTGTATTCCGATGGATAGATGCCGAAATGCTTCTTGAATGTCCGGCTGAAGTGGCTGGCATCGGCAAAATGCCATTTTTGGGCAATTTCCTTGATAGTGTATTTGCCCGTCCCCAAGTCCTCTTCAGCTCGATTCAATCGGAAACGCAGTTCATAAATGGAAAAAGGCACCCCGCTGAAATCCCGGAAAAGCTGGTAAAAGTAGCTTTCACTCAATGCGCAGCGCTTGGCCGCTTCCGCCGGAGAAAGCGGCACTTTTTCTCCAGCGGAGAGCATTTCAAGAGCCGGGAAAAGTTTTTCGTAATGGTGGAGTTTGTGGAGGTTTTGATCGCTGGGCAATGCGGCGACATCGCAGACAAATTCCACGATCCTGAGCCAGAGTTTCTGGCGTTGTTTCTCCCAATTCGTACAACTTAAAACATCATGGGCTGCCCCATTACGAAGCGCACGAGTTGCTCCTAAATGGATACTCGCCGTTTCAGCAGGCCGCAGTGCAAAAGCAAGCAAAAAATTCAGTGTATTCAGTGATTAAAACCCCAACGGTTCAGGGGTGCTGGCGGCGGCTGGTCTGAGATTAGCGCTTCGATCTCATCCAGCCTGCAAATCTGGAACAGCCCGGCTCGATTGAACTTGCTGGAGTCCAACAGCAGCGTGTTGCGCTCAGATATGGCCAGCACCTCGCGCAGGAAATCCGCATGGGCCTCATGGTAGGTACTCAGGCCAGCATCGTCCAGCCCGACGCCGGAATAAAAAGCCCGCGTGATACGCAGACGGTGCAAGCTTTCCAGGGTTATCTTGCCTAGAAAGGAATTGAGCTGGCAGTTGAAATTGCCGCCCAGGCTCATGAGGACGAAATGGGGCGGGAAGCGGTAGAATTCCTGCGCGATCAACACCGAGTTGGTCACGATGCTCAGATTGTTCAGGCGTGAAGATTGCAGGCGCCGCGCCAGGCACAGACAGGTGGTTGACGAATCCAAAAAAACAATGTCACCAGCCGAAATGCTGCGCTCGGCACGCTCGGCGATGAGCATCTTCGCTGCCCGGTTGGTCTCTAGGCGCTGGATGAAATGGCTGTCGCGCTGAGTAACTGGCGCTGACGCCAGGACCGGCATTTCTTCCGGCAAGGCGCTGATGGCGCCGCCATGAACCTTCTGCACAGCGCCCGTCCGCACCAGCGCCGCAAGGTCGCGGTGTATCGTCGCCACCGACACGCCAAAGCGCGTCACCAAGTCCTCAATGCTGCTGTAGCGCACCGTGCGCAAATAAGCGCTCAAGGCCAACTGCCGCTCGTCAATCGCACCCATGATTTCACCTGTCGCCATGTTGGTCGCATAGAAGTAAAAACGCTCTATGACATAAAATTATCAATAAATGAGATTTTTCAATCATAAAAACGAAATTTTAATGATTATTTATCATTTTTCTGTTTGCCAGTGGGTATTTGCATGGCATATTCTTATATATGTGATGATTTTTCTTGTTCATTCTGGTTTTCTTGCGGCGAGTAGGAGTGTGTCGTCCTTATGTCAGCATCATTTATTGGTTTAGGTTACTGCGGCTGGGATCATCTATGTGTTTTGCCGCACATTCCTTTAGATGACAAAGTCAAGATTGACGAACGCATAGAGCAAGGCGGCGGCCCGTCTGCGACGGCGACTTACGCTGCTGCTCGGCTTGGGGTGCCCAGCGCCTTCTGGAGTGCTGTCGGCGACGACGCCCAAGGCGGCCAGATCATCGCGGCCCTGGAAGTGGTCGGCGTTGACGTCTGCGGCATCCGTCGCCGCGCCAATAGCGCCTCGCCCATTGCGTACTGCTGGATTGAGCGCGAAACCGGCAAGCGCAGCATCGCCTGGTCGAGCGGCGAAGTCGCGCCACTGAGTCCCTCCGAGCTTCCCCTAGACCAGCTGGCGACCGCCGAGGTTCTTCACCTCGACGGCCATCAGACGCAGGCCGCCATCGCTGCTGCGCGTTTCGCCCGCGAGCGCGGCGTGCTGGTGTCGCTGGACGCCGGTACATTTGTCCCTGGCATTGAGACGCTCCTTGAACTCTCAGACATTGTCATCAGCTCGGAGAAGTTTGCCCAGCGTCTCTGTCCCGGGGCGACGCCACAGGCAGCCGCCCGGCACTTCTTCGGCCTGGGCAAGAAGCTCTTTACCGGCGTGACTCTCGGCAACCAAGGCAGCGTCGGCTATGACGGCCAAAAAGAGTACTTCCAGCCGATATTTCCCGCCACCGTGCGCGACACCACGGGCGCAGGCGATGTTTTTCACGGTGCTTTCGCGGCCAGCCTGATCAAGTTTGGCCGCGATTGGCAGGAGTGCATGCGGCAGGCGACCATGACCTCTGCCATCAAATGCACCAAGCTCGGCGGCCGCACCGGCATTCCAGACGCCGAGACCCTGCGGCAAGCGCTGGCGGCGCACAAGTACCCCCCTGCCCGGCTCGTAGCTACGGCGGGCGACACTATCTCCCCTGTTCCCAAGGCATTTCCCAAACACAACACCCCCGGAGAAAGAAAAGCACCATGAAGACCTTGAAACTCGGTTATCTCCCCCTCTGCAAAGGCAGCTGGGTCAATGATCGACTCGGCAAAGAGCTGAAGGACTCCCTGGCGGCTCTCAAGAGCCTCGGCCATGAAGTCGTTGACTGCGGCAAGCTGATCATCAGCGATACAGATGCTGACGAAGCCTGTGCGCTCTTTGAAAAGGCCAACATCGACGTCTTGGTGGTACACCATCTCGCCTTCCCGCTCGGCGCCATCACGCCGTCCTTGGCCCGCCGCCTGGGCGTACCGGTAATTCTCTGGTCCACGCCCGAGCAGCCCTATCGCACCCCTGCTTACCGCTTGGAGGCCAACAGCTTCTGCGCCAGCAACATGACTGCCAATCACCTCTGGCGCGTCAATCATCCCTTTGCCTTTGTGTACGGCAATATCGACCAGGCCATGGCGGAAATGAAGGAAGAGCTGAAAGTCTTCGCCAGCATCAAGCAGCTCAAGGGCTTCCGCGTCGGCTCTGTCGGCGGCCGCGTCCCTGGCTTCTTCACTTCGACCTTCAATGAAATGCTGCTGCGCGAAAAGTTCGGCGTTGAAGTCGAAAACATCACCATGCTCGAACTGGTTGACACGGCCCGTGCCCTCAAAGGCAAGGACCTGCCCGAAGCCCGCAAGGACGTCCTTGACAACGCCAAGCAGGGCGACATCACCGACGAAGAACTCAACCTGGCCGTAGAACTCTACGCTGCTTTCTGCCAGCTGCGCAAGAAATACCGCATCGATGCCTGGGCTGTCCGTTGCTGGCCTGAATTCAGCGACCTCTACGGCATCGGCGTCTGCCACCTCCTTGGCTGCCTGACTGGCCATGAATGCGCCACGGCTTGCGAAGGCGACGTCTATGGCGCGATTGCCATGACCCTCGGAGAGAACTTCTCTGCCAGCAAGACCTTCTTTGCCGACTTGGTCATCTTTGATGAAAAAGAGAACTCGGCCATCTTCTGGCATTGCGGCGCGGCGCCGACCTGTCTTAGCCGTCCTGGCTTCCAACCCTGCATCCGCAAGCATCCGGTGATTGACGGTGGCGGCAAAAAGGGCGTTGCAGTTGAATTCCCGCTGAAGCCCGGCAAGGTCACCATCTGTCGCCTGGGCGAGAATCGCGATGGCGGCTTCCGCCTGATGATGTTCAGCGGCGAGGCCGTCGAGACTGAGCAGTGCCTGCGCTCAAATCCCCTCAAAGTCATGTTCAAAGGCAAAGTGCGCGATTTGATCAACAAGATCGTGTACAACGGCTTTGAGCACCACTACGTCGTTTCCTACGGCGACATCGCCCATCACCTGCGCGAATTCGCCCGCATCATGAACATCGAACTGCTCGAATTCTAAGTGCGGATCAACAACCACTTCCAGAGAAGGCATTAGCGGATCAATGACAAAAATCACGTTCATGGGCGCTGGCAGCACGAACTTCGTCAAAAACATCATTGGCGACGCTTTCTGCACTCCGGCCCTGCAGGACGCCCACGTCGCTCTCTACGACATCAACCCCCAGCGTCTCCATGAATCTGAAGTGATGCTGCGCACCCTGAACAAGAACATCAACCAGGAACGCGCCACCATCACCACGCACTGCGGCGTCGAAAACCGCAAGGAGGCCCTGCGCGGCGCCGACTTCGCCATCAACGCCATCCGCGTCTGGGACTTCACTGTCTCCGAGGCCATTGACTTCGCGATACCGACAAAGTATGGCCTGCGCCAGACTATTGCTGATACCATCGGCATTGGCGGACTCTTCCGCGCCCTTGGCAGCGGCTACGCCATGCAGGACTTTGCCGAAGACATGGCTGAAGTCTGCCCTGAGGTGTGGTTCCTGAACTACACCAACCCCATGTGTGCCCTGACTGGCTTCATGCTTCGCTATACGCCCATCCGCACGGTTGGCCTTTGCCACTCTGTGCAGTCCTGCGTCAGAGGCCTGCTCAACACCCTTGATCTCAATGACAAGTATGGCCAGGACAAGCTCAGGTCTCGCATCGGCGGCATCAACCACCAGGCGTGGCTGCTCGAACTGACCGAAGACGGTCGCGATATCTATCCTGAGATCAAGGACATCGCTTTCCGGAAGCTCGACGCCTGGCGCCAAGCCCCCAAGGGCGAAAAGAGCGGGAACATGGTCCGCCTGGAAATCATGCGCAAGTTCGGCTACTACGTCACCGAATCGAGCGAACACAGCGCGGAATACCAGCCCTACTGGATCAAACGCCAGTATCCGGAGCTGGTCGATGAGTACAATATCCCCCTGGACGCATCGCCAAACCGCTGCCGCCAGATCTTTGCCAACCGGGAAAAGCAATACAAGGAAATCTGCGAGAATCACGTGCTCACGCACAAGATGAGCAACGAATTCGGTTGCGGCATCATGAATGCCATTGTCACTAACCAGCCCTATCGCATCGCTGGCAACGTGCTCAATCACGGTTTGATTGACAACCTGCCGAGCAACGCCGTCGTCGAAGTGCCCTGCCTAGTGGACGGCAATGGCGTCCAGGGCACGTACTTCGGGCCTCTGCCCACGCAATGCGCCGCCCTGAACATGACCAACATCAACACCCAACTGCTCACGGTCGACGCCATTGTCACGCGCAAGAAAGAGGCCATCTACCATGCGGCCATGCTTGACCCGCACACTTCCGCCGAACTCTCGCTCGACGACATCATCAAAATGGTCGATGAGATGATCGCCGCCCACGGCGACCGCCTGCCTAAATACAACTAAACGTTCTTCGCCCTAACAACCACGACATCAAGCAAAAGGACATTATCATGGAATACAAAGTCAAATGCGCCATGAAGCCCGGCTTCAACAAAATCTCCAGCCTCGGCGACGGCGAACTCAAGCTCACTGAATTCGCCATCATCAACTTGGCCGACAAGCAGCGCTTCGCCGCCAACAGCGGCGGCTTCGAGGTCGCTTTAGTCGTCCTCGGCGGCAAATGCGCCGTCAAGGGCGACGGCTTCGAATTCGCCTCGGTCGGCGAGCGGGCCGACGTCTTCTCCGGCAAGCCCCATACGGTGTACATCCCCTGCCACACCGCCTACGAAATCACTGCGCTCGGCCCTGTGGATATTGCCTGGGCTGCCAGCCCCTCCACTCTCAAGACCGACGCCTACGTCATCACCCCTGACCAGGTCGTCGAGTGCCATATCGGCAAAGGCAGCTATGAACGCGACGCCTATCTCATGCTCACTGAAAAATTCCCCTCGGCGCATTTCTACATTGGCGAGGCCTTTGTCAAGGACGGCCGTCACGCGAGCTACCCGCCCCACCGCCATGACTTTGACAACCCGCCCGTCGAGGTCGACATGGAGGAAGTGTACTTCTTCCGTTTCAAGCCCTCCCAGGGCTACGGCATCCAGAAGATTTACACGGACGACCGCAGCCTTGACGTGACCTACACCGTCGAGGAAAATGACACCACGCTGATTCCCCGCGGCTACCACCCAGTCATCGGCGCCCCCGGCTACGAGATGTACTACCTGTGGGTCATGGCCGGCGCAGTCAACCGCAAATTCGTGTCGGTGCAGGACCCGGCTCACAGCTGGGTCGCCAAATGAAACGTCCCCGGCGTTAAATTCCCCTAAGCCGATTGCGCTCCCACCCTTGCCCCTAACCCCTAAAGGAAACCACAGCTATGCTGATTTCACGCCAATCGTATTCCTACGAAATGCTCCGCAGCGAGCTTACGTGGGTGGTCGGTGACGACAATGTCCAGACCGACTGTTCCGAGAAGCTGGCCCACTCCATCGACTACTACTGGGTTCCGGAAGTCTGGCATGACCGCGGCCTCAAACCGCAGACGCCGACTTTCATCGTCCACCCTGGCAGTGCCGAGGAGGTCGCCGAGATTCTCAAGATTGCCAACACCCACAAAATCCCTGTCACTCCCTGGGGCGGCGGCTCTGGCTCACAAGGCGGCGCCCTGCCTATGTACGGCGGCATCTGCCTTGACACCAAGCGCCTCAACAAGGTTTTGGAAATCGACCCGGTGTCGTTGACAGTCACCGCTGAAGCTGGCATCATCATGCAGCACCTGGAATGGGAAGTGCAGAAAGCCGGCTTCAGCACCATGCATTTCCCGGCCTCCATCGCCTGCGCCACCCTTGGCGGCTTTATCGCCCACCGCGGCACTGGCGTACTCAGCACCAGATACGGCAAGATCGAGGACATGATCATGAGCATGGAGGTGGTCACCCCCACAGGCGAAATCATCAATACGCTGCCTGTGCCACGGCATGCCTCCGGGCCGGACCTCGCCCAGGTGTTCTTAGGCAGCGAAGGCACCCTCGGCGTCGTCACCAAGGCGACTATGAAAATCCACCCCCTGCCCGCCGTCCGCAAATTCCATGCATATCTCTTCTCAGATTTGCACAGCGGCATGGTCGCCGGCGAGAAGCTGATGGCCAGGCGCCTCGCGCCCAGCGTCATCCGCCTCTATGACCACGCCTCGACCATCAGTATCATCAAACGCGTACTCGGCATCGAACGGAAGGGCGCTTACCTCGTCTTCGGTTTTGACGGCGAAGAGGACATCGTTGATCTGCAAATGAAAAAGGCCGTCGCCATCTGCGAGGAAACCGCTGTTGAAGACCTTGGCACCGAGGGGGGCCAGACATGGTGGGATCAGCGCTACAAGTTCTACTACCCGCCATATACGTTCCAGATGCCCCAGGCTTTCGGCACCCTTGATACTGTAGCAACCTTCGCCAATATCGAAAATGTTTACTGGAGCATGAAAGACGCCGTCAAAGAACATTGCCCAGAGGCCAACTACATTGGTCACTTCTCACACTGGTATGACTGGGGTTGCATGCTCTACGCGCGCTTCATCATTGAAAAGCCGCCGCAGGACGCCGCCGTTGCTGTCGCCCTTTATAACCGTATCTGGGACGCCGCCATCCGCGCCGCCATCAAAAACGGCGGCGTCATCAATGAACACCACGGCGTCGGACTCAAGCTAGGCCGCATCATGAGGGACCTCTACGGGCCGGCCTTCAACGTCCTCGAAGGCATCAAAAAGACCCTTGACCCCAACAACATCATGAACCCCGGCAAAATGGGCTTCCAAGGAGTGTGATCACTATGAATATGGAAAAATATCTCGACGTCATCAATGCCTGCCGCTTCTGTTTCATGTGCCGGCATCTGGCAACGCTCGCCGCCGCCACCGGCAAGGAAGCCGACACCCCCCGCGGCCACGCCCTCATCGCCGACCGTATCCGCATGGACAAGGCCGAATTGAGCAATCCCGACTACATCCGCAGCATCTACCAGGCTGAGCTCAGCGGCGCCTGCCGCAAGCATTGCGTCAGCTCATACAACGAAGTCGGCCTCATGCTGGCTTTGCGCCAAGACATCGTTGAAGCTGGCCTTGCCCCGGCTGCGGTCAGCGAACTGGCCAAGGAATTCATGGACGTGCAGTTCAAGGTCAGTGGCGATGGCGACATGCTCTACTACCCTCATCCCTGCATTGAAACCCACCAGCCTGAAATCGCCAAGGCTTTCTTGAGCGTAGTTCCCAATGTCAAGGTCGTAGAGGGCGGCGACTGCGGCAAGGTACTCCAAATCCTCGGCTTCGTCAAGGAATCCCAGGCCGTTGCGGTGCGTTTCCAGGCTGCGGTGAAAGCCTCCGGCTGCAAAACTATCGTGGTCTCCAATCCGGCTGCCTACGACTTCCTCAAGACCGACGGCGCCATCGACGGCATCACGGTTTTGCACAGCTCGGAAGTGCTGCTCAAGGCTCAGTTGGGTTCGGCCGCCAAGCTCGGCAAGCTGACCTTTATCAACAGTGACTTCCTACGCAACTATCAGGACTGCCATGCGCCCAAGGAACTGCTGGCCAAACTCGGTTGCGAGGTCGAAGGCTTCGGCGCCAACTGCGAAGACTCCTACGCCTGCGGCGAGGGTTCCATGCCCGGCATCCGTCTCTTCCCAGAATTGACGCGGAAGATGGTCGCGCATGTCGCCGGCATAGCCAAGCGCTTCCAGGTAGAGGCCATCGTCACCCCGTCGCCTTTCACCAAGCACGCCTTGATGACATACGCGCCGGAATTGAAAGTCCTCGCCATCGAAGAAGTCGCCGCAGCGGCTAAGCTGTAAGACTTCACTGCGCGGATAGTCTCTCTGAACCAACGCAGCCCCGGGTGCCCCCGCCCGGGGCTGCGTGTCTATTGCTGCCAGACACGCGCCACCCTGTCCACGAGCATACGGCTGCCCACCATCGTGGACTCATTCAACGATTGAAAATTGAACCGCAGGGTGCCGCCCCATTCATCTTCTTTCATTCAGATTCTTGCAAGTCTCTGGAGCGCATCAGGAAGCCCATTAAGGAGATGGAAAGCATTATGCCTACACGCAAGCAAAATCATGCCATAGCATAAAGTAACTATGATTCTGACAAAACCCGTTTGAAAAAGGGCGTGCAATGGCCTATTTTTTCACCGGTTCCAGAAATCAGACCCCACCCACCCAAGGGGGCTCACCCTCCCAAATTTCGCCGTGCGCACACGAGGGGGGGTCTTATACCAGAAGGTTGACATTTGCCCCAATCGAGGAATTTCCACCTTGCGCCGCTTGGTAACGTCCACGCAAGCGGCTATATTTCCGACGTACCCGCCGCCCCGCCAAAGCAGATTTTTTGTCGAAAAGCAAGCTGGGCTGCCAGAGAGAAGATGACATGAGCTACCAGACGCCATTCAATGCCTACTTCAAGGAGCTGCACGCGGTCGCGCACCAGGGGGACGCGCGCGAGGAGAGCTTCTATCCCGCGCTGGCAGCCATGCTGAAGGCCGTGGCGGAAGGAACTGGGCGCAAGGACGTCATAGTCACCACGCAGCCAAGGCCAACCGACGCCGGCAACCCAGACTTCCGCCTGTGGAAC
>MWEG01000099.1 GCA_002070945.1 Lentisphaerae bacterium ADurb.Bin082
CATGCCGTACGTACGTTAGCGCCTTGCTGAAAAGGAGACTCCGCTATGAAGTTGCAGTTGTTGTGCGCTGGCGTTCTGCTGAGCGCGACGTCTATCTTGGCGTATGACCTTGACACTAAGGCGCTTAGTCCGGTCAAGCACGGCCCGACGCCGCAGCACCAGGGTTTGCAGCTGGTCTCGGGAAAGAAGCACCAGTTTGCCATTGTGACTGATTCACGCGGAGAGCAGCATTTGACTGGTTCAAAAGCCCGCGACAAGAGCATCGCGCCGGCAGTGCAGGCATTGGTCAAGGCGTTTGAACATTGCACGGGGCAGACGCCAGCCGTGGTAGAGGCTGAAGACGCCGCTGCGTTGGAGCACCATGCCTATTGGATAGTCGTCGGCGATTGTACCTTGGCTCGCGCTCAGGGCGTGGACTGGAAGGCGATTCCTGAGCAGGGCTTTGTAATCAAGACGTTCCCGCGTGGCGTGCTGATTGTCGGCCACGACACGACGCTGCTTCCGGAGCGCGAATCATTGAGCCGCGGCACGCTATATGGCGTGTATGACTTTACAGAGCGCTTCCTCGGGGTGCGGTATTTCTATCCCGGCGATATTGGCACGCATTGGCCGCAAGTGTCAGAATTTGTCGTAGCACCGGCTAACTACAGCGATTCCCCCCGCTTTATGAATCGCGAGGGCGGCTATCATCTGTGGCTAGGCGTGACCAAGCCCGAAGACCTGGAAAAATACGGCACTTTGGCCGGAAACGTCAAAAAGGGCGACCGGTCGTTTGGTGACCCGCTGCGTTTTGGCGCCAAGTACTTGGGTTCAAGCCATAACCCGCGCCCCGAAGACCTGGCCAGAGCCTTTCCCGACCGCTTGAAGACTATTTTCTACACCACTGCCGACGGCAAATTCTTCTACAATCCCAAGGAGCATTTGGGCAATCTGTACAATGTCGTCGACCTGGAGTTCGCCGATCTTTTGATTGACGTATGGAAGGCCGCCATCAACGGCGATGAGATGATCGGTGCTATCCGGCGAAAAGAATTTATCGGCCTTGGCGCCACCCGCAAGACCGTCACTTTTGGCAATTGCGACACTTACCAGTCGGCTGCGGACATCATCGGCGACCCGGTGGTGCGTGAACTCAACTTGATCACGCCTGCGGACGAGGCGCGTCCGCCCAATGCCTTGATGGCCAACGTCTATGCTCGATTTTACCAGTACTTGTGTTCGCGCCTGGAGAAGGAGTTGCCAGGCGCCAACTTGTGCATTCTTGCCTACTACAATGCCGAATACGCGCCGGTTGACCCTCGTTTTCAGAAATTGCCTTCGAACCTGCTGGTGAATTTGTGTAACAGCTCAATCCCCAAGTACATCACCGTGCCGGAATATCGCGAGGCTTTCCAACGTCAGGTCAAAGAATGGGTCGCCTCGACGGGCAAGCCCATTCATCGCCTATGGCTGTATGACGAGTACCGCAATCCGTTTGTGCGGGCCGTTATCGGCGAATATGTCGGCGAAGTCCCAAAAGCACTGGGAGACGACCTCGGCGACGGTGCGCTGTTCCTTGACAGCGGCTTTCAGTTTCCGTACTACACGTCCTTTTATGCGGCGTCCCGGAGCATGTGGAATCCGGATTGGGACGTCGAAGCCGGCATAGCCGAACACTGGCCGCTGTTTTATGGCGAGAAGGCCGGAGCCTATCTGGCTGAATTTCATCGTATCCTGAAGCATGACCTGATGGCGGTTTATCACCAGCACGCTTCCCGTAGCGTTGCCATTCCCAGTTATCCGCCGGCTAAGATCGACCGTTTGGAGGAATTGCTGAAACTGGCCGAAGCCGAGCTGACGCCGGATTCGATCGAAATGCGCCGGTTCCGCATTCTGGCAGAGCCGTGGGCGGACAATTTTAAGGTGCAGCGCACCTGTAACGCCTACCAGCTGCCTGTTCATGTCGCCACCCGGCTGCTGCCAACCGAGACGCTCGTGGTGGACGGCGACGGCAGCGACCCCTGCTGGCAACGGGCGCGTCCAGTGCGGCTGATCGACCACAAAGGCTCGGGCCTGGAGCCGCGTTTCCCGGTCGATGCCCGGCTGATTTGGGATGACAAGGGCATCTATGGCTTGTTCACGTCGCCATATCCACCCGTGCAGGGCAAGAGCCTCTGGTTTAACAGCAGCTACGAGGTGTTTTTTATGCCCGGAGCGAAGGCGGAACAGAATTATCAGTTTGCGTTTGACCCGGAAGGCAACAAGTATTTTGGCAAGAGACGCTACCTGCCGCTGCCTGGCCCTACCGACCCCAATCACAAAGTTCCGGGTTGGATTCAGAAAAATACGGTGAGCGACGATGGCTGGACCGTTGAATTCTTCATTCCTTACGCGGCCTTTGAGGAGGAGACGCCGCCCAAAGCCTACGACACCTGGCGGTTTAACCTGGTCAGCAATCGCCTCACGCCGCCAGCCGAAGTGACGGGCAGCGCCCTGACCCTGGGCAATCATCATAATATCGACATGTACGGCCGAATCGTTTTCGGGGGTCTAGGCGATTAGCGATTAGCGAAGGGCGAGACATTGTTGTTTTATCCGCAGATGACGCAGATGGCGCAGATTTTTTTGGGGTGTGTTGTACAGTGAGACCGGCCGCGAAACGGCAGAAGGCCCGGAGGGCAGAAACATAAAAGCCCAGGGTGAGCGCAGCGAAGCCCTGGGTAAGGCGTATAATAATTTTGAGCCCCGAAGGAAGTTGGCTGTTGGTAGTACAACGTTCACAGCTGCGGAGCGGCAAATATTAATGGCTGACCGTGTGCACTGCCAAGCAGGAGGTGGAGACGATGATTAGGTTGTTCAGCAGGAGCGTGTTCAGCGTTTTAGCCGCGTGGCTGATGTTGGGCGCGGCACTTTGCGCTGATGAGACCCTGCGGCCAGTCCGCTACGAGGCGAAGTTGAATCCGTACGTCTATAAGCCGGAATGGTATGCGTGGACGCGCACCGATACGGTGAGCAATCAGTTCCGTTCCCACACGGTCACCTGCATGCGCTGGCATGCGACGCCAGAGAAATTGCCGAAAACGGAAGTCCGCTATGGCGGTCGGACTGGTTTCACCGGACTGAGTCCGTTCCTGGGCGTGGTCGTCAACGGCATCCCGGAAACGAAAATCCTGCTTGATGACAGCCGGTTCACGCCCTGGGAAGAGGGCGACCGGCGCGGCTTTGAAATCCGAATGAATTTTGACGGCGCCTTCTTGCGCCTGCGCTTCTACATGCGCCCGGATTCGCCAGTGCTGTGGGCGATGTTGCTGCCAGACCCCTCCTGCCTGACGCCGCTGCAGCGTTGCGAGCTGACCTTCACGGCGCTGCCGTCGAAACTGGTCAAGGATCAGGCAGACAAAGTGCTCTGGAGCGGCAAAGACGTCTATCAGCGTTCGTTTCAGACGAATGAGCGGCGGCTGGCGCCGGAGCAGGGCACCACCGTCCTGACGCCGTCGGAAACCCAGATTGTATTCCAAGATGACATCCACGACGGAGTCGGGCCAGACCGCGGCGCTGGCCCCTGTCTGCTGGTGTTGAGGCATGACGGCGTTGCCAAGGCCGTTGCTGAGCCGGGAAACGGTTGGCTCTCCAGGGTCAAGGTGACCCTGGCGCCTGAGTTCCAGGCTTTCCATTTTGGTCTGTTCAACCCGCCAGTCCCTGTCGCCAACCAAGATTTCCAGCGTCAACTGGAAAACCTCAAGCCGACCTTCACGTGGCGCGAGGCAGGGGACTGACGCTGTTGCCTGGCGGGTTCGGCGCGGCTCAAATTATTTCAGCATGGCGGCGACCACTTCGTCGGGTTGCAGCCATTTGCCATTTTTGAAGCAGCGCATATTCCCGGCCGAGATTTCGTCCATGAGCATCAATTCGCCCTTGGCGTTGCGGCCGTATTCGAATTTGATGTCATACAGCTCAAGTCCGCGTTCGGCCAGTTTGTCTTTGACGACCTGGCCGATTTTGAGGGTCATTTCTTTCAGGGTTTCGTATTCGTCCGCCGTCATCACGCCGAGCATGACCAGAGTGTCCTTGGTCACCAGCGGGTCGTTGCGGGCGTCATCCTTGAATGTCATTTCCACCAGCCCTGGCAGCAAATCCTGGCCCTCTTGGCAGTAATCGCCGTAGCGGCGGAAAAACGACCCGACCGCCTTGTAGCGCAAGATGACTTCGACGCCCTTGCCAAATGCCTGGCATGCTTCGACGGTCATGGTCACTGCCGCTGGGTCCGCGTTGATGTAGTGCGTGCGGATGCCGGCCTTTGCAAGCGCCTCAAAGAAGAATTGAGTCAGCAGCAGGCAATTGCGGCCATTGCCCGCGATAGTCGCGCCGACTGTATTAGCGCCAGGATCAAAGACGCCGTTAGCTCCAGTGACATCGTCTTTGAACTTGAGAAGATAATTGCCATTAGGCAGACGAAATACGGTTTTGGTCTTGCCTTCGTATACGAGCTCCATGGGTGGACCCTTTTTTGAACTTTCGGGTTGATGTCGTTTTGGTTTTGGATAAAGGCGAAGCAAGTAATGTATTGTTTGGCGGTGGTGTTTGCAACTGCGTCGGGTCGCGATGGAGCGGAGTTGTCCTGCGGCCTTTAGTGGGTGAAGTCGCGAATCACGGCCAGGTAGTCGTCGTTGTAGACATTGGTTTTATTGAACAGGACAGCGCCTGGCAGCCCAGCGGCCTGGACCGCCTCCAGGCGGGCGGCGATTGCCGCTGGGTCATTGGCGCCCATGGAACTCGAGACCCCGACTCCGGAAAAGAGTTTGCCCAGCTGTGGCGTCAGCAGGCGCAGATGGTCGTTCAGAACGGCCTGGAACAGATCCAGGTTCGTATGGTAGTTCATTGGATAGACGGCGTCAATCAGCCCCTCGTCGACCCATTCCACCCAGTCTTGTCCTTCCAGCACGGCTGGTCCCAGGCCCCAGACTGGCGGGGCGGTGATGTCCAGACTGTTGAGGTAATTGGCACGGGCGGCGATGGTCAGGTCGAGGTCGTATTCCCGGGTCAGCTCCCGCATGGTGCGCACCAAGGCAGTGACGTTGGCGTTGCGCAATGCAAGCATTTTGTAGAGGACGGCTGGCTGACTGCGCATAGCTGCATCCGGTATTGGGCAGCCGAAGTAGCGCTGGTAAAGTGCTTGGCAGGCGTCGCATTGGCAGGGATAATCCATCAGCAGCACGGCGTTGTCATTGCGGATGAAGTCCAGGTGGATGGCAGCCAGGCGGCCGGAATACTTTTCTACCAGGCTGCGAGCTGCGGCGAGGAAACCGTCCCGATTGTGCGGATGGTTAGCGCAGGTCTTGGCCAGGCGGATGCCGAAACGTCGTTCCATCTCAGCAAGGTCGTGTTCCGGCAAGGTGCGGTTGACCGGATTCTCGACCTGCCAAGCCGGAAAGATGCGCGCTTCGACTTTTAGGCCAGCGGCTGCGGCGGCGCGGCAATAGTCGTCAAGGGAAATCACTTCCGGCATATAGATAATTGTGGTGGAAACCCCGGCCTTGGCCATGGTTTCCAGATGCCGCGCCATCTCGTCATACGGGCGGTTTTTGTTGGTGACGTATCGGCAATGGTCCCAGATTTTCACTTGAAATGATGACGTGGCAGTGGAGGTACTCGCTGGCGTGTCGCTTGGTGATGGCTGGAGCGTGGCCTGGGAACCTGGTCGGTCTGATTCGGAGAATTCGATCTCTTCGTCCCGCAGCCATTGCTTTAGCGCTTCGCGAATGGCATTTTCCTCGAATTTGTACCACTCGTCGGTCTTGCCTAAGCGATCAAGGAAATTTCGGAAATTGCGGTAGGCGCCTCTACTGCGGAAGAAGTCATAGACCAGGTCGCAATCATCCGGTTCGAGATGCTCGTCTGCGAAGCGTTTGGGCACTCGGTTGCCCAAATTCAGTTCGTACTTGTTCGGCAGTTTTATCCACCCTGGTTCTTCTTCAATGCGCTTCTCCAGTTCCTCTAAATCTTCCTCAAAGACGCCTGGGTCGGGATGCGCACCTCCAGGTAGAAACAACGTTTCGTTGGAAGTGGCGTTGATGTATAGAACGTAATAATCCGCTTCGGACATGCCGAGATCAGTGAAGAGGTCAAAAACTTTTTCGAATTCAATCATGGTTCGTCTCGCTGATTTGATTTTTTGCAGTCCTGGTTTCAGGCTGCCGTATGGTGTAATAGCTTATAAATTTGCAAGCAAAGACGCCTTCCTTCTACCACACCGGATAGAGATGATGGATGCGCTTGCGGTATCTGTCGTGAATTGGCTTATTGTGTTCGTCGCAGCCGGGAATATTATTGCTGACCCAGATATCTGGCGTGCCGCCTTTGGCTTTGAGCAGGCGGATGGTTTCGGACATCAGGCAGTTCAGTACAAAGCAGGTCAGGATGGTTGCGGTCGGAGTGATTTTCTCTTCGACGCCTTCACAATCGAGCACGGCGTCAGGGTAGGGGACGTGGTTGTCGATGGCGATGTCAGCGAAGTCATTGATGTTCTGCTGAGTCGAATGACGCCAGATGAAATTTTTCGGCACCTTTTCGGCGAATTTGTGTGCGTTAACCGTAATCAGTTTGACTCCGCGTTTCTTGGCTTCAATGGCCACGTCAACTGCGGTGATGTTCAAGCCGTAGAAATTGACCAGCAGCAGCACGTCGCCGGCGTAGACGTCGTAGAAATTCAGGATATAGGGCGCATAGCCTTCGAGCTTGGCGGTAGTTGGGTTGGCTGAAACGATGTTGGTGCCTGCCGGGAACATCGCATTGACTTGGGCGATGCCTCCCGCACGCCAGAAAATTTCCATAGCGGCGATAGCGGAATGACCGCCTGCGCCATAAATATTGATGAGCCGGTCAGCAAGCACGTGGTCAGAAAGCATCTCGGCAGCGGCAAGGATGGCTTTTTCCTCGTCGCGGATGATGTCATTCATCGCGGCGGTGAGAATCTGGTTGTACTCTTCCATCATTTTTGTCATGATTCAGGCGCTCCCAGGGGTGGAATGGGTGGAACACGACGGACAAGATGTCCTTCAGCTATGGATAGCGTAATAATAGGCTAATGCCAAAAAAATAAAATGCAAAATTTATTGTGGCGTAACATATAAGTCCAACTCCAGTCCTACCTATTTTTCCCGGTCGAGGCTGTTCGGATGTTACTCAGACCTGGTCCGGCCTGCGGCTGCGAAATACGCCTGGAGGCAGGCCGCAATGTTGTTTAAAAACGCGGCTAAAATAAAATTCATTCTGGAAACCGCAATGAGAGGCGACTTCACGCAGTGACAAACTGCCATCGGTCAGCAATTTCTTGGCAAGTTTGATTTGTTCCTGTTGGCGGAGGGCGGTAAAGCTGCATTGGAAGAGTTCATTGACGATATGGCTGGTCCGCGATACTGACAGGCCCAGGTGATGTGCCAGGTCAGCGAGGGTAACTTGATAACTGGCGTTATTGATGAGAAACTGCCTGATTTGTCCTTTTCGCCCTGTTTCTGCTTGGGTATATTCGCTGGCCAGGTTGTTGGCCAAGTGCATCAGTGCATTGCCCATCAGAGTCAATAAAAAAGCGACCTCGTTGCCGACCTGCTCACTCCATGGAGGCATGGCCAGGTAATGTCGCCGATAGTATCTTGAGAGTGTATCTACCGGAAAGTCGGGGTCTCGGAAAGCGCCGGCAAAGATGGTCGCAGCAAGTTCTTTCCCTTGAAAAAGCGGGACGACGCATTCGACGATGCCGCGCCAACACTGATAGCGAAACGGCCCTCGCCTTTTTTCACCCTCGACGATCACATTGTGACGGCAATGTTGAAAACAGCGCAAACGCTTGCCAATTTTGTACTGGCAGCATGTGGCTCGGTGGATGTTGTGCCGCGGCAGCAAGCGCCGGCCATTGGGCATCATAAATACCCCAATATGGTCATGGATAGTCAGCAGCAACTGAAAACGTTGCTCGAATTCCTCCCACAGAGCAGGGAATGCTTCAAAAGCATTGGAAATGTCAATGCCAGTAAGATTCATGAGCATCTCCAGTTTAGAAACAGATAAAGTTGCAGAGATATTATTAAATATAGCTGATAATTATAAAAATAAAGCATTTTAAGAGATGGAAGTTTCTTTTATTTTCTGATAAAGTATTGAAACATCCTTAGAATAGTGTTTTAAGCTTTGTAACCTGTTGGCGATTTGGGTGTTTGAGGTATGGAGACTGCTGATCGATACGATGTCATTGTCATTGGCGCTGGGCCTGGCGGTTTTGCTGCGGCTCTGGGGGCTGCCCGACAGGGGCGCCGTGTTCTCCTGGTTGAGCAGAATTCTGGGCCGGGCGGCATAGCTGTTTTCTCTGGCTGCCCGGTTTTTTCCGGCATCGCGTCGCTGGAATCCGAGCAATACAATTCGGTGACGGGGGCGCTGATTGAGGAGCTTCAGAAACTGGACTCGGCAAAAATTGTTGGAAGCACGCTGACTTCCTCGGAGGCGGCCGTTCAGTTGGCGATGAGCCGTCTATTGCAAAAACATGGCGTAAAGCTTCTCTTTTACGCAACCCTGGTCGGAGCTGAAGTGCGCGAGCAGAGGATTGAGTCCGTACAGGTTTTTTGCACTGGGAGACATCTGAGCTTTTCCGCTTCTGCATATATTGATGCCAGTGGCGATGCTGTTCTTGCGTATTTAGCTGGGGCGGAGGTGATTTGCGGCACACCAGAAGAAAGCATGACGCGCACGGTTCTATTTAGATTGAGCAATGTCAAAAGCTTTGATAAAAATAGCCTGAAAGAGCGTTTTGCGAAAAAAGAATTTCCGCTTCCGAATCAGGATTGTTTTATGGGCACGACGCCTACTGATGGCACTGTGCTGATGAATCTTACGGCGGCGGCAGGGGATGCTCTTGACCCTTGGGATTTGACCCGCATGGACTTAGAGCTGCGTGAACAGGTTGCCGTTATTCTGCCTTGGCTGCAACGCGAATTCCCGGAATTTTCGGAAGCGCGCTTAGTTGCAGTTGCACCGCGCATCGGTGTGAGAGCATCGCGCAATATTGCTGGGCGCCAACTGATTCGCTGTGTTGACATTGATGAAAATCGTCCGGTGAACGATCCGGTAGCCGTTGGCAAGCGCAGTTACGGCGAACACTTTGTCCATACCTTTTCCAGTCCCTGGCGGAAGACTCATACAGGGCCGCAACCTATTCCATACGGGGCTTTGCTGGCTGCACCGTTGCAGAATTTGGCTGCCGCAGGGCGATGCATTGCCGTGGAAACGAGGGCTGTTTCCAGCATTCGCCTAATGCCTTGCTGCCTGGCTACTGGCCTGGCCGCAGGGATTGCCGCCGCGATGCAGTTCCCGGAATACAACATTCTGGCAGAGAAATTGTTGCAGGAGAATTGCCGTTTGCACTGATCGGTTTTTATTTTTGCATTAGCTTGTTGTCCTACAACCAAACCAGGAGGCATCCTATGCGTAAGTCTTTTACCTTGATTGAGTTACTTGTCGTGATCGCGATCATTGCCATTCTTGCTGCCATGCTTCTTCCGGCGTTGAGCAAGGCGCGGGAGAAAGCCATCGCGATAAAATGCACCTCCAATCAGAAAAACGCGATATTGACTTTGTCCCTGTATGCCGATGACCATGACGAGTTTTTCCCTGCTCCCTTGACCCCTTACTTTGGGAGCAACTATTCCTGGGGCAGAATGTTATGTACTTTGCAATATCTTGGCGCCGACTTTAAGACTTTCCGAGGGGTGCTCCTCTGTCCTCTGAATCAACCAACGGTTGATACCTGGAATTACAGTTATGGCATACAGAAGGGATTGCCTGAGCTGGGCGACCGCGGCGAGTACGCAGCAGATTCATATTATCATATTTCCCGCACGAAGATGGCTAACGTTGCCAGCCAGGCGCCGCTTGGAGGCGACAGCATTCACACGCGGGATCTGTACCAGGCTAATCATATTATCACTCGCGAACCTACCCACACCGGCGTGCGCGGTTTGGGCATCGGGGGCACGCGCACCCTGCACATGCGCCATAATCTCAGAGCCAATGTCTTTTATATTGACGGACGTGTTTCAACGTTGACGAAAGGCGAAATCACCCCCGAAACCTGGTCAACTTATGCGGCGGTAACCAATTGAGGAGCAATAAGATGTGGAATAGGCGCACTTGCATGAGCAGAGTTTTCATTCTCTTAGGTTGTCTGGCGGTTCCGGCTATGAGTCAGACCTCTGCAACGCTCAGTCCTGGCGACGATGTGGCGGCAGCTGTAACGCAGCATGCGATGGTCACGCTGCAACCGGGGACGTACACGCTTGCTTCGGCGTTGGTCATTCATGAGGATCGTACGATTGTTTTTCAGAATGGCGCGGAACTTACCGGGGCATTTTCAGGATTGATTCGACACCAGGGCGGCTGCCTGGTCCTGGAGGGCATAGGGAAAGCCGGTGTGATTCGCAGCACATCGCCAGGTGGCACGCGTGGATACTTGACGGAGGACCGAGCCAGCCTCCTTGATCTGAACCATGCGGACAATGACAGCAACCTACCTGTCCTGATCATGCGGAATATGGCTTTTTACGGCTTTAATGGGGTGGACGGATATCTTCAGAATGAGGGGAAAAAAGGAGTCCGGCGGGTTGAAATTCTGAACTGCTATTTTGACTGCAAAGAAAAGGCAATCGGTTTTAATCTGCCTGAACTGGGCGAAATCCGGGTGGAAAACTGCACCATTGAAAATTGCGATGAGGCAATCATGGTGAACTGCCCGGTGCCAGGCGGCGTGATAGTGAGGGGGAATACCATCCGAAACTTTGGACGGCGCGGGATGATGCTTGGCAAAGCCGGCCAGGTAGCGGATGGCTGCACCACACATCTGCCCAGCGCTATTGTTCAGGACAATCAGCTGCTGGGCGGCGGCCAAAGAGCAACGCTGAATGACGCCTATATTCAGGGGATTCTGATTTATGGCCATAATGTCTCGGTCATCGGCAATATTGTCCGCGATGTCAACCGCGGCAAGGCTGTGCCGGGGGAGCTAGGGCGGGTCATTGTCGATGAGGAAGGCAAGGAAATCGTCGGCATCCGGATTGACACTGAGCAGCAGAAGCATCGTCGCCTGGCTGGTGCGGCTATTTACCTGAAGGCTAATCGCGCCCTGGTGCAGGGGAATATTTGCACCAATTCAGGCTGGCGTTCGGTCATTGAGATCAAGACTGGCGGCAAAGAGCATTTTGTGTCGGTTGTGAATAATGCGGTCGATGGCCGCGCCTTGTCCCAAGAGGAGAGTTTTGGTTTTGAATGTAATTCTGGGCGCTCTCTGTGGTCTGGGAACCTGGTCTATGACATGCCTAATGAGGCTTTTGTCGTGCGTAGCGGCTATGAAAACACCTTTATGAACAACCTGATTGTCAATGCCAAAGTCGGCTTTGCTCTGTCTGGTCAAGCGCCTGGCCAGGGAGAGCTGATCAGCGGCAACCGTTTCATCAATGTCGAACATCCGATTGCCTTGGATAGGAATCTGCAACCTGCTTGCGGCACTGATCTTTATTTGCCTGGCGCGGTACGAATGGAGATGGGAGAAGATTTGCCGGAACCAAGCCCAGAGTGGCTTGGAAGACAAATTGTTCGCGGCGAAAAACTGTATTTGTGCGTACAGAGTGCGGCTGGGGCGCCGCGCTGGATGGAAATATCCGGATCGCTCCTGCCAGTACGTGTTTTCAAGGAAATCGGGCCGGAATTGGCTTTGAACGCGGATCAATCGGCATCCGAACCGCTTGGAATACCGGAGCTGGACCAGCCCTTGCATCGCGGCTGGAAGATGGGGATGCTGTCGTCAAATGAAAGAGTCCTCGACCCGGCAGATGGGCATGTCAGCTATGACCAGGAGAATTTTCAGACTGGCACGCAGTCCTTGAAGGTTGCTTTTCAGGGTGTTTCCGGGAACTGGAGTTTGTCACAGGGGTTGTCGTTGGAGGCTGGCAAGCGCTATCGCGCTTCGGCGCTTGTGCGCGGGGAAGAGCCTTTGAATTTGCGTCTTCTGGTGCAGGATGCGGCTGGAAAAGGGTATCAGATGCGCGCCGTGGACCGGTTGGATTGGCAGCGCCTAAGCGTCGATTTTGTCACTCCACCGCACTCTGGCAAAATCACCTTGCGGGTTTGGAGCAGCAAGACCAATGAGGGCAAGGCGGCCTGGCTGGATTCTGTTTCCGTCAAGGAATTGCAGGAAGAGGAACTTGATGAAAGCGGACAGGTGATCGTGCGGCCGCAGCAGATTTGGGAAGAGCAAGGGGAAAATTTGCTTGTCAATGCAGACTTCCAGGCACTTTCCCAAGCTCCAGAAGGTGCAGAGCAAGGGGTTTTGCCCAAGGGTTGGGGACTTTCCGTGTCGCCTGAGCGCAAAGATGTTCCTGCCAATGAACTGCGTCATATTGCGATGAGTCGCGAAGCCGGCGCGCTTGAGATTGGCCTGAAAGACAGCAAAGGCAATCTGCTCCTTTCGCAAGCAGTGAAACTGACGCCAGGCAGGCGGTACCGGGCGACCGCAAAACTGCAATCAGATTTTCCTCTGCAAGTTGTTCTTGGCGTTAAAACGCCTGACCAGAAAAATCATTCCGCACGTCCGACTGACGAAAAAGACTGGCAAACGCAAACAGTCGATTTTACGGTTCCGGAACAAGACGGCAGCACCGGCATCCGAATATGGGCTAACAACCTGCCGGAAAATCAGTTTGTCCGAATCGCCTCTATGACGCTCCGTGAATTAACCGCACGGGAAGAATAAGGGCGAGGGGCTGAATGCTGAATGCTGAATGTTGAATGCTGAGGCGCATTTCATCATTCATCATTCGTTAGGGGCGAGCTGTAGCATTCAGGACGCTTGGGACTGGAGTCAGTCCGGATACCCCAAAAAAATAGCGATCGCCTTTGCCGGGAACGATTCGGCGCCGCCGTTTCATAGAAACGACATGCTTCATTACAACATCAGGCGATCGCTAACCTGAGCTAAGGTAGCATAATCAAGACGGCGATTCAAGGCAAGACGTTAAAAAAATAGCGGTTGCCCTTGTCGGCAACGATCCGACACCAACGTCCACCACGTCCACTGTTGCGGTGCGGACAAAAGCCCAGGCGGGCGAGGGGCGAGGGGCGGGAAAAGTCAGTTTATGCTTCATGGTGCGCCTAGGTTACATTTGTGCGAGTTTTGGGTCAGAAGTTCGTTGCGTTTAGCCTGATGCAGCGCATCTTTTTTGATTTTTTCCGCGCGCGAACATATATTAAAAAATAATCCCCGAAAAACCTCTCCAATGGACTCTTTTTTGCAGGTTATCCGGGCTTTGAGCTGACTCAATAATCTGCATGACTCGACCGTTTTTTTGTTGCGAGCCATGGGAGTTCCATGACCGTTTACTATCACACTGTATTCTATCGAGGGAGTTGCCATGCATTTCCGGAATGTCTTGTTCACCTGCACTGTCGCTGTTTTACTCACCACCCTGAGCCTGCGAGCGGCGTTAAAGGACGCTTGGCCGCAATTCGTCCCTGCTGATCAGCAGACGACGATTACTATGGTCTTCACGGAAGCCGAGAAGTTGCCCAAACTTGAGGAGCTGACCCTGCAATACGCCTGCAATGACGCGCTCCGTGCGGACGGCCGGCCGCTCGACTGGGGGCAATACGAGAAGGCGCCCTTTGAACTCACGGGCGACACGCTCACCGCCAAGGTGAATTTCCGCGGCGAGACTGAGCACACCTTGCGGCTGGTGTCGCCCCATCAAACCCACGGCATGAAGAGGCCAGCCGTGCATGGCATCTTCAAGCTCTATTCGCTGAGGCCAGACTTTTTTGCGCTGCGCCCCTACAAGTGCGATGTGCACATGCACAGCAAGTTCTCTGACGGTCGCAAAGATGAGACGCCGTCGCACATGATCGCGACCTGCCGCAAGCACGGCCTTGACTTCGCTATTGTCACTGACCATCGCTGCCACGCTGGTTCGCAGGAATCCATCAGCACCTTTGCCAAGCTGCCCACTGACATGCGCTGTTTCACCGGCGAAGAAATCCACAGCCCTGGCAATAACGTGCATATTCTCGGACTTGGCACTAGCTCCGGCCTCACCGAGTGGTTCACCGAAAAGCGCGCTGAATATGATGCGGCTGTCGCGGTCGAAAAAGCCAGGATCGATCCGAAGGAACTGCCGGAAGTTCTCCACCATCAGGCAGCGGCCAGCGTGGTCGTGTGGAACAAAATCCGCGAGTTCGGCGGCGTGGCAGTGTACTGCCATCCCTACTGGCGGCCTTCGGATCGCCAGTACATCCCGGCGGCACTCTCCGACTATCTGCTGCAAAAAGGCCAGTTTGACGCCTTTGAAGTCCTCAATGGCGGCAGCAGTGACCTGGGCATTCTCCACTACCACGAATTGCGCGCCCAAGGTCGGGCCTGGCCTGGCATCGGCGTGACCGATGCCCATGCGTCAGCCAATCTCGGCAGAGCCTACACGCTGATTATGTCAGAGTCCCTGTCCTTCAGTGACATCGCCGCCAATATCCGCAAAGGCAACTGCATCGCCATCGAAATCGACCCCAAGACCAATCAGCATCGCGCCCACGGCGATTTCCGCCTGGGACGCTTCACCACCTTCCTCTTCACTCACTACTACCCACAGCAACATGACAAGCTCTGCGCCGAGGAAGGCGAATTGCTGGTCAAGGCTGTTGCTGGCGACGCTGCTGCCGTCGAAGCCCTCAAGCCTTTGCAAGGACGCGTTCCCGCGCTTTTTGACAAATATTGGGCGAAGTAAAACGAAAAGCCCACGCGGGAATACATCAAAATGCCAAACCGTCAGGGGCGCCAGGAGCCTTTTTCTTGGCGCCCCTGGTGTTTTTGGTGTTCAGGCCCCTTTGCCCGGCTGGTTTTCCGCTCTCCAGCTTGTATGTCCTGGGGAAGACGGTTACTTTAATTAAGCACAATCGCTGTTGCGGCAGCCTTATTGTCATGACATGGTAAAACTAGGGAGAAGAAAAATGTATTCTTACGAGCTGCTCAAGTCCATGCTTCAGGAGAGAAGCAGTATCAAGCCTTTCTCTTTTCTTTACGATGGCAAGCCAGCGGAACTCGCTGATGTACCCTGCCAAATGATTCGTGAGGACGACGAACACTACAAACTCGTCTATGACTTCATCCCCGGCATGGTCAGGATAATTTTAGATGTCATTGAATACGAGTATTTTCCTGTCATTGAATATACCCCTTATCTTGAAAATGTCGGCGATGAGCCTTCCGGCATAATTTCCGATTTTCTGGCGCTGGATATCGAGGCCGAGGACCCGCTGACCTTTGGAGAGCAGAAACTCAAGAACAACGAGTATTTTATCAGCGGGCGCATTTCGGTGCGCTACAACCTCGGCTCCAAAGCTTCCGGGGTTGATTTTCTGCCGCAAAGGCGAGACCTCTTCAGCCGTCCAGGCGTCAATAAACTGGAGCTGGAGTGCCAAGGAGCATGGTGTTCCACCGATTATCTTCCTTTCTTCGGAGTCGATGCCGACACCATGAATGGAGTCAATATCGGAATCGGATGGAGCGGGGGATGGAAGTTTTCCGTGGAGAAGGAGACCGGCGCCCTCAGCATGAGTGGCGGCAAGAAAAGCTGCATTCGCGGTGGCATGAAGCGCTCTCATTTCCGTCTGCTGCCTGGAGAAAAGCTGATGCAGCCGGGGATATTGCTGCATTTCAGAGAAAATACGAGCATTCGTAATGGCCAGAATGAATTCCGCCGTTTTATGATTGAGCATCATGCGCCGCGAGACAGCCGCGGCGAGCTTCTGAAGCCGCCGATCTGCTTCTGCACCTGGGGCGGTTTTGAATCAGAACATCAGATTAAGCTTTGTCGGCTGATTAAAGAGAAGAATCTTCCCTACGAATCTCTTTGGATGGACGCTGGATGGATGGGGAAAGATGCGCCATGCCCGCATTTTCTGGAGGAAAGCGAATTTAAGAGCGACTGGCCTCAGCGCGTCGGTTCTTGGGCGATCAACCGCTATGCGCATCCGGATGGGTTGCGACCCTTGTCAGACGCCATCCACGACGCAGGCATGCGGTTCCTGGTCTGGTTTGAAACCCAGCGGATTTCCTCCCTGTCGGGAAGTCCTCTTTTGACTGAGCACCCCGAGTGGCTCCTGGGAGACTGGCAGGCTATGCGCGAAGGGAAAAACACTAATTTCCTGCTGAATTTAGGCATCCCAGAAGCAAGAGAATATCTGACCGAACTGGTAATCGGCATCATGGAAAAAGAGGGAATAGACGATTATCGGGAGGATTTCAACATGGACGCCTGGCCGTTCTGGTGTAGCAGCGACACGCCGGACCGAGTCGGAGTGACCGAGATGAAGTACGTGGAAGGATTTCATCAGTTCTGGACTGATATCAGGAAACACTTCCCAGACAGTTTCATCGACAACTGCTCCAGCGGAGGGCGCCGCCTGAACTACAAAACAGCTTCCCTCTCTTTTCCCATGTGCCAAAGCGATTATGCCTGCTATTCCGAGTATGAAGAAGAGTGCATCACATTCGAAAATATGTTCCTGGATGATTGGCTCCCGCTGCATGGAACCCTGAACTGGGGAGAAGAAGACCCCTATCATGCGGCCTGCGCTTTTGGAGGCGGCTACGCAAGCAAAATTTGGCAGTATCATGGACGAGAGCCAAAGCCAGACCATAATTACATCATGCATAGAAAACTGCTGAAATGGGCAAAACTCTTGCGTGATGCACGACTGTGCGGAGATGTCTATCCCTTGATTGATTCGCCCGAATTAGATATGACTAAGTGGAATGCCGTGCACATACATATTCCCGAAAAAGACGAGGGCTTTATCCAAGTTTTCCGAAGAAAACAGAGTCCATATACACAACAGGCGATCTCCTTGGATTTTGATACAATAGATCTTGGCGCTGAATATAGAGTGAGATATTTTTCCGGGAAGAAAACGACGATGAAAGGATATGAATTGGCGTGTTTCACGGTTAGTCTGCCTGAGCCTCGCAGTTTTGAGATTATACAGTATAAGATAAAATAAATCAAGTTGGGCATTGTCAAGCGTTATTTTATCCCTCCTGGTCTTTATGATTCCCGAACGGCCTTATACAGTTGGAGCTCGCCATGAACGAACGCATTGCACGCCTTGAGAAAAAGGTGCGGGAAGAAGAGATTTATCCGCCTGTAGTTGCGGTTTCGTATGATGCTTTTGATGAAAAGCTCGCAGAGCCGATGCGCATTGCCAAGCGCCTTACGGAATATATGGCGGCGCAACCGGTAGTTTTTTCCGATGACAACGAGCTGGTCGGACTGATGCGCTTTGACGGTTCGGTCGAATCAGACCTTTTTCCTCGCACTGGCCACACCAAAATCAGGGAGGCTTTCGCCCAATACTACAACAAGCCGCAGGAAAATCTCTGTACAATGGAGTGGCAGCATTCGAACCAGGATTTCGGGAAGCTGCTCCGAATCGGCCTGAAGGGCTTGCGGGCAGAGGTCGTGGAGGCAAGAAAGCTTTTTATCGGAAACCAGGAGCGTCTGAATTTTCTCGCTGCATTTGAAATGATGATACGCGGCATGGCCCGTCGCGCTGACCAGAATGCCGCCGCCTGCCGTGAAGCTGCTGCTAAATGCACTGACCCTATTCGCAAAAAAACGCTTCTGCGCATGGCTGCCAACTGCGCCAAAGTCCCCATGAATCCAGCCTCTTCTTTTGAAGAAGCAGTGCAAGCTGTCTATTTCAATTTCCATTTCCTGGCCGACAGCATCGGGCGTCCGGACCAGTATTTGTATCCGTATTATCAGCAAGGCATTGCGGATGGCACCTTGAGCCGAGAACGTGCAAAAGAACTCTTGCAGGAGCTGTTCATCATGATCCACGGCTGGACGCCGATAACAAGCTCTAACCGGGACCGCGGCGCTGAATCGCACTTTGTAATCGGCGGGTACACCATCGACCACGAAGACGGCTTCAACGAACTTTCCGATCTCATTCTTGATGCCATGTTGGAATGCGATCTTATCCGGCCGCAAGTCTCTTTGCGCTGGAATAAGAAAACGCCGCGGGAGGTGCTTTACAAGGTGATGGATTGCTCGCGGAAGGATAAAAACAAACGCTTTGCCTTTGTCAATGACGAACCACGCATCAATGCCTTTCTCAAAATTAGAAAACTTCCTTGGGAAGAGGCATACGATTACATCATGGTCGGATGCAACGAACCAGCTTTTCAAGGCGGCATCAGCCTCGGCGGAAACACCGTCAATATTGTGCGTTCATTAGTCAATACCCTGAATGACCGACGGCAGGAAATCCTTGAATGTGAACAATTTGACGACTTCTATGAAATTTTCCAACAGGAGCTTTTCCGTGATTTGGATACGATTCTTGATTATTCCAATCGCTTCAACATGCTCCGCTCACGCGACTGCAATGTCCTGAGTTCGCTGTTCCTCGAAGGGTGCATCCAGCGGGCGCAAAGCGCGACCCGCGGTGGCGCTGCGCGTGCCATGTTTTGTGCGCATCTCATGGGCGGAACCAACCTCATCGACTCGCTTATCATCATCAAACAGTTTGTTTTTGAGGAAAAGCGCGTTTCCATGCAGGAGCTTCTCACCGCCCTGGACCAGGACTGGGAGGGATTCGAAAACTTGCGCGGCGACATTCTTCGCCACGGCAAATTCTTTGGTAATAATGACGATTTTTCTAACGCCATGGCTCGACGCTTCCACACCAGCCTCTATGAGTTTGCCCAAGGTCGCACTGACATCTACGGATTCCCGCTGCTTTTCGGAAATCTGACCGGCTATAACTGGCATTTCGCGCGTTATGGAGCGCTCACTCAAGCCACGCCAGACGGACGTGTCGCTGGTAGTGCTCTGCTTTTTGGCAGCGGACAGGCAGAGGGAAAAGATCGCGACGGCGCCACCTCCCAGTTGCTGGCGGCCGCGCGCATGGACCCGACCGGCATTATGTGCGGTGATACTATCATGAATCTCTCGGTTGAAGAGAAGGTCGTGCAAAACGATGAGAGTTTTGACAAGCTCGTGTCCCTGGTCGAGACTTATTTCCAAGCAGGAGGACTCCACATCCAGCTGAATCATGTCTCGCGAGAGGATTTGCTGGCAGCCAAAACAGACCCGAACGCCTATAAAAGTCTGCGCGTACGCGTTTCCGGCTTCTCCGCCACTTTCATCAAGCTCGATGAACGCATCCAGGACAACGTGATTGCCCGTACAGAATATCACCTCTGAAGAGAATAAGATGGCCAGGCTAAGCATCAAAACGCTTTTTTCGCGATGGTATTTCCGATGTCTTTGCTATGTCTTGATTCTCGTTCCCCTTTCTGGGGTAATAACTATTATGAATTTAGACAGATTATTATTCCCAATTCCCCCTGCAACTCCTGCCGCTGGCAATTGCCAACTTCATGCTGGCACAGCGGTGCTTGATGCATTGTGGCTGGAAGGGCGAAAGGACTATCCTGTTCTTCTCTACAGCCACGGCAATTATGAGACGTTGCAGAACATACAGCCCCTCTGTCAAGAATTCCGCTTACAGGGATACGGTGTTTTTGCCTATGATTATGCCGGATATGGCGCCTCCACGGGAAAGGCGTCAGAAAAACAGGCATATCTTGATATTGAAGCAGCCTACGATTATTTGCTGCGTGAAAAAGGGGTGTCGCCGAAAAACATCATCCCGGTCGGTTTTTCCGTTGGCACCGGTCCGAGCTGCTACCTGGCGTCAAAGTATGATATCAAAGCCCTAGTGCTATGTGCGCCATTTGCTTCGGCAATCCGCGTGGCGCTGCCATTCTCGCTCCCGGGAGATAAATTCAAGAATGTCAACAGGCTAGCCAGCAAAGAAATACCGGTGCTGATTTTTCATGGCAAAAAAGATGAGATCATCCCGTATCGGAATAGCAAGTTGTTATATAACAAAGCCATTGGTCCCAAACGCCTGGTTCTATTGGACGATGCCAGCCACGGCGATTTGCTTGACTGCCTCGGAGGTGATTTCTGGAGCGAAATAAAAGATTTCCTTGCTGAAATAGACCAATAATGTGCGAAATGGGGCTTTTTGCCGCTCTGCGGCTTATGTCAAATCTAACTTTATCGCGCGGGTGGCTGACGGCTTCCGGCCAAATTATGCGCAAGGGGACAGAACATGCAAGAACTCAGCAGCGTCGAGCGTATTTCCCGGCAACTCAAACATCTGCCTGTGGATCGAGTTGGTATTATGGAGGATTTTTGGGTTCACACGATCAAAAACTGGGTTGAGCAGGGCAAAATGCCTGCTGGCCAAAGTGCTGCCGAGCACTTCGGCCTCGACCTCGAAACTTGCTGGGCCTTCAACCTCAAGGTCGATCATAAGTGGGTGGATAAACTGGTCGCTGAAGACGAGGATACTCAAACCTTCCTGGACGGCAATGGCGCCACTCTCCGGCGCCATAAAGCGCACGACAGCACCCCAGAGCACATCAATTACTCCATTGCCGACCGCGCCGCCTGGGAAGAGCGCGCCAAGCCCTTTCTTACGGTTGAGCGCGAGCGCATTAAGCTTGACCGCTTTCGCCAAGCCCGTCAGCGCTGCCAGGAACAACAGCGCTTTTTCTGCTGGGGCGGGGTCAATGTCTTCGAGGCCATCCACCCTGTCGTCGGCCATGAAAACATGCTCCTTGGCATGGCGCTTGATCCCGACTGGATCAAGGATATGGCCGATACTTTCGCTGATCTGCTCATTGGTCTTATGGAAGTCATGTTTGCCGAAGCCGGCAAGCCCGACGGCATCTGGTTCTATGACGACATGGGCTTCCGCGGCCGTCCCTTCATGTCACCCGAAATGTACCGTGAGCTGATCTTCCCCGCGCACCAGAAGACCATTGCCTTTGTGCACTCGCAAGGTCTGCCCGTGATCATGCACTCCTGCGGCTTCATTGAGCCGTTGCTGCCAGGCTTGATCGAAGCAGGCATTGACTGCTTGCAGGCTATTGAGGTCAAGGCTGGTATGGACCTCCTGCGCATCTACAAGCAGTACGGCCACAAAATCGCCCTTATGGGAGGCATTGACGTGCGTCCCGTCGCCAATAATGACTTGCCCGGTATTGAGCGCGAAGTGATGGCCAAGCTGCCTTTGGTCATGGGCAACAACGGTTTCATCTTCCACAGCGACCACTCAATCCCACAGTCAACTGACTACGAGACCTTCCAATACTTCCTCGAACTCGGCCGCAGCGTCGGCAAATATAAAAATTGGTAATGTGCTTAAGGTGGACTATCCGTTCACAACCTATCTTTAACCACGGATGGACACAGATGGACACGGATTTTTTATAGGGTTGTTTTTGTAACCACTGAACACGAGGAATACACGGAAAATTTTTTGGTGCATGAAGTTTGCGATGAACGCTTGCAGTACGGACGTTAGGCTGCCGCTAACCCAGGCGGTTCTGAAAGGCAAACAACATAAGCAGCGAGAAAAGTCCAGCCCTTTTCCAAAAGCCCTTATCGGAGAATGATCACTATGGGACGCCTGGCATACCTTCTCCGTAAAATCAAGAATTTGTTTCACAGTATATCGACTCCAGCTTGGCGTTGGGCAACGCTTTTCCTTCTCTGGGGAGTTGTACACTATGGCTTGTATGATTTTATCCTGAAAACCAGCCAAGAAGAATTTGAGCTGCGTCTATGTATATGGTGCGGCATCTGGTTACTTGCCATAGTCTTATGCCTACTCAGCCACCTTCCTGGAGTTTGTTATGCTCCCTGGTGCTCCGTGCGTCTGTGCTTGTGGGGTTTTTCAATAGTCAGTGCTTTGTGCTGGTTATATTTTGGCAAATACTACTTTGTCTTTGCCACGCTTGCCGCGCAATTCACTGCCGATGCCATCCATACAATCCTGGAATATCGCCAGGCAGAACCAGCCCTTCGACCAAAATTGCGGAAAAGTCTTGCTCTTGGCTGTCTTTTTGCCTTGCTGCCCCTGGCAAGCTGGCTAAACTCGCTCAAGCTTTATTATTATTTGCAGGCTGAATGTGAAAAGCATACACAGGCACTGGAACTTTCAGAAAAAATAACCCCTGTTTTAAAATATGGAGAGAAAGCAGAGAGTGATTTTGAGCAAATATGCAATGGGATTTTAGAAGCATGGGAACTTGGCGATCAACAGACTGCCGCCGCGAAATGGTGTTCACTCAACACGATAACGCAGAGCGAACCAACCGGCGCATGGTTCTTTGAAATGAAAAGATTAAAACTTCTTGCGGATTGCCTGAAGGTTAAGCCGATTACCTCGCCAAAGATTTATCAAGATATTCAAGCTGAACTAACGTCATCAGAAAAAGTATGGCAGGATTTTCTCTATAAAGATGACCATTATTCGAATCATTTTCGCAGAGAATTATTTCTTTCCGGCAGTTATAATGATAGCGATGACTTCCTGGATTACCAGCCTTTGATTATCAAGCATCTGTTTCCACACAACTGTCCAGTGTCTGACTTTCCGCCTGGGTTCGAAGCACTTTATCGTTATACTATAGTCAATGTCATTGATACATTTTACAGCATGAAAATGGAATCTTTGTCCTGCCCCTTGGCAGATATGCCTAAACTGGAGGATAGATTCGAAACATGGCTGCATTCCATACCTTGGGGCTATGAAATATTCGCGCCAAACGCAAAATGTCTATGCGGAGTGGGGGTGCATTTCCACAAATATCATGACATCTATATACTTAGGAAGTACATGGCGAATTACCGCGAAGCCCAATGCGCTGTTGCCCTGCACTGCTATAAGCAAGACAAGGGTCAGTATCCCGATGACCTGACGCAATTAGTGCCGGACTACCTGCAACATATCCCACTCGATCCATTTACTGATTCGCCAGTAAAGTTCGCCAGCCACCCCGAGAAGGAAGACATGATGTCTGTCTACACCGAAGGGAAATACGGCTCGGACTACCTGCCAAACCATAAAATCTCACAAGGTTTTTTGCTTAAAAAATAGGCCATGCGCACGGGTTTTTGTCCGAAAAAGAGATTTGGCACAGTGGTTGTGCTGGTAGGCGTCTGGTAGCGCCCATACTGGGCACCACTTTGGGGAGGACGCCTATCCCCAGGCTAAAGCCTGGGGTTAAGCATGGTTAAGCGCCTACGGCGCAAAATACATGCGCAACTGCTTGATAAGCAGCCTATTGTAATAGGTCAAAAATGCACTTTTTGCCGGGGATATAAGGCTGGAATGACTGGTATGCTTCGGCGTACGGCGCACGAACTTTCAGACCATGGCATAATGACTCAATGCGATCCTGCCGGGCCATTCCGACGCCATTTTGGCATTCGTACTTGGAGATCAGGGCGAATTTTTTGTCCATGGCTTTTTCGTCCATGGGAAAATAGTGGGTGGGGACGAAGCCGATGGAGTTGCTGGCGTAGGCGTAGAAATAGACTTCAGTCGCCACTGTTTTCATTTGGCCAGCAGTGACGCCGGCGGAAAAGCGCAGGGCATTCAAGGCGATGGTGCTGCAGACCGTATGGTCCAGGTGGCGGTCAACCGGCCATTGGGTGAAGATGGCTCGGGGCGGCTTGGCGATGAACATATCTGCCAGCGCCTGGCAAGCCTGTTTTGAGGCGCAGGCTTCGCCGTCGATTTCATTGAGCCACTGCGGCTTCAGGCCCATGGCGCCGCACACGGCCTCTTCCTCTTTAGTGCGAATGGCGGCGCATTCCGCCATGGAAACGCCTTTGCTGCTCAGCCCGCGCTCACCACGAGTCACGTCTACTACATGCACTTCAAAACGCTCTTCGGTGCTGAGACGCATGCACAAGCCCATGCAAGCAATCAAATCATCAGGATGGGCATTGACAAAATAAATATGTTCTTTCATTTTATTGTTCTCCGATTGGAGTGATCCGTCGGTGTCTTCGCGAAGAGGTAGGAGGAGTGCGCGTTCATGGGGGGCACGGTACGCTAACGCCGGGAGAAATCCTTGAATTGTCAGTTGGTTTTCAGGCGTTCGAGGAAGGATTCCTCCAGCGCCTTGACGCCGTCTTGCTGATAGGGGAGGGAAAGGTCAAAGTATTCTGCTTTGGTATCGGCAGCAAGCGCCTGTTTAAGGAGCGCCTTGACGGTTTTGTCATGGGGGACAGGAGTTAGCGGCGGGAGGACTACTACCATGGCGTCAGAGCAGGCGGCATGGAGAGCCCTGACATTGCGCAGGATGCCTTCGACGACAGAGTCGGGCGATTCTCCAGCGAGGAGGTTTTCGGAGCCGATGTGCAGAACGATGGTGTGGGGGAAGGTTCCTTCCAGTTCGCCGTGGCGGATGCGCCAGAGCAGGTTCTCGTTGCGGTCGCCGATGAAGCCCATATTGAGGACGCGGTGCTGGTTGAAGAAGGGAGTGTCAAGCTCGGGTGGGCGGGGATAGGAGCGGTCTCCGTACCAGTTCAGGCTGCCCCAACGATGGATGATGCCGTCGCCGGCGATGACGATATCGGGCTTGATGACAAAGTCGCCGTTGCGGAGGATCATCGCATGGCGGAAATGCCAATCGTAGCCGCGGTCGTCGCCGCCTTCAGCGTCAAGTCCGTCGGCAATGGTGAAGTGATCAGGGTAGTCGAGCGGGGTTTCGATCCAGCCCTTGGTGGTGGCGCAGCGTTGGATTTCATCGCCGAAGATGCCGGAGAGCTGGAGATTGGCGATGACAGGGCCGTCAGCAGTGACTGTGACCCAGGTGATGGAGTCCATGATGCCATAGCGAAGGTCGTCGCGGATGACGCCGCGGTCAAAGCAGCCTCCAGCCGTGCCGACCATGTAATAGTTTTTGCCATGCCGGACAGCTTTGACGTGATTGTGCCAGTCTCCGCAGAAAACGGTGTAGTTCAGGGAATTGATGTCACGTTCAAAGGCGAGCCACTTGTCGCTGGTCCAGTCGATGGGCATGTGCATGAAGATGAACGTCCAACGCGCATTCTGGTGGTCACCGATGACTTGTCGCGCCCAGGCGTACTGCTCGTCGGTGATGCCTTGCACAGGCAGGCGCCCGTCACGCCCGTCCATGGAATCAAGGCAGATGAAATGGCATTCCTTATGGAGGAAATTGTAGTATGTCCGTTTGCCGAAGCGTTGTTGCCAGATGCGCTTGGAGACATCGTGCGCGAGGCGGTTTCCGGGCCAGCCGAGATTGATGTCATGGTTGCCAACAACGTAGTAGAATCGCATGTCCAGTGTGCTGATGAGGGCTTCCAGTTCATCCCATTGCGCCTGCAAGCGCTTTTCCGTTGCTTCTTCGTTAGGGCAGCCGTATCCTCCTTCGATGAGGTCTCCGACCGTGATGGCGAACTCAGGTCGGAGGCGGTTCAGGGCTTTCATGGCTTCCGCGAAGGGGCCTTTTCTTTCGCCGCCAGTACGGTCTGAGACGATGGCGAAATGGAAATCCAGGGGATTGTCAAGGAGTGGTTTGTCAGTGTAGGGGAGAGCGGAAGAGGTCATGCTTGCTGTCCAGGAAAATGAGTTGAAACGACGGGAAGCGGGCACGAGCTTCCAGCCCGCGCCCGCTTTCGCCCGCGCTATTTTCTGCGAATCGGCACAGCAACGCCGCCACGACCGGCTGCTGCTGCTGCGCCGCTTTTTTACTGCCAGAACCAGGCCGCGCTGCCCGCCGGCAACTTCTCTCCAGGCGGGATCAGGACAAAGGCGCTTCCATTCCACGTCCAGACCTGCACACCTTCAGGTACGACATAATCTTCTGCCGGCGGGCCGGTCATGACCCAGCCTTTGTCATTTGGCGGCGTCCAGGCCGGCTGGCCAAAGCGCTTCAGGCCTTGCAGGGCAACCACTTTGGCGTTGCGA
>MWEG01000100.1 GCA_002070945.1 Lentisphaerae bacterium ADurb.Bin082
TATTTTTGTCCACGGCTTGAAAAAACTCAAAAAATAGGAGAAGGCTCACGAACTAATTTTGATTCCGCATGGCTGAGGGATTATCTCGTCGGCCGCACGCCTCCGTCCAGTGCCGGCACTCGTTCCTCAGTCAGCACTCAGCCTCTCGCTCCTAATTCGGCAGTCCGGGCCGCACGCGGAGGATGCGTTCATGGCTGACAGAGACGGTGCCTGGCGGGGCGCCGTGCGGTTTGCCGACGAATTTTGCCTTGGTGCAGGAGACTGAGCATACGCCGCCTTGGCGGGCTTTGCTGTGCCAGGCGGCGATGGCGGCGGCGGCGGTCAGCAGCGCTTTGTCTGGCACGGCGTCCTGGTCATCTGGTGGTCGGCGGAGGATGACATGGCTGCCTGGCTGTCCGGCGACATGGAACCAGTAGTCTTCCGGGTGGGCGACGCGCAGGGACAGGCAGTCGTTGTCCTCAGCCGTCTTGCCGGCCAGCGCTGTCCAGCCATTGCCGAGGTTGTATGACCAGCATTGCGGGTTGTGGTCGTGGTCGGGTGGCATGGGCATGACGGCGTCTTAGGTTAGTGCAGCAGGGAGTAGCTGAGTACGTTGACTCCCAGGGCCAGGGCGTCTTTGGCATGGATGCCGCCGCAGTACGGGCATTGAGCCAGCTCCCAGCCGCAGGCCAGTCCGCGCGGCGAAAAGATGACAGCCAGGTGGCCGTCGAGGTTCAGGCCGTACAGCTCCGGCGCGACCCGCCCCTTGGAAGACAGCTTTTCGGCGAGGGCCGAGGTTGGCTGGACGTCTTTGATGGCGTTGGGGTACATGAAGATCAGGTGATTGGCGGGCAGCCGCTCCAGCTGTGCGCCAGGCAGGATGGTGGCCAATTCGCGCCGGAATCCGGTCTCAAAACTTTCGCGGCCGCAGCAGCTTTCTGCAAATACGATGCCGCCTTGGCGGAGATATTGCGCGAGGTTGGCGCGTTCGGCAGGCGTCAAGGTGAAGTCCTGGTGTCCAGTCAGATAGATCAGGGGCAGGTCGAAAATCCGGTTTGAACTCAGGGCGACTTCTTCGCGTTCGAAGCAGACCGGGGTTTTCGTTTGCTCATGGAAGCTGTTGAGGAGCATGGAGAGGCCAGCGTCGCGGCATTTCCAGAGGCCGTGGTATTTGGCCTGGGCGACGACGAATTTGCCGGATTTAGCTTTTTCGGCGTCGATGAATTGGAGTGCTTGGCTGAGCGGGAGGGCTGCTGAGCGTTCTGAGCTGATATAGGCCATCAGGTTGGCGCCGAGTTGTTTGGCGGTTTCGATCTCATATCCCATGCATCGGTGGTGTTCGCTGTCAGGCTGTTCATCCCAGCCGCAGCTCACATCCCAGCGGAACATGAATACGGCGGTTCGGCAGCCGATGTCGATGCCAATGACTGCTGGGTCGCCGTTGCGTGCGCCGGCCTGGAGTGCGGTTGGTCGGTAATTGATTTCCTTGATGTCGAAATAGGAATGGAAGACCGGGTGGTCGTTGGCGAGGCGATAGGGCGGCCGTTCCGGGAACAATGCGCGCATTTCCCGCAGGGCGGATTCAGCGAAGGCGGCACGTCCGCAGCAGGCCTCCATGATCAGCGAGCCGCCGTTCATCAGATAGGAACGCAAGCGCTCCCGTACTTCGGGCGTGAAGCTGAAGGCGTCATGGCCGGTGCGGTAGAGGACAGGCACGCTCTTGGGATCGCTGGGAATTTGGTTTTCCGGCAGGTTGATGTCACTGAAATGGACATTGAGGGTCTTGGCCATCCATTTCAGCAGGTTCTTGGCGTCGGACGGGTTGGTGGCCCAGTCGCTTTGGCGCTGGGTGGCGATCTTGGCAATGAGGACTGGCGGCCGGGGCGGGTTTTTCTTCTCGGTGCGGCGCAGGGGCACGACCGGCAGCGGCAGCGGCGGCAGGCCCTCGGCCGAGGAATGCTGGGCCGGAGCCTTGGCCGGGGGTGCCGGAGAGCAGGAAAAGGCTTTTTCCTCGCGGGCCGCCGCACTGTCAAGCCCAAGGTCTCCAAGCAGAGGGTCGCCGGCACTCAAGGTGACGGCAATCCCCAGAAGGCAGAGAACAGCTTGTTTCCATAGTTTCATGGCAAGTCTCCGACAGGGTTGACAGTCTTGGTTGAAAATTGGCACAGGCAAAAACCCGCCGCCAGGACGAATAGGCGGCAGTCGGGCATACGACATAATGCGCTGACAATTTCGACGATAGAAAAGTATAACCTGTCAAAAAGAAAAAGGCAAGTCAGAACTTTGCGAAATATTGTTGAACTGCCATCGGTCAGTCTTCTGTAGTGCCTTTACAAGGCACGCCACTTTCAGGGTGCACCTATCCCCAGGTTGAAGCCTGGGGTTAAGCATGTTTAGCGCCTACGGCGCAAAGGGGCATGACTGTAAGCATGATACATTTTTGTCGGCTGAAGGTCTGTGGAGGACACGTGTCGAAAGCTCCTCTGTCCACTAACATCCATGAACGTCCACGTCCACTCACCACTCATGTCCACTTCAGTCCACAGTCCATCGTCTACTGATGTCCATTAAAGTCCACTTGCGTCCATTGTCCACTGTCCACTAAAGTGCCTTAGCCTGGGTGCCTGGCTCTGAAGCTCACCGGAACTCCGAGTATCAATGACTGACGCATTACACCGGTTACGCCTCTTCGTCGGCAGGGTGCGACTCGGTTGACATGTTTTCTTTTTCATATTACAGTATGCTTGTTGGTGTATTTATAATTATTGGAGGCTTCAAGACATGAAAGATTTAACCAGCAGCGTCTATACCTTCGAGGATCTTATCAATGGGCGTTATCTTTATGTGGACAAGACGGAGTATATCTGGAATTTGATCCGCCCGTACAAGGGCATTTACTTCATGTCCCGTCCGCGCCGCTTTGGCAAGTCGCTGACCATCTCCACCCTCAAGGCAGTATTCCAGGGGAAGAGAGACCTCTTCAAGGGGCTTGCCATCAGCAAAAAGAAATACGACTGGAAAGAATACCCGGTCATCCATCTGGACATGGCGAACTGCGATGCCAGGACGCCACAGGCGCTGCGCAAATATCTTGCCCGGGTCTTAACCCGGGCGGCTTCTGCACACCAGGTCTCGGTTGACATTTATGAAGATGAACCGGCTGCCTCATTCGAGTCTCTTGTTTGGGCTGTTGCAAAGAATTCCCCGGTCGTCATCCTTCTTGACGAATATGACAAGCCGATTTTGAATGCGCTGGCGACTCCAGAAGCCGCAGCATGCCGGGATGTCCTCAAGGGATTTTACTCCACGATCAAGAAATGCGAAAGCCTTGAGCGGTTTGTGTTTGTCACCGGAGTCACCAAGTTTTCGCACGTTTCGCTTTTCTCCGACCTCAACAACCTGACCGACATCACGATGCACCCTGACTACGCCACCATGCTCGGCTACACGCAGGAGGAATTCGAGGAATGCTTTGCGGAGCGCCTGGATGACGCCGTGGATAAACTGAACATCCCGCACGAACAGCTCATTGCCGAAATCAAGGCATGGTATGACGGGTACCGTTTCGAGGAGAACTCGCCCACGGTGTACAATCCGGTGTCCCTGGCGCAGTTCTTCATTAACCAATGTAAATTTTCCAACTACTGGTTTGCGACGGGGACGCCTTCGTTCCTGCTGGAAGTGATCCGGAAGGCGAACTTCAACTTCGAGCGTGCGTTGAACGAGCCGGTCATGGGCTTTGCCTTCAATGCCTTCGAG
>MWEG01000101.1 GCA_002070945.1 Lentisphaerae bacterium ADurb.Bin082
CGGCAAATTCGCCCTCTGTTTCAGGAAGAGTTTGGAATTTTAGTCAGGTCAAAGCCCTAAGGGGTTTCATAGGAGTCTTCTGTAGTGCCTTTACAAGGCACCACTTCGGGGGCTGCCTATCCCCAGGCTGAAGCCTGGGGTTAAGCATGGTTAAGCGCCTACGGCGCAAAAAGATGTGGACGGTGTGGACATAGTGGACGGTGTAGTCCAAACTCACTCTCGCCCCTCGCCCCTCGCCCCTTTCCTGAGTAGTTCACGACGATTCGCCGATAGCGACAGCGCAGGCATAATGTTGTTCGTGAGAGATGCTGACGTGGACGGCGGCAATGCCGAGCTTCTTGGCGGTTATGGCGGCCTTGCCGGTGAGGGTGACGGATGGTTTGCCCAGGGGCGAGCGCTGCACCAAGATATCAGTCCAGGCGCAATGCTCGCCGATGCCAGTGCCGAGGACTTTAGAGACGGCTTCCTTGACTGCCCAGCGGGCTGCGAAGTAGGTCACGCGGGCGCGGTCGCTGGTTGGGGCTGCAGCTTGTTCTTCGGGGGTGAAGATGTGGTCAAGGAAAAGCCGGTCGTAGCGTTCCAGGGTTTTCTGGAAGCGTTCGATTTCAATGATGTCGATGCCGGTGGCGATAATCATGCGGCCGTAGTGTTTATTTAGCGGCGGTTTGGGCGACTAGTTCGGCGACGGTCTGGCGCAGGATATTGCCTGTTTCCAGGCTGGTTCTAGAGCTGGTCACCTGGGTTTCGTAGCCTCCGCGGCCAAAGTTGTAGCGATTGGGGATGTAGCCTGCTTCGCCAGCGCAGTGAGCAGAGATGAGGCACGGGCGGCGCCGCAGGATGTCCTCGCGGATATAGATGGCGTGTTCGACGAATGGTTCGCCGCAGAGTCCGATGATGTGGAAATCGCCCAGGCGGATGACATGGCACTCCATTGAGTAGGTTCTCGGGTTGTCGACAATGTCAAGCAGGCGTTGAGCGAATAGCTTGAGGGCGATGGGCGCCTTGTTAGCCAGGTCTTCTGAGGTCAAGTTTTTGCTGCCGAAACTGAGGTCAGCGTATTTGGCCACGGTTTGCCGTGCTTCCTGGATTTCTTCTTCCGGGACTTCCCGGGTGCCGACTTTGATGGTCTTGAACGCAATGGCGAGGTCCCCAGCCGGGAGGTCTTTCAGTTTGGGAACGGCTGCGAGGGCGGCGGCGGCATAGCCTTTGCCGATGGTGGTGCAGCGCTCATAGCTGCTTTGGTCAGGGCCGCCATTGGGGTCGAAATGGTTGATGTTGCCAGAAGCGGAAGTCATGCCCCAGGCGCAGACGCCAGGAAGAGCCTTTTCTATTTCAGCGCGGAGAGGGCCTTGCCAGTCAGAGGAGACGAGGCAGCCGCCGATGGTGTCAAGGTGATTGCTGATATTGGCGATCAGCAGGCGCAGGGTGCCATCAGGGTTTTTGACGCCAAAGAGGCCGATGCGTGGGTCGATCGGGCCTTCTGGCTTGTCGATATCTGGGTCGCGGCGTTTGGGGTTGGTGACCACTTTGCCGTTTTTCATCCAGTAGCGGCGGTTGAAGGCGAAGCGGGATTCTTCGGTTTCAGCATAGCAGGGAATGCCTGGCTTCAGGTCAGCAACAGCGGCGTGGATGGCGACGACGGCCTGGTCAAAGACGAACTGCTCGTAGGCCGGATCATTGCCCTCGGTAGGCGGATTGATGCCGGGGGCGGTATGGGTATGGGTGCCAGCGAACAGGATGCTCGCGGGATCAAGGCCAGGGATGTCCTGGCAGCGCGGGCGGATGTTCTCGACACGCGGCGCACGGATAAGGTCGAATTGGCAGACAACGGCGATTTTCTTGCCGTCACGGATAGCCAAGGCGCGGACGAAGAGGTCGTCAAGCTTGCCAGTCTGCCAGCGTGGATTGAAGTATCCTGCGAGGGAGACTTTGGTTTCCGGGGAGGGGGTGATGCATTGTTGCGCGATGCCGAAGAGAGTTGCAGTCATGGCAGGAGCCTTCCGGGGGTGGGTTAGGGCGGTTATGGTTATGGAGTTGGGAGGCCGTTTGGGTCAGAGTCCATTGAAGTTTTTGATCCATTCGCGGGCCTTGGCCTGGTAGTCGCTGGCCTTGGCGCTGTCAGTCATTTCTTTCAGGAAGCGCTGGAAGAGGGCGAAGAGGACGTTTTGGAGGATAATGAGGTTGTTCATGCGGTCTTCGAAGAGGCTGGCCTTGTCGAGCGCTTCAGATTCTGGCAGTTTGAGGCTGCGGAAGATGAATTCGTTAGCATCGAAGTTAAAGGACCATTCCTCGTCGCCGCGGGCGAGCGTCAGTTTGGCGCGTTTGAGTTTTTTGCCGACGGTCAGGGATGCCTTGGCTTCGGCGCTGAGGGTCGGGGCGCCTTTGCGGATGGCGCTTTCGAAGGCGCCTGGCCCTTCGGCGACAAATACTAAGGGGCCGTCAATGAGGAGGCTGAAGTCGCCGAGCTTGGTGGGCGGCAAGTTGCCGCCGCGTTCTTCCTGGAAGAACCACAGCCAGGTCAGGAAGTTTTCGCCAAGCGTACCTGCGCCTTCCAGGAGGTTGCGTTTCGGGTCTGGAGAGATGTTCAGAGCCGGGACAGCGGCTGGATCGAGTTCAAAGAGTTCCTCGGCAATGTTTTCAGGAGTCAGGGGCATCGGTTCGAAGCCGATGACTTTGCCGAAGTGAGCCAAGAAGATTTCCAGCTGCCTGGGCGAAATCGCGGTTGTATAGAGCATGTTCTCAAGGGTGTCAATGGCGAAATAGATGCCTGACAATTGGGGTGGCATCTGTGGGAGGAGGCGCTGCTGGACTTCGGCCTTGATGGAGCGGCGGGCGCGGTTGCCGAGTTTTTCGCTGCCGGTTTCCGCCATTCGAGCCAGTTCGATCATGCGGCATTCGGCGGTCAAAAGCGAGGCCGGGATTTTGCGTTCAGCTTGGCGCAGGCAGAGGTGATAGAAAGCGCCGACTTTGATGGTGGTCTCGTCAATCACGTCGTCGAGGAGGTGGCGTGGCGAGACCCAGCCCCAGCACGGTTCATCAGTAACGTTGGCAAGCGGCTGAGCAGCGAACTCAGCAAAGCGCTCGATGGTGTTTTCCGGCATGGACTCAGGCAAACGGCAGATGCGGAAGGTGATGGAACCCTGGTCAAATGGCATAATAGGAAATCCTCGCAGGCTGGAAAGGGGGGACAGAAAAAACAAGACAAAATATAAGTGTAATGCCAAAGCGCGGAATTTCCATGCGAAGGCGGATTTTTCCCCGACCAGGGCGGGGCGAGGGGTTCTGAATGCTGAATGCTGAATGTTGAATGCTGAGGCGCATTTCATATTTCATAATTCGTTAGGGGCGAGGGGCGAGGGGTTCTGAATGCTGAATGCTGAATGCTGAATGTTGAATGCTGAGGCGCATTTCATAATTCATAATTCATAATTCATAATTCATAATTCATAATTCATAATTCGTTAGGGGCGAGGGGCATTTGTGCTACGTACGGCAGGCGCCGTCCACCATGTCCACAGCGATCGTCCTACGGGAACGGTACATGCGGCAAGCTAAAGCTGAACTACATACGCTACGTACGGCAGGGGGCGTGTGTCCCGGTTCAGCGGTAGCGGCTGTTTTCGGCGGATTGCCACATGTCCGCGTTGTTATCGAAGGCGGCTTTGAGCGGTTCAGTGGCTGCCTTGAGTCGTTCGATGGTTTCCGGGGTCAGAGTCCTGGTCATTGCCTTAGCGTTGGCGGCCATTTGCTCTGGGCTGCGTGCGCCAGCGATAACGGTCGCGATTCCCGGCTGGTGGATGAGCCAGGCTAAGGCCAGCTCTGCCATGGGGCAGGACAAGTCGTCGGCAATGGCAGCAATGGCCCGAATAGCGGCGAAGGTGGCTTCCTCCTGGCCTTCTTCCTGGTGGCGGACCTGAGCCCGACGCCGAGAAAAGTGGCGAGTACGGCCGCGTGACTCTGGAACTGAATCGGCATCAGCGAATTTCCCGGTGAGCAGACCTTGGGCGATGGGCGAATAGCAGGCCACGCTGACGCCGCGCTGGCGGCACAACGGCAAGATTTCGTTTTCAATCACGCGCCAGAGCAGGTTGTAAGGGAGCTGGTTGACGGCAGGAGTAGTGACCTTGAGCAGATCGCCTAGGTCGCCGACGCCGAAATTGGAGACGGCGAAGGCGCGGATTTTGCCTTGCTGGCGCAAGTCATCGCACCACCCAGCAATAGTTTCGATAGGAGTCTGCCGGTTAGGCCAATGGAGGTAATAGACGTCAATGCAGTCAACGCCGAGGTTCTTGAGGCTGTTGTCGCAGGCGCCGGAGAGGTCTTCCCACGAATTGGCGTGCTGGGAGGTGAACTTGGAGCAGAGCACGGCTTGGTTGCGTTTCCCAGCCAGGGCCTTGGCGAGAATTTGTTCGGAGTAGCCGTTGCCGTACATTTCGGCGGAGTCAAAGCAGTTGACGCCAAGGTCAAGGGCTGCGTGGATGGCGTTGATGGCGTCCTGCTCGTTTTGCGGTCCCCAGGTGGCGTCGCCGACAATGGCCCAGCAGCCCATGGTGACGGTGGAGACCTTGATGCCGGTCTGGCCGAGTTCGCGGAAGGTGCTTGTCATGATAGTGTTTCCTGTTGGATGGAGCCGGCACAGCGGCTATTCATGGCGGAGGGCTTCGATTGGATCAAGGCGGGCAGCGCGCATGGCCGGATAGATGCCGAAGATAATGCCAACCGAAACGCTGATGCCGAGGGATAAGGTGAGGCTGTATAGGCTTACGACCGTCGGCATTTTGACGACTTGGGTGATGATCCACGGAATCAGCAGCCCCAGGCCGATGCCGATTAAGCCGCCGGAGAAGGAGAGGACCACGGTCTCGATGAGAAATTGCGCCACGATCTGGCGCTGCTTGGCGCCGATAGCTCGTCGGATGCCGATCTCGCGAGTTCTTTCGGTGACCGAGGCCAGCATGATATTCATGATGCCGATGCCACCGACTAGGAGGCTGATGCCGGCGATGGAACCCAGCACGATGTTGAACGTCCGCTTAGTGGCCTCGGCCTGCCGGAGCAGGGCTAACGGCACGCTGACGTTGTAGTCCTTTTTTTTGTGGAAAATCTCCAGCATCCGCTCTACCGCTTCAGCCGTCGCCTCGACGTTTTCTTCTTTGTCGACTTCGATAATCAGCTGGTGCAGCTCGACCAATTCGCGGATGAACGTGCCGGATTTCATCTGGGAGAAGAGATCGCCGTAGTGTTCGCGGGCGGTAGAGAGCGGGATATAGGCGTCGGTCTGCTGGTCTGGCGTCTGCATAGAGCCTTCGGTGGCGCCTTCGCTGCGGACGACGCCGATGATTTCATAGTAGTTGGCGCCGATGCGGATGCTTTCGCCGACGACTGACTCAGTCGCCATCAGCCGCCGAGTGCCGTGTTCAGTGAGGACGGCGACGTTGCTTTTGTCAAATTCGTCTCTGGGAGAGATGACGCGCCCAGCGATGACGGGGCGGTCGACCAGGTCAAACCAAGCGCTGTTGGTGCCGACGATGCGCATGTCGAGGGTGCGTTTGCCCATGCGGCCGGTGTTCTGGATGCTTTTGACGGGGACGATTCGGTTGACGGTCGGGATGGTCTCGGCGATACGCTGGACGTCGTCATAGAGCAGGCCATAGATGCTGATGCGGATGCGGGTGTTGGCGGAGCTTTGCTCTTCCGAGGGCTTCTGGGCGCTGACAATGATGTTGCGGCTGCCGAGTTTACGGATTTGGTTGAGAGCCTCGGCGCTGGCGCCTTCGCCGACCGCGAGCATGGCAATGACACTGCCAACGCCGAACACCAGGCCAAGCATGGTGAGCAACGAGCGCAGCTTATGCAGCATCAAGTTTTTGATGCCCAGTTGAATGTCGCGGAAAAATCGGACGGGATGGATGAACATGGCAGGTATCAGGTATCAGAGGTCTGGAGGTTGGGGGACGGTGGCGCGTGCTTCAGGCGCTGGTCGCGCCCGGCGTGTCTGGCAGGCCATGAGTGATTTTCTGGATTTTGCCGTCTCGCATGAAGAGTTGGCTGGTGGCGTGCCTGGCGATGTCCGGCTCGTGCGTCACCATGATGATGGTCTTGCCTTCGTGGTTGAGTTTTTTGAGCAGTTCGATGATTTCGATGCTGGTGGCGGTGTCGAGGTTGCCGGTCGGCTCGTCGGCAAGGAGGAAGACCGGGTCGTTGGAAAGGGCGCGGGCGATAGCCACGCGTTGCTGTTGGCCGCCAGACAGTTCAGCGGGGCGGTGGCGGAGGCGGTCTTCGAGGCCGACGAGGGCGGCCAGTTCACGGGCGCGGGCCTCGCGCTGTTGGTTGGGCCAGCCGAGGTAGTACAGGGGCAAAGCGATGTTTTCCTCGACGGTCAACTGTGGAATCAGGTTGAAGCTCTGGAAGATGAATCCCAGGTATTTCAGGCGGATGTCGCTTAGGTCATCGTCGTTGAGGGTGCTTACGTCCTGGTCGTCAAGAAAGTATTTTCCTGAGGTCGGTCGATCCAGGCAGCCGAGCAGGTTGAGCATGGTGCTTTTGCCGGAGCCGCTTGGACCCATGATAGCCCAGAAACTGCCTTTGCTGAAATTGGCGCTGACGCCGTCCAGGGCGCGCACCTCGGTCGTGCCCATGCGGTAGATTTTATAGATGTCCTCGAAGCGGACAGCATATTGAGATGAATTGGATTGAGGCATGTGCGTATTCCGTTCTGAACCGCGTCATGGCTGGGGGGTGGCAGGTGCGGGCACTGCGCCGTCCGGGCTTGGGGGGCGGCGGCGTCGCGGCGTTGCTGGCTGGCCTTCGCCGCCCTCTTCGCCGCGGTTTTGCTGCGGTCGCCGGGCGCGCATTTTCTTGATGAACTCGGCGCGCTCCTCTTCGCTCATGTTGGCCATCTGCTCACGGATTTTGCTGCGGTCGGCGCTGGCGGTCTGGCTATCGCCATTGCGGCTGCTGTCACTGCTGGCGGCCTGGCTATCGCCGCTGCGGCTGCGGCCCGCAGCCTGTCGCGATGCCTCGTCAGCGTCAGCCTGGGCGCGGGTCGGGATGTTGATATCAGCGATTTCGTCGGTGGCGCGGATGGAGACAGCGTCTTGCAGGGGCGGAGTGATAAGGACTTCCTCGCCTTCCTCAAGGCCGCTGATGACATGCACCATCCGGTTGTTGTCAAGGCCGATTTCGACATCGCGGCGTTCCAGGTCATCGCCATTTTTGACATAAACGACTGGTTTGCCGCTGATGCGGACAACGCATTGGATGGGAACATAGAGGGCGTCCTGGTGTTGTTCGATGATGATTTCGGCTTCGCAGTTCATGCCTGACTTGAGGACGCCGTCGCCGCCTTCGAGTTCAACAATGGTGTTGTAGACTTTGAGGTCGGGGTTCATGAACATGCTCTGGGCGTCGGGAAGAGGCGCGATCTTAGTGATCTTGCCCATGAAAATCTGTCCTGGCAAGGCGTCGATGCGGACTCGCACCGGCAGGCCGATGTAGATTTTTTTCAGGTATGTTTCGTGGATTTTGACTTCTGCGATGAAGGTGTCGGCAGTCGGCAGATAGATAAGTTCTTGGCGTTCGAACACTTCTTGTCCTTCTTGGAGCGGTTCGGTATTGCCGCGCCAGCGGTTTCCGGCGCTGGTGGCGTAGATGACCAGCCCATCGGTCGGCGCGGTGATGGTGGACTTGGCGATCTGGTCATTGATTTTCTCCAGCCGTTTTTTCTGCCGGTTCAGCTCCAGTTCGCGGGCGAGCAATTGAGCTTCGGCCTGGACGATGTTGGCGCGGGTGGAGCGGCGGATGCGTTCCAGGGCCATTTCGCTTTGGGCGACATCGCTTTCGAGCTGGGCGATCTGGCGCTTGTAGGTGTATTCTTGCAGCAGCGAGACGTTGTTCTGGGCAGTGACCAGGTTGAGTTCGGCGCGGCGGCAGGACAGTTCATCCGAGCGGTATTCAGTTTCCGACAGGTATTTTTCCTCGAACAGCGTTTTAGACCATTTCAGGGTGTCGCGGGCGCGTTGCAGCTCTTCGGCGGCCAAGGTGACTTTGCTTTCCAGTTCGTTGAGCGTCTTGGGGTAGTCGCCGTCCTTGTATTTGACTAAGTCTTCCTTGGCGAAGCGCAAAGCCAGCTCGGCCTTGTCAACATCGGCCTTGGCCTGGTTTTTGACCACTTCCATGTTTTCCGTGGCCTGGGTGTAGGAGGCATTGGAGTTCTGAACAGTGATTTCCTGGTTGACGAGATTGTCCTGCTGGGTCGAAGCGTCAAGTTCGATGAGTACGTCGCCCTTGTTCACCTTCTGTCCTTCGGGGACGATGAAGAGGATGGCGTTGCGGCCTTCGACTTGGCTTTTGATGACGATTTGCTCCCTGGGCTTGATGCTGCCTGCTTCGGTCAGGTTGATGACCAGGGGGCCTCTTTCGACCTTGGCAAAGATGCGGCTTTGCTGTTCTGCGCTTATCGGTTTGGGGCGTTGCCAGTACCACCAGCCAGCAGCGGCAATGATCGCCAGGAAGAACAGCCAGCGGAGCAGAGTCTTGAAAAAGGAGCGTTTTGCAGCCATGAGGTAGCCTTTCTTGCGCACGTATGCGGTATGGAAGCGGGTGAAATTTAGCGGCGTTGGCGGCCTGCCCGCCGGTCTTGCTTTAATTGAAGTCTTGCAGGGACGGTTCCTGCCAGGTGCCGTCGGCAGTGACGGCGAGAATGCCGAGGTCGCGCTGGAGTTCCAGTTCGTTGATGCGGTAGGTGACTACGGCGGAAATCAGGGAGTTTTGTGCTGAGAGGAGGGCGTTCTGGGCTTCCAACACATCGCGGATAGCGGCGCGGCCGGCTTGCAGGAGCAGGTCGGTGCTCTTGACGCGGCGCTCGGCCAGCCGTACCGCTTGGCGCTGGATGACGATGCGGGAACGGTTTTCCAGGAGGTTGCGCGTCTTGCCGCGTACGGCCTCCTTGATGGCGTCCTCGTCCCGCTGGAAGTTGCGGACTGTCCTTTCCAGGTTGATGAGGCTGTTGCGATAGGCGTTGCGTTCGCGAGTGCGCTCAAAGGGGAGGTTCAGGTAGAGCGGGACAGAGTAGGTGCCGCGTGAGACCCGGAACGACCCGTCTGGGCTGTTGGCCTGGCCAAGTCCCCTCGACTCGCCGATGCTGGCGCGACCGCCGATAGTCATCTCAGCGCGCAGAGCGTCTTCCTTGATGAGCACGTCCCGCTGGGCGTCCTCGATTCTTTCAAGGGAGTTGCGCAGGTCAGGCCGATTTTTGAGGGCGATGGCGACAGCCTTGTCAGCGTCAATTTCGTAGGGGCCGGCGTTTTTGTTGTCGACGTCCTTGAGGATGACTGGGGCGTCTGCTGCAGGGACATCGGAATAGTCGGTGATTTCGCCTTCGCCGCCGAGGGTCTGGCAGGCCAGTTGCAGCGCGTCGAGTTCTGAGGTCATGGTCTCGATTTTGGCGTCTGGCGGCAGTCCGAGGAGGATTTTGAAGGCGTCGAGGCTGGCTTCGTAGGAGAGCCGGGCGCTGACCCAGTTGTCGCGGGCCCTTAGTTCATCCTGCACGGCCTGGTCAAATTGGTATTCAGGCAGGAGCCCAGCGTCTGCCATGCGGCGGGAACGGCGCGTCGAGGTGACGACGCGTTTGTAGTTTTCTTCCTGGTTGATGATGCGCTGGCCGGACTGGAGGACGCCGAGGTAGGAGTTGGCGATGCGGACGATGAATCCGCGCTTGTATTGTTCGAAGTCCCGGACAGCATAGACCAGGTTGCGTTGAGCCTGGGTGAGGCCTTCGGCGGCGATGAATTCGCCGGCGCCGCGCAGCAGGGGGATGTTGATGGAGGCGTCTCCGAGGATTCCCCAGCTTGAGCCGCGGTCGCCAGTGAGCATTTTGACCAGGTCGACGCTGAGGCTGCTGGTCAGTTCGATGCCGTTTTTGAAGGTTCTTTTGACGCCCAGGGTGGCGTCATTGGTCAGTCCGGTGTTACGGCGGTCGCCATTATGGCTGCTGCTGAGGGTACTGGAGAGCATCCCAGTGAAAGTGTTTTGGAATTGATGGTCTTCGAGGTCAAGAGCCAGGGCGGTTTGGAAGAGGGCGTCTTTCTGGCTTTGGAAGTCGCGGTTATGGCGGGCTGCGATGACGATGGCGTCAGCCAGGGACAGTGCAATTGGCTCGGCGGTGTTCCAGGCTGATTTTGCTGCCAGCAGGTCATCGACGAAAGGCTTGAGGTGCCGGTCATTTTGCCAGCGTTCGGTGTTTGCCAGGTCGGTGATGCCCAGGGAAACCGCGTCTGTCTGCTGGAGTTTCTGGTTCAGCAGCAGCCGTCGCCGGAGGGTGTCAGCCGGCGTTTCCACGATAATCGGTTCAGTTTTGCCGTTGACATCCTGCTGCGCTTTTTGCAGCCACTGGTTAGCGCGTTCGTCAGCCTGGTCGCGCCATTCACGGGGGGAACGGCAGCCGTTCAGGAGCAGGATGCTTCCCAGAAGGAAGGGGATGGCTCTACTAGCGGCGAGGCGGGCATGAGCATAGTCGCAAACGTTCATCGGTCGTTGTTCTTTACGCATCGCGCTGGCCCGTAGTAGGCGGGAACGGCACGGAATGGGGTGGTGTTAGTGATTTGTTTAGAATATAACAAATAACGTGCAGGCGCTGGGATTATTTGGTCTTTTATGGCTGGGAAAGCAAAAAGCCCTGCTTCGGGGTGAAGCAGGGCCAGGCTATGACGGCTTGGTGTTTTTTTTGCCTGTGGTTAGGTGCGCGTCGTCAATGTGCGAAGGGGCATGCTTGCAGGCAGCGTTCGACCTGGGTGTCAGCCATATTGGGACGCTGGTAGCAGCGGACTTGGATAGGGTCTTTTTGGGCGAGCGCGGCTTGGCGGGACGCATCGTCCAAGGTGTCTGGCACTGGCAGGTCTGGCAGGCGCCAGCCGGCCATGGCCGAGCCTTCGCCAGCGGTCATGCCCATGACCCGGGCCCACTGGCAGCGGACCTCATGGCGTGGGAAGGGTTCGGTCGAGCTGCCTGCACCGTTGACATCGAGAGCATTGACCGGGCAGGCGTCAGCGCACAGTCGGCAGCCGTCAGGACAGGCGCCAGTGACGGTCGGCGCTGTTGCGACTGGCGCAGTGGTGAGGACGAATGCGAAACGCAGCCGGGGGCCATACTGCGGGTGGATGAGGAAGCCATTTTTGCCGATGAAGCCGAGGCCAGCCGCAGCAGCGAAGGGAGCTTGAGCGCGGAGGTCGGGCAGGGCGCTGACTTGCGGAACCGGCCGCGGTTTTGACCAAGTCTCGACTTCAAACAATGGTTCGGCCTCGTAACCTTGCTTTTTGAGGCCGGAGGCCATGTCATGGGCAGCCCAGAACGCCTCCCGCAAAGCTTGGTAGTTGGTCATCAGGTAGGACACGCCGCATTCGGCTTCCTGCTTGCAGGCCAGTTCCAGGGTTCGCTTCGGCAGTTCAGCAGCCACGATCAGGAGGGATTTGGCGGCTGGCATCACCTGTTTCAGGCAGGCGGTGTCGGCGGTCGGCAGGTCGTCAAGGCGGATAGAGCCGACTTGATGGATGATGAAGGGGAAGCAGCCGTTGTCTTCCTCGGCACGGGCGATTATTTCGGCCGGGGTGTTCAGGCCGTCGCAGGGGCGGTCGATGGCGGTTTCGAAGGGTTGCAGGGGCGCGTCAGTGACGAGGCATTCGGTGTACAGTCCCCCGCGGTCGTGGCCGGGCCAGTTCTGGAGTCGGGCGGCCAGGGGGCCGAAGCCGCATTTGCCCCAGGGCACCATGGCTTCGTAGCCGCTGTCATCCAAGAAACGGCCGATGTCACAGGCACCGATCATCATGCCGCCGGTGATGATCAGGCTTATCGGCATGTTCTTGGCGGTCAGCGGGTTTTTGGAGTCGGTCAGGAAGACAGGGCGCTCGCGACTGATGGCGACGACCCACTTGAAGGTGCGGAAGAAGTCCTCGGTGCGGAAGCCGTCGTAGAAGTTGGGTTTCAGGCTGGTGAAGTCAGCGAGGGGGCGGATGGCGATGCGGGAGGCACCAGCGTTAGCAGCCAATTTGAGGATGCGTTGGCGCAGGGACGGCCAGTCGCCCGTGGGGGCGCTTTTCCGGCGCCGTGGGTTGGCGGCCTTGGTCTTGTCCCAGACGCGGACAGGCTTGGCCATGCAGTATTTAAAGGAGGAGCACATATAGCCGGCGTTGGCTTGGACGACGCGGTCGACGCCTTCGTCGAGGGCGTCGTAGATGGCTTGTTCGTCCAGCTCCTCGCGTTCTGCCAGGCGCTTCATGTCGAGGTGACATTGTTCTCCCCAGAAGCAGCGCCAGCGGTTGATGTGGGCGTATTCGAACTTTTTGCCTTCGATGGTGAAGGAGATGGTCTTCGGTTCGAGCAGGTGGTCTGGCCGGTAGTTTTCGCCCCAGCAGGCTGTTTCGCACAGCTTGCAGCGGTCGCAGAGCGGTTCGCCGGTGTACAAGGGGTCAGGGATGAGGGGGGCGGCGGTGATGACGGAGATGATGCGTTGGCGGGGGCCGTATTTAGGGGACATGGCCATGCCGTGCCAGCCGTATTCGCCGAGTCCTGCGGCGCTGAGGGCGTTGATGTGACTGAAGGAAGCGGCGTGGTCGAACGGCACGCCTTCGGCCTGGCGGTGGTGCCAGAAGGTGGTGCAGGCGATTGGGACGGTGGCATAGCCGAGAGCTTCCACGTAGCGCGCGAGGCGGTAGGCGATGGTGTCGAGCTTCGGGATCATGCCGATCTGGAAGCCGCCGGGGAAGTTGCTGTTCGGCTCGGCGCCAAAGTCAACAGAGGCGTCGAGATGGTGGACAGCCATGACGATGACGGCCTTAGCCTCGGGCAGATGGGCCTGCGGCCGGACCTTTGGCGGGGCACCGTCATAGCGCGAGGGCGAGGCGATGCCGACCAGGTCAGCGCCGAGGGCGAGAGCCATTTGCTTGACGTCAGCAGTCAGTTCTTGGGGGTTCAGCATGGCGATTTCTCCGGGGGAAAGAAGTGGGGGGACTTATCTACGACCTATTTTTTAACCACGGATGGACACGGATGAACACGGATTTTTGTTTTGGGTTGTTTTTATAACCACTGAATACTCTGAATACACGAAAATTTTGTCTATGGTTGTTGCTTGGGTGGAGGCGATTGCACACGGACTCGCGATTTGGTCTGTTGGTTTTCCGATTGACTTAGCCGATTGGTCGGAGAAAAATAGCAGTTGGCCTTGACTATGGAATTTGCAGTGGTATTATTATAGCATAGCAACGAATGATTGTTATGGTGAGAATGTTGAAATTATGGGTAATAATGTATCATCTTTTCAGAAGTCTGTGACCTATCGTGTGACCTTGGGACGGGGCGTTGTCGACCCTGCTGTTATCGGCGCTGTCGTTGCCGACTGGGGCGTTCGCGGTCGGGCCATGCCCAGAGGCGATGTTTTTGGAGCTGACGGAGACGTTGCGCGACACGTCGCCGGAAGGCGAGCACCAGGCTGGCGTGGCTGCGTATGCGTTTTTGTCGCCCCTGGGCGGGTTCTTCTTCGCCGACTACAGGAGACCATACAATCTCCAGTGCTGGGAAGGCCGTCGTTCGAATTGATTTCTTCTGAACTCTGCATTAACTTAATCATTGGCAACCTCGTTGGTGAGTGGAATTATGATGTTTTGACAATGACATAATGTGCTGTAAACCAGCAGGCTGTCAACTATTTTTGACCTCTTTTCAGGAGGTTTCTTCACGGATTCAGGAAGTATTCACTTTTATCACAAGACTTTGCACATTAACAGGTTGAGTGAGATAACCATGGAAATCAAAGGAATTTGTCCGATAGCGCCGGCTGTATATCGTGATGATGGCTCAGTTGATGTGCCGGGATACTTCCGGTGTTGCGAAAAACTGATTGGCCTTGGCGCTCAGGCGCTGACCCTGTTTGGGATCGCTGGGGAATATTACAAGTTTGACACGGATGAGGAAGACGCGCTGATCAGCGCTTCAGTAGAGGTCTGTCATAAAAACGGGGTTCCGATCATCATCTCCAATACGAAGCATTCTACGATTTCAGCGGTTCGCCGAGCCAAGCAGATCGAGGATGCCGGGGCTGACTGCATGATGGTCCTACCCCCATTCTTCCTGAAGCCGGCCGGGACAGAACTGTTTGAACACCTGGATGCTTTGTGCGAAGCGGTTCAATTGCCATTGATGATCCAGTATGCGCCTGATCAGACCGGAGTGGCAATTCCACCGAGTGTCCTGGCTCAGCTTGCTGAAAAGCATCAAAACCTGCGTTATTTCAAAATCGAATGCAAGCCGCCAGGCGCCTATATCAGCACCTTAGCAAAAATGCTGCCGAACGACCGCAAAATTTTTGTGGGAAACGCCGGTTTCCAGATGATCGAAGGATTCAAGCGTGGCGCCAGCGGTGTGATGCCTGGCCCTTCCATGCCGGATGTTTACCGTAAGATTTGGGATGCCTTGCTGGTCGGCAATGAGGCCGAGGCGCTGCGGGTTCACGGAAAACTCAACGACCTCTTGAATCATATTCGTCAAAGCGTCGAACAAATCATCTATTTCGAGAAACGCATTTTGAAAAAACGCGGCTTGATTGCCAACGACTACTGCCGCCGACCGGGATTTGCCAGCGATCCGATATATGATGAGCTTTTTGAGACCCTTTACCAAAAAATACACATTGAGTTTTCCAATGAATGAATTAAAAGGCAAAAAAGTCCTGATTACGGGTGCGGGGAAAGGGATTGGGCGCGGCATCGCTTTGGCCTTTGCGCGGGCGGGCGCCGACCTTTTTCTGCACTACCGTTCCAATCCGACTGAAGCCTCCGAGTTGCTGGCGGAAATACAGGGCCTGGGTGTCCAGGGGATCACTTTCCGTGCGGATCTTTCCAAGATGTCCGAACTGGAAACAATGTTCAATGCAATAAAGGAGCGATGGGGCACATTGGATGCTGCTGTGAATAATGCCGGTTGGGATCCGGGAGCTGTTCCACTGGAAGCCATTGATGAAGCCGTATATCACCAGTTGACCGATGTGAATATCAAAGGAACGCTGTTCTGTGCTCTGCGGGAAATCGCTTTGATGAAACATGGGGGAAGCATCGTCAATATCGGTTCGGTGCAAATGAATACAACCGTTCCAGGCAGGGTGCTCTATGCCACCAGCAAGGGCGCCATCCATGCCATGAGCGGGGCGCTGGCATTGGAAGCCGGCCCCAAAGGCATCCGGGTCAATACCATCGCGCCCGGCTATATTGAGGTCGAGCGGATGACGTCCAGTCCGGACTATAATGCTGAAGAAGTCGCGGCAGGCATTCCCGTTCGCAGAGCGGGAATGCCCCAGGATGTTGGCGACCTGGCCGTCTTTCTGTGCTCGGAAAAGGCGGGGTTCTTATCAGGCGAAACGATTGTCCTGGATGGTGGGGTCAATCGGAAATTGGCCAGAACGGCGCGGTGATTGCCGCGGGGAAATGACGCACACAACCCGTCTTTTGACCACGAACCATACGAAGAGGCACGAAATTTTATAGGGTTGCTGGCCTTAGCGATAATGGAAGAATCAAAATGGAAAATTCCAATTCAAGAAAATGGTTGAAACCTGGTTCGCGTCAGTGTTTGATTCGTCGCGGGCTGGTCAAATCCATGGGCTATACGGATGCCGACCTTGAAAAACCGATTGTCGGCATCATCAACACCTGGGGCGAGACCAATCCGGGACACGCCAATTTCAGGCAGCTGGCAGATGCTGTCAAGCGGGGTGTCTGGGCTGCCGGCGGGTTTCCGTTGGAAATCAACACCATGTCCATCTGCGAAGTGTTTTTCGATATTTCCAGCCTGATCTATCGGAATTTGCTTTCGATGACGACAGAGGAACTGATTGCGCGCCACCCGTTCGATGGCGTGGTTCTGCTGGGGGCCTGTGATAAAAGCGTCCCTGCTCAGTTGATGGCGGCATTGTCCGCAAACAAACCGATGATTTTTCTGCCGGGCGGTCCGATGCTGCCCGGCCATTACAAGGGAGAGACGCTTGTCTGCGGGACTGACAGCTTTAAACTATGGACTCAATATCAGTCCGGTGAAATCAGCGAAGAAGATTTGCAAGAGGCGGAGGGCTGTCTCTATGGCAGCATGGGCGCCTGCCCGATCATGGGGACTGCCAACAGCATGCAGACCGCAACCGAATCCTTGGGACTTGCGTTGCCGGGCAGTGCATCGGCACCGGCAGTTTCCGCACTCAAAATGCGCTATGCTGAAGAGTCCGGGCGTCAGATCATGACCCTGATCGAAAAAAATATTTGTCCGCGTGACATTGTCACGTACGAGGCTTTGGAGAATGCCATCACTGTGCTGATGAGTTCAGGCGGTTCCACCAACCTCCTGATTCATCTTGTGGCGATTGCAGGGCGCGCCGGCATCAAGCTGGATTTGGATGTTTTCCAGAAAATCAGTGATAAGACCCGCGTTCTGGTCAATTGCAAACCATCTGGTACAGGTTCGGTGGGCATTGAATTTCATCAGGCCGGTGGTGTGCCGGCATTGATGAAGGAGCTTGAACCGCTTCTGCATCTTGACGTGCTGACCGTAAGCGGGAAAACCATGGGTGAAAATCTGCGGAATGTTGAAAAATCCTTCAATCGCTCGGCGATTGCGGCGTTTGAGCATCCACTGCAAGCAAGCGGAGGGATTGCGGTATTGCACGGCAATTTGGCGCCAAGGGGGGCAGTCATCAAACGCTCGGCAGCCTCAATCCTCAAATTCCGTGGCGAAGCCCGTGTCTTTGACACTCTGGCAGAGGCGGAAAAATATCTGCTGGACCCCAATTCCGACATGGATGAGAACAAGGCGGTCATCTTGCGGGGCTACGGCCCGAAAGGCGCGCCAGGCATGCCGGAATTCGGCAACTATATGCCCATTCCTCCCAAAATGCACAAACGCGGCGTTGATGACTATGTCCGCATTACCGATGCGCGGATGAGCGGCGGCGCTTTCGGCACCGTGGTGTTGCATGTGTGTCCGGAAGCGCAGGCCGGCGGCCCACTCGGCGCCGTCCGCAATGGTGATATTATTGTGCTTGATGTGGACAAGGGCGTTCTGAACGTCGAACTGTCTGAAAAGCAGATACTGGAACGGTTGCAGGAAGTCAAAATCCAGCCAAAGGAGAATTTTGCCCGCGGATTTATCCGCCATTATATCGATACCGTTTTACAGGCCGATGAAGGCTGCGACTTCCCCTATCTGCAAGCAAGAGAGGCAGGCAAATGAAATCTTAGCCTCCATGCCAGGCTCATGCGAGGTTGCGGGCTAAAAGCCCATAGCACGGACGGAAGACAGGCGCTCGGCTATAGGGTGTCCTGCTGTCCCTCCTGGCAGAGGTAGTCCTTGGGAGCGACGACGCTTTTGTCGTCAAGGATGTAGGGTTCATCGGAGAAATTGGCAACGACGGTGACGCCGTTGGCGAAAGCTGTTTGCTGGATCATGCCGTCGGGGCTGAGCCAGGCAAAGGAGGTCATTCTGCTGAGAGCGGTTTTGCGGGCAGTGGCGGTAGCACGGTGGTAGGACGTGGCGATGTCTTTTTTGAGCATGTCCCATTGGCTCATGTTGAGGCTATAGAGTGGCGGCAAGCCATAGAGGGCATTGAAGAGATCGCGGATGGGCATGAGCTCGGGGCAGCTGTTTGAGCTGTCGCCCCAGTACCAGGTGCTGACCGTGCAGTCGTGATAAATCAAGTCCCAGAGAGGCACCCGATAGATGGGATTGAGCATATACTGGTGAATCTGGGCGGGAATGTCGTCACCGTAGTAGAGCGTGTTCATGCGGCGGCCGGATTCTGGGGCGCGGTACCAGGGCGAACTGAGCAGCCCTTCGGAAAAATGGAAGGCGCGGCTGGATGCTTCGCTGCCGACTTCGACGCCGACGGTCAGGCCGATATCGGCCAGGAAGTCGAGTTGGGCATTGATGTAGCGCTGGGCGGCGCTGCGGGTCTGGGAATGCAGCGGGTGATAGCATTCTTGCAGGGTCGCGCCGGCCTGGACGTCAATGAGGCGGGAGTCGTAGCCGATGGCGGCGATATCCGGCGGCACATTTTCCATGGTCAGGCGCAAGGCGCAGATATCGCAGACCGCATGTTGGTGGTGCATCTGGCCGTCTTTGCCGTGGATGGCCCAGGCTTTGGCGTAGCTGCCATCGGCGTCGGTGCGGACGATGTCCGGCCAGTATCTGGTGTTGACGCTGCGCTTTTTGCGGTAGGGGATAACCAAGTCGGCGATGGGCTTGGGAAGCACGTCGCGATATATGTCATATTTTCCGACGAGGAAGCCCCGACTTTTGAGCCAGGCGCAGTCCTCGGCATTTTCGCCTTCGAAGGCCTGCCAGAGGACACGGGTCATGCCAAGTTCGAGCATCTCGCCGGCGGCGCGGCGGACGTCGCGGGGGGTGATGTCATTGGATTCGGGGCGGCCATAGAGGCGGCTCATGTTGTTGTCGTCCCAGAGCCAGATATCGGCGGCGCCGATGAGTTTGGCGACGCTTGGCGTGTGGCGGATTTTGTCCTTGAGGGTACGGACCCAGCCCATGGTTTCGCGCCAGCGGCGATAAGCGGCAGCGATGTCATCGAGGCTGTCGGCGAAGAACCAGCGGCATTGGCGTGGGTAGCCGAATTGGCCTTTTTCGCCGCGCCAGTAGACTTGGGTGTGGAGGAGTCCGTCGTCTTTGCGCTCATGCTTCATAACGGCATCGTAACCCTTTTCAATGCCGGTGAAGACGTATTGGCCGTTGCGGATGAAGCCGAAGAGCGCCAACCCGGTGGAGCCGGTAAAAAAAGGCATTTCGGGAGGGATTCGTAGGCCCGGGTTGTTGACGGGGAAGGCGAAGCCGGTGCCGATGGGATAGACGCCGACGTCCTGTTCGGCCATCTGCCATGCGGGCGGGTAGGCGATGTCGCCGGTCATGGGGCCTTCGGCCGTAAGGTCGAGGGTGATTTCGCGCACACCGGCGAAGGCCAGGCGGGCGCGGATAGGCAGGCCGCCGGCGTGGACGGTGTAGCTGATGGACTGTCCGTCCGCAGTGACATCGTGGATTGCGTAGGGGCAGGGCACTTGCGTAAAGACAGCGCCGCTGGCCTTGTCGCTAACACTAATGCCGGTTTTAGGGCTGAAGCTGAGCCGTAGGTGCTGGTTGTCAATGTGGAACATCATCTTCTCCTGTGAAGGGCTGCTGCTTGAATAAGAAAATTTAGGTAATGTGCAAGACCTTGTGAAAGAAAGAGGGATTTGGCACAGTGATTGTGCTGGTAGGCACCCGGTAGTGCCCATACTGGGCACCAGCTTTGGGGTATGCCTTCCCCCAGGCTAAAGCCTGGGGTTAAGCATGGTTAAGCGCCTACGGCGCAAGGGGGTATGACTGTAAGCATGATGCATCTTCATCGTCGGAAAGCCTGTACAAGATGCGTGTCGAAAGCTCCGCTTGTCCATTACTGTCCACTTCCGTCCACGTCCACTGCCACTAACGTCCACTAACGTCCACAGTCCATCGTCTATTAACGTCCATTAAGGTCCACTAAAGTCCACTAAAGTCCATTGTCCACTGTCCACTAAAACGCCTTACCCATGGAGCCTAGCTCCTCAGCTTGCCGGGACTCCGAATATCAATGGGTGACCGATTACTTGGCTCGGTCGGAGAAAATAGCGGCTGGTCTTGACTATGGAGTTTGTATTGGTATTATTATAGCATAGCAGCTGATGATTATTATGGCGAGAATGTTGAAACTATGGGTAATAATGTATCATCTTTTCAGGAATCTGTGACCTACCGTGCGACCTTGGATTGGGTCAGTGTTCCGCTGGGGCTGCGCTCGGTCGGTCACGCTACTCTACCGCCGAGATACCGGGTTGGGCCGCGGCGGACTACGTTCGTTCACGTTATCTGGACGGTGCGCGGTTCTGGGCAGGTAAATCTCGGCGGGGTGCGGCATGTGGTTGGCCGTGGCAAGGTCTTGGTCTGTCCTCCTGTCGCCGGCCACTGCCTGGCGGCCAGGGGTGAGCGTTCGTGGGAGTACCGCTGGTGTACACTGGACGGGGCGCTGTCGAACCTGCTGTTGTCGGCGTTGTCGTTGCCGGTCGGGGCGTTCGCGGCCGGGCCATGCCCAGAGGCGATGTTCCTGGAGTTGGCGGAGACATTGCGCGACCCGTCGCCGGAAGGCGAGCGCCAGGCTGGCGTGGCTGCGTATGCGTTTTTGTCGCATTTGGGCGGGTTGGCGTCGGCGTGGCCGGAGTTTGCCGGGCGCGGGCGGGCCAGAGTGCTGCTGTCGCGGGCGGATGCGGCTGGCGAGCTTGATGTCAATGTCAAAAGTTTGGCCGATGTTGCTGGCCTGAGCCGTTCGTCCGTGCATCGCGTTTTCCGGCAGGAACTGGGCGTCACGCCCAAGCGTTATCTCGACTCACTGCGTTTGCAGACGGCGATGTCGCTATTGCGAGAGACTGACATGCCAGTGACGGCAGTTGCTGCGGCGACGGGATTCGCCAATGCGAATTATTTCGCCAAGTTCTTTCGCCGGAAGGTCGGTCAGACGCCGAGCGGCTTTCGCGCGGAACGCCATCAGCCGTGATGGAGGCGCAGCGGCGCAATGCGTCGTTGTCGTCAGATAGTCAGGGTCTTGAATAGCAGCTGGGCGGTCAGGCGTGCTGGCGCGATGGCGCAGTCGTTGGCCATGCCAGCGTTGTTTTGCCAGAGGTCAGCTGCTGCTGCGGCGACGTCGTCTGAAGTGACATTAAGCAGGCGTTGTCGATATTCGGCGCGGATTGCATCAGTCATGGCGAACAGGTGTCGCCAGAGTGCGACATAGCCAGCTTTCACCGGGCGGATGGGCACGCTGTCGCCCTTGGCTGTGGCGATGATAGCGGCCTCGATATCGTCGTTGGTCCAGGTTGTATGCAGTTCGCCGAGGTGGTCGAAGATAGCGAAAGTGCGGCCCGGGTCCGGGTCGTTGAGGGAGTTGAGCAGGAAGCATCTTTGCTGGCTGAGGTGAGCGCAGCCGACGCCGTAGGCGCCGCCCTTTAGACGGATTTCATCCCACAGGTAACCGCAGCTGAGAAGATGGGCGTAGACGTTCAAGGCCGGACTGGCCGGGTCGAACGGATGAGGCGCCGGAAAAATCCTGGTGCAGAAGCCGACGTCCCCAGTGATGCGGACGGTTTCACGGCGTCCGTAGGCAGGCTTCGGAGGGCGCAGCCGGGCGCTGGATTTGGCGTCCGACGTTTTGGCCGGGGTGGCTGCCAGTCGTTCGAGGAATTCGCCAGCGCGAGTCGCGACCTGGCTGCCGCCGACGATGGCGGCAGCAGCCGGCCTGATGCTCCGCAGCCGTTCGGCAAGGAGTTCGCAGCTGACTGTCAGCTGAGGCGCGAAGGCGTCGAAATAGAGAGCTTGGCGTCGGCTGGTTCTGGCTGCGGTGATGCCGAACCAGGTTTCTGTCAGATCATGCATGGGTGACAGACCGGCTGCGGCCCTGAAGGCGGCGTAGGCGCCGCCGTTTTCGAGCAGTTCTTTCTTAGTGCTGGCCCAGGACTGGCGCAGGAGTTCGCCGATGCGCGTCTGTTCGATGAAGACGGTTTCGGTGAGACGCTGTCGAAACAGGTCCAAGGCGGTGGGGAAGTATTCCGCCAGGGAAGTCAGCGTGAAGACCAGGTAGGCGTCCGTATGGTCTGGCGCCTGGGGGTGGAAGCCTGTTTCGATGCTGGCGGAGACCGTAGCGCTGGCGGCTGCGAAGCGTTCGGCCACGCGGTCGTAGGGCATTGTCGCCGTGCCAAGGCGATTGAAGAGATAGACGAAGGTTGCCAGGCCGGACAGTGTCGCCGGGGGGAAATCCCGGAGCGGGAACGCTAAATGAAAATACGCGATGCCGTTGCTGAAGGTGTCGACATTCAGCAGCGGGACGCCGCCCGGGGCGCCGCTGACCGTGACCGGGAGTCGGCAGGGCTCGGACGGGATATCGTGGCGGCGCAGGCGTGGCAGCGTGGCCAGGTCTTCTGGCGTGTTGGGCAGCCCTTGGCGCTGTTGCAGTTCACGGGCTGCCTGGTCAAGTGCTGCCAGCTCTGCTGGGGCGAGGCGCTGTTTGTGGCGGGCCAGTTCAGCGGCCTCGGCTTGCTGTCGACGGAGGGCCACTCGGCGATCAGGAATGAGTTCCAAGGTGAGGCGGTGCGGGTTGCGGAGCAGGTGTTCGACCAGCAGTTTGTTGAGCCAGTCAGGCTCGGTGCGCAGTTTCTGGGCGACTTTGTCCAGGGTGTCGGCCCGGTCGAGGAAAAGCAGCGGGTCAGCGCCTAGGCACCAGGCGTCAAAGGTGTCTTCCATCAGATTCAGGGCGTGATCCTGGTCGATTTCGCGTTGTTCCAGCTGGTACTGTCGGAAGGCGGCGTCAACCTGCTCCTGGGAGAAACCTTGGCGGGCGATATCGGCGAGGCAGTCGTCAACCAGGCGGTCGATGTCAGCGAACCGTTTCGGGTCGCAGCCGTCAAGGCTGAGGCGGAACATGGCCTCTGGCGATTCGTTGTCGTAGCCGCTGGTCAGGAGATTGTCGGCCAGACCTGATTTAAGGATGGTTTTCCGCAGTGGCGCGGCTGCATTCCCGAGCAGGAGATAGTCCAGCAGGTCAAAGCCGGCATTGAGGACTGGGTCGAGCTGGTCGCTGAGGAAGAACGCTGTGGCCCAGGCTGCGCTGCGGTTGCCGCGGCTGGGCTGGTCAAGGGCTGGCGCAAACGCCACCCGGGTTCGCCGGGGGGATGGCCATCGCTTTTGCCGCGGTCGCGCCAGTGCTTCTGCAGCGGGCACTGGCGCTGGCGTATCTGCCATTGGGGTATCGTCCAGCCGGGCGGCTACGAAGGCCAGCTTGTCAGCGGTGGGGATGTTGCCGTAGAAGAAGAGCTTAATCCGGGCTGGATGGTAGTGCTGCCGGTAAAAGTCGAGAAAAGCCTCGTAGGTGAGGGCGGTGATGGCTTCTGGGCGGCCGCCGGCATTGCGGGCGCGGGGGGTTTCTGGCAGGAGTCCGGCGTCGGTTTCCTGCCCGATGACGGCGTCGAGGTCGCTGGCTGCGGCGCGCATTTCATTAAGGACGATGCCGTTGCTGACTAGGGGCGATTGGAGGTCGCCGGGGCTGGCCAGTTCAAGGCGCCAGCCTTCTTGGAGGAAGCTGTCGCGGCTGAGGCGCGGCGCGAAGACAGCGTCCCAATAGACGGCGGCAAGGTTGAAGAAGTCAGCCGGAACCACGCTGGCGACTGGATAGGCCGTGTAGTCGTTGTAGGTCAGCGCGTTGATGAAGGTTGCCATGCTCGACTTGATCATCTCCATGAACGGATCCTTGACCGGATAGCGCTGGGAGCCGGCCAGCACTGCGTGCTCGAGGATATGGGCGACCCCGGTGTCGTCGTCCGGCCGGGTCGGAACCCCGAGCGCGAACATGTTTTCCGGATCATCGCATTCCAGGGAGAGGACTTCCAGGCCGCTGGCGTGGGCGAAGATTCGCGCCGTCGCCGCCAGCCCGGGCAAAGGGCGGCAGGCAATGGCGCGGAAACTGGAGGGATAATCGTGGCGGCAGGCGGGCATGGCAGGAAGGTCGCTGGATAGCGGCAAAGATAAAAAACAACCGTCTGCGGGAGAGATGCCGCAGACGGTTGACGAGCCAAAAAGCCTTGTCAGCGGAAAGAATTAAGCTTCCGTTTTCGGCGCTTCTGCTTCAGCCGGCGCTTCTGCTTCAGCCGGCGCTTCTGCTTCAGCCGGCGCTTCTGCTTCAGCCGGGGCTTCAGCTTCTGCCGGGGCTTCTGCTTCAGCCGGGGCAGCAGTTTCTGCTGCTGCTGTCGTTGTTTCGGGAGCTTGCTTTTTCGCTTCTTTTTTGACCTTGCTACGGGCGGCTGCGGTTGCGTCGTCCTCGACGAATTCGATCAGGCACATTTCCGCGGCGTCGCCGAGTCGGCGTCCGAGTTTGAGGATTCTGGTGTAGCCGCCTTGTCGTTCTTTGTATTTTGGGGCTATTTCGCTGAACAGCTTGCCGACCTTGTCGACCTGGTGCAGATCAGCGATAACGAGTCGGCGTGCATGCAGGGTGCCTTTTTTCGCCTGGGTCACCGCTTTATCGGCGACTCGGCGGATTTCCTTGGCTTTCACCAGGGTGGTAGTGATGCGTCCATGTTCAATCAGGCTGCAGACGGCATTGGCCAGCATGGCGCGGCGGTGTGCGGAGGTCCGGCCGATTTTGAAGGTATGCTTGCGGTGTCTCATCGGGTTTTATTCCTCTTTAGCCTGTTGTTCATTGGCAATCAGGCGGGTCAGTTCATCTTTCACGGCATCGGGCAGGACCATTTCCAGCTGCAATTCAAGGTCTGCCAGCTTTTGCTTGATTTCGGCCAGGGACTTCTTGCCGAAATTGCGGTATTTGAGCATTTGGCTTTCCGACTTCTCCACCAGTTCGCCGATGTACTGGATTTGGGCGGAAGCCAGGCAATTGGCGGCGCGCACCGACAGCTCCAGCACGCTGACGTTCATGAGCAGCTTCTCAAGCAGGTTCTTTTCCTCTTCGTTGAGTACGGCGGCTGGGGGCGGGGTGATCGCATCGGCCAGATCGCCGGCCATGAACACGCTCAAGTGCTCGCGCAGAATGGCGGCGGCCCGGTGCACAGCCTCTTTCGGATTGATGCGACCGTCAGTCCAGACTTCCAATTCAAGACGGTCGTATTCCGTGTGCTGGCCAACGCGGCAAGCCTGGACGTCGTAGCGGACGCGCTCAATCGGGCTGAACAGGCAGTCCACCGGAATGGTGCCGATCGGCTGGTCGTCGCGCTTGTTGTCTTCAGACGGGCGATAGCCGCGACCGCGGTCGATTTCCAGCTCCATGCGCAGCGGGGTGTTTTTGTCCAGCGTACAGATGAGCTGTTCCGGATTGAGTACGACGGCGACGCCGTCGTCACGGATGTCGGCGCCGGTCACTGCGCCGGCCCGGTCAGCGTACAGCTCCAGGGTGCGGGGCAATTGGACGTCGCAGGAGAACTTCAACTTCTTGATGTTGAGGATGATCTCCATGACGTCTTCCATGACGTCGGGAATGGAGCTGAATTCATGGGCGACGCCGTCAATTTTGACGCTGGACACGGCGACCCCTTCCATAGAGGACATCAGGACGCGGCGCAGGGCGTTGCCCAGGGTGTGGCCGAAGCCGTTGACCCAGGGCTCGGCGATGAACTTGGCGTAACGGTCGTTCGCTTCGACGACGACCAACGCATTGGGAAGCTCGAAACCTTCGATGCCAGGCATGTCGTTCTCCTTAAACTTAACTGTCCTTGCTTGCGGGCGGCAAGCTTAGGCGGGTGCTCAGCTTTCGGCGGAAGCCGCAATCATCAAAATGGCTGCGGCGGTCATTAGACCCGGCGGCGTTTTGGAGGACGGCAGCCGTTGTGGGGCAACGGGGTGATGTCTCTGAGAGAGGTGATCTCAAGCCCGGCAGAGGCAATGCCGCGGACGGCTGATTCGCGGCCAGCACCCGGCCCTTTGATGCGGACTTCGACTTCGCGCAGCCCGTAGGTGGCCATGGCCTTCTTGGCCGCGTCAACCGCAATCAGCTGCGCGACGTAGGCCGTGCTTTTACGCGAACCCTTGTAGCCGAGCTTGCCGCCGGTCGACCAGGCCAGGATGTTGCCTTGCTGGTCGGAAATAGACACGCGCGTGTTGTTGAAGGTGGAGTCGACATGGACAATGCCGCTCATCACCTGGCGGCCGCCTTTGATCTTCGGGCGCTTCGCCTCGGTGGCAGAGGCGGGCGCGGCGTCTGGCGCCGTCGCCTGTACTTCTGTGGTCTCATCAGTCATGAGTGTATAATCTCCCTGTCTGGGTGCTTGGTTCTGGAATCAACCTGAAAACGCTGTTTCAAGCAGCCTGCGAGAAGGATTATTTCGCGCTGCTGGCCTGCCTGCGCTCCGAACGGTCGCGGATGGCGCCGACGGTCTTTTTGCCGCCCTTGCGGGTGCGGGCGTTGGTGCGCGTTCTCTGGCCATGAACCGGGAGATTGCGCCGGTGGCGGATGCCGCGGTACGAATTGATGGCGGTCAGCCGACGGATGTTCTGGGCGATTTGGCGGCGGAGGTCGCCCTCGACCGTGTAGCTGTCCTGGATGATTTGCAGAATGGCGGCGATGTTCGCCTCGGTCAGCTCACCGGCCTTGGTCATCGGATCAATTTGCGCCCGGCGACAAATCTCGTTGGCGCTGGTCGGCCCGATGCCGTAGATATACGTGAGCGCGACGTTGGTGTGCTTGTTGTTGGGAATGTCAATACCGAGAATTCTTGGCATGTTTGATTTCCTAAGCTTGCGGCTTTCCCTTCAGTCCTGCGATGCCACCGAAACCAGAAGAGGAGACAGGGGCGGCGGGACAGAACGGCGCATTAGCCCTGACGTTGTTTGTGGCGGGTGTTCTTGCAGATGACGCGGATGACGCCGGCGCGCTTGATGACCCGGCAATTGTTGCATATACGTTTGACTGACGCTCTGACTTTCATGGCGACCTTTGTTCCGGCTGCCCCTTCCGGCGGCGGCGCAGCAGGATGATGTGGTGAGGAAGGCAGGGTGGTGCAACGCATTGCGAGACAGAGCGGTGGAAGTGACGCGCAACACCGGGGGAAGTGGCCGGAAAAAGACGACACGACCCCCAAAGCCATGTACAAACGGAAGCTAATAATGTATCTCGTGTTTGACTTTATGCAAACAGCGAGTTGAAAAAATCTCGCAGGGCCGGTTCATCGGCGGCGGTAGGAGATGCGTCCTTTGCTGAGGTCATAAGGGGACAGTTCGACAGTGACGTGGTCGCCAGGGAGGATGCGGATGAAGTGGAGGCGCATTTTGCCGCTGATGTGGGCGCGGACCTCGTGTCCATTTTCTAAAGTGACAAGAAATTCGGTGTTTGGGAGCAGTTCTTTCACCACTCCGTCGATTTTCAGACAGTCTTTGGCCATGTCAGGATCTCCGGGTCGTTTTCCGTTATTAAAATTTGATGTTCGAAGTGTGCCGAAAGGGAACCGTCGGCGGTGCGCACGGTCCAGCCGTCTTTGCGGTCGACGGTGATTCGCCAAGTGCCTGCGTTGACCATCGGCTCAATGGCGAGGATCATGCCGGGCAGGAGTGCGGGCGATTTGCCTGGAACGCGGTAGTTGGGGACTTCCGGCGGCTCATGCATCTGGATGCCGCAGCCGTGCCCGACCATGTCGCGAACCACCTCGAAGCGGGCGGCTTTGACGATGCGTTCGACCGTGGCGCCGATGTCATTGAGGCAGTTTCCGGGGCGGGCTTTGTCGATGCCGGCTTGGAGAGCGTCAGCGGTCGTCTGCATCAGGTGCGCGGCCAGCTCCCCAGGTTGTCCGCCAGCGCAGACGGTGCGGGCGTTGTCACCGACATAGCCGCCGATGGTGACGCCGACATCGAGGCTGACCAGGTCGCCGCCCGCGATGATGCGGTCGGGCCGGCCGATGCCATGCACGACTTCGTCGTTAAGGGAGACGCAGATGTGCCCGGGGTAGCCGCGATAGCCGAGGAAGGCACTTTTGCCGCCGGTTTCTCGGATGAAGCTTTCGGCGAGCATGTCAAGGTCAGCGGTGCTCATTCCCGGGGTGACGGCCTCGCACAGCCTGGCGAGGACGGCGGCGGAAGCCTGGGCGGCGATGCGGACGCCCTCGACCTCGGCCTGAGAATAGAGATGGATTTTGCCGTTGACCATGATGCTGCTGGGGATATTTGTAATGGAAAGCGACGTGGAGGCTGGTTGTCAAGCCAGGGCGGTTTTCAGAGCCTGGTAGTTTTCGTTGGGGGCGACATCGCGGCTTTGCATGCGCACCAGATGTCCGGAAGCAGTGTAATAGGCGATGAGGGGGGCGGTTTGCGCATCGTAGACGTGGAGGCGTTCGATAGCCGTGGATTCGCTGTCATCAGACCTTTGGACGAGTTTGCTGCCGCAGCGGTCGCAGACGCCGTCCTTTGCGGGGCGTTGGGTATTGACGTTGAAGATGGCGCCGCAGGCCTGGTTGGAGCAGACGCGGCGCGAGGTCAGCCGGCTGATGAGCATGTCTCGGTCAGCTTCAATGAGCAGTACGGCCGCCAGGCGGTTGTTGGTTTCGGCCAGGATGCGGCTCAGCATGTCTGCCTGGGGAGTGGTGCGGGGGAACCCGTCCAGGAGGCAGCCCTTAGACTGGATGTCTTTCTGGGCCAGGCGGTTGGACACCATGGCCGCAACCACGTCGTCGGAGATCAGTTCACCTTTGGCGATCAGGTCTTTGACTTGCTTGCCAATTTCGGATTGCTTAGCCATCTCGTCCCGAAGAAGTTGTCCTGTAGAGACATGGATGACGCCGGTTTCGGCGCAGAACAAGTCTCCGAGGGTTCCTTTTCCGGCGCCGGGCGGGCCGAGGAAAACGTAGATGTCAGCCATGACGCACCTGTGTTGTGGTGGTTCGGTGATGGGAGTGGATTGTCGATACAGAAAGACCATCCTGAGGGGGATGGTCTGCAATGAATTCAGGGCTGGCGCCTATTCTTTGTCCGAGGAGTCGTTGTCATCACCCTGGGTGATGACCACACGTCCCTCCGCGACTTCAAGCAGGGCGATGTCAAGGCAGGAGCGTTCATCATTGGGCGGCGAGGGAACGAGACGGCGCCAGCCCTTGGCAAGCTGAGCCGCCCGTTTGGATACGCCGTTGATGAAAAGACGGACATCGTCAACCTTGGTGCGGGCGCGAGCAAGATATTCTTCGTTCATGCGTGTCTCCTGCGGGAATTTATAAATTGAAAAAGTTAAACAATTAATATAAAGTATAAGATTGTATTTGCAATGGGCAGAAATGGAAAAAGTTTTGCGGGCTTGGGAAAATTTCTCTCCGGCTCGCTTCTTGGCGTCAGCGCGGTTTTATAGTATATTTTTTTCTTATTGCGGCGGATTTTTCTCGCTGTTTGTGATTAGGAGGCATGCATGGCTGCGAAGCTGCGGATTGGCGTTGGTTTGTCAGGCGGGGTTGACAGTGCGGCAGCGGCGTTGCTGCTTTTGGAGAGCGGGTACGAGGTCATCGGCTTCACGATGCATTTAGTTGGCGCTGATGCGGTTGCAGACCGGGCTGCTGCCGTGGCTGCGCGTCTGGGCATACCGCACCGGGCGCTGGATGTGCGCGCCGAGTTTGAGGCTCTGGTTTTGCAGCCCTTTGTCGGCGAATACGCTGCCGGCTTGACGCCTTGTCCGTGTGCGCGCTGCAATCTCGCCATGAAGTTCGGGGTGCTGTGGGAGCGGATGGAGTCGGCTGGCTGCGACCGCATTGCGACTGGCCATTATGCTCGGCTGGGAGAGCGGGACGGTCGCCTGCTTTTGCGGCGCGGAGCAGACATCGCCAAGGACCAGAGTTATTTCTTAGCGCTGCTGCCCCAGACTCAGCTGCAGAAGGCGATGTTTCCTTTGGGCGGTTTATTGAAGGCTGAGGTGCGGGCCAAAGTCCTGGCGCATGGGCTGGTTTCAGAAAACGAAGGCGAAAGCCAGGATTTGTGCTTTTTGGCGGACGGTCATTTCGCCGACTTTGTCGCTGCGCGTCGCCCGGAATTGCGCGTAGGCGGCTGGATTGTCGACTTGGAGGGTCGCCGTTTAGGCCGGCACAGCGGTGCTTTTCAATATACTATTGGCCAGCGCCGTGGCTTAGGGCTTGGGGGCGGGCCGTGGTTTGTCGTGCGTATCGACCTGGCGCGCCGGGAAGTCGTTGTGGGTCGGGAGGCTGATTTACAGAGCGCGACCGTCAATCTGTCGGGTGTGAACTGGCAGGCTGCGCCGCCGCCCATCAACGCGGAGCTGGCCGTGACTGCGCAGTTGCGGTACCAGATGCAGGCGCGTCCAGCCATTTTGCGTCATCTTGGGGAAGGGCGGGCGCAGCTGGAGTTTTCGGCGCCGGTCTTTGCCGTTGCGCCGGGGCAGCTGGCCGTGGCCTATTGCGGCGACGAGGTCGTTGCCGGCGGCTGGATTGTCAGGCCGTGAACGGAGTCCACTCACAGCCGCGCTGCTGCTTTGGTGGCTTAGGGCTTTCTTCAGAAAAGTTCCCGTTTCTGATCTCTTAGGCCAGCGTCGCGGTCAATCTCGAAATCCGGAATTGGCGGCATTGCTAAAAACTTTTTCAAAGTCATTTGGGACGTTACCGGAGTAAGAATAAGGCTGTCGCCCTGCTTGCGTATCGTAACCAGGCTGGTATTGAAATGAAAACGCTTCGGGATTCTCACCGCCTGTGACCGACCTGTCATGAATACTTTCGCTGTTTCCATGAAACCACCTCAATTTGCTACTATTTGATATCTATCAATAGCCATATATCAAACAGGCAAGACATGCAAGCGAAAGCCGCAGAATTTGTTTCAGGAGCCCAAAGCTCCCGCCTTGGTGTCCTTGGCGTCTTGGTGGTTAAGGAATGGGTTGTGGACGTTATTTCATCCTAAGCTTTCCGGCTGCGTTTGCGCAGTCGGGCGATGATAGCGTTGGTTGAGCTGTCGTGGGAGGTGGCGTCCGTTTTTCCGTTCAGGTCATTGAGGATGGCCTGGGCGAGGATTTTACCGAGTTGCACGCCCCACTGGTCAAAGGAGAACACATTCCAGATGACGCCCTGGGTGAAGATCTTGTGTTCGTACATGGCCATCAGCTTGCCGAGTGTGGCTGGGGTGAGCTGGTCCGCAATGATGGTATTGGTGGGGCGGTTGCCGGCAAAGGTTTTCTGGGCGGCCAGTTCTGGCGTGATGCCTGGTTCAGCGGCGATCACTTCGGCGGTGGTGCGGCCGAAGGCCAGAGCCTCAGTCTGGGCTACGAAGTTGGCCAGGAGCTTCTGGTGGTGGTCGCCGATCGGGGTGTTGGAGCGGCAGAAGCCGATGAAGTCAGCCGGGATGAGCTTGGTGCCCTGGTGCAAGAGCTGGAAGAAGCTGTGCTGGCTGTTAGTGCCCGGTTCGCCCCAGATGATCGGGCCGGTCTGCCAGGTGACGGGCTGGCCTTGCCGGTCAACGGACTTGCCGTTGCTTTCCATGTCAACTTGCTGCAAGTGGGCGGCAAAGCGGTGCATAGCCTGGTCGTAGGGCAGAATCGCATGGCTCTGGGCGCCGAAGAAGTTGTTGTACCAAACCCCAAGCAGGGCCAGGATGACGGGCAGGTTGCGCTCAAAGGGCGCAGTTCGGAAATGCTCGTCCATGGCGTGGAAGCCGGCCAGAAAATCGAAAAAATGCTCTGGGCCGATGGCGACCATGATCGGCAGGCCAATGGCCGAGCACATCGAGTAGCGGCCGCCTACCCAGTCCCAGAACTCGAACATGTTGCTGGTGTCAATGCCAAAGTCCGCAACCAGCTTGGAGTTGGTGGAGACAGCGACAAAATGGCGGGCTACCGCGCCTTGATCGCCCAGGGACTTGAGGAGCCAAGCCCGGGCGCTTTCCGCATTGGTCATGGTCTCCTGGGTGGTGAAGGTCTTGGAAGCGATGATGAACAGGGTCTCGGCAGCGTCCAGGCCGCGCAGCGTATCAGCGAGATGAAAGCCGTCGACATTAGAGACGAACTCGACTCGGAGGTGGTCAGCGGCGTATGCTTTGAGGGCTTCGCAGGCCATTTTCGGTCCCAGGTCAGAGCCGCCGATGCCGATGTTGATGATGTTGCGGATGGGCTTGCCAGTGAAGCCGCGCCATTCGCCGGAGCGGACGCGGCGGGCAAAAACAGCCATGCGATCCAGCACGGCGTTGACAGCGGGCATCACGTCCTGGCCCTGGACTAAAATTGGGCGGTTGGAGCGGTTGCGCAGGGCGATGTGCAGAACAGGCCGACCTTCCGTTGCATTGATTGGCTTGCCGCTGAACATGTCGTCAATCGCCTGGCTCAGACCGGAGCTGCGTGCGAGTTCGAACAGCAGCGACATGGTCTTTGCGGTGATGCGGTTTTTCGAGTAGTCCAGGAGAATGTCGTCAAGCTCGACGCTGAATGTTGGCCCTCGGCCTGGGTCGGCTGCGAACAAGTCGCGGAGGTGGACGTTGTTGAGGTCGCGGCAGTGGGCTTGCAGAGCCTGCCAGGAAGCTTGTTGGGTGAGGTCGGACATAGTTGTTTCCAGGCGGCGCTGCGGAGCCGCAGTTGGGGTGGGCTGGCGTCCACAACTTAATTTTTTAACCACGAAAAAACACGAAAAACACGAAAATTTTGTCTATGGTTGTTTTTTTAACCACTGAATACACAGAATACACGGAAGTTTTGTTTTTAGGGCTGTTGCTTTGTCAGATGAGATTACATGCGGACGTGCGGTCTGGTCTGTTGGTTGTCTCGACTGCTCAGTCGAGGCAGGGCGGATGGGACGGGGAAGCATTTCAGGCAATCACCGTCCACTCTGTCCACTACGTCCACCACGTCCACGGCCGCAAAGCGGCTAAAGCCCCCAAAAACGAGATTTTGTGGCCTTATAGTAGCCCAGAAATCAGTTTTTCAGGATTTTGCGCATACGATCGAGGATCATGGCGACGCCTTTTTCTCCCAGTTCGCGGCTGGCCTTAGTGGCGCTTTCCAAGTACCATTTTTCATCGGAGAAGTCGTTCATGTCAACTTCATTTGGGCACAGTGCCATCATCAGGGAGGTTTCGCCCTCGGCGGCGTGGTCAAAGGGGAATTTGCTGATGATGTCGCTATCCATGAGTGGGTGTGCCTGGATCCAGTTGAAGGGATTGGCGTCAAGGCTGTCGTGTTCTGTGTAGTAGCTGGCCATGCTATTGTCTCCCCACCAGCCTTCGCCGCGGGTTTTGTCCAGGAATTCGAAGATCACCTGTTTGGCGGCGAGTCTGAAGGCCAGGTCCGTCGGCATGCCGGAGGAGAAGTTTTCGCTTTGGTGGTGGATAAAGGCATGGATATTTCGGAAGCCGACCCGGAGCAGGCCAAAGAAAAGTTCCCGGGCAAAGGGCAGGAGTGCCTGGGAGTTGACATGGATGGAGCCTCGTCCTTCCGGTGGTTCGACCGCGAAGCTGGCGGAGCCATAGTAGAAGGGCGGCAGCAGGACCAGGTCCATTTCCTTTTCCAGCAGTTCGGCGCAACGGATGACGGCGAGGGTGTCCATGCCGACCGGCAGGTGTTCGCCGTGGTATTCCAACACGCCCAGGGGCAGGATAACAGGCCAACGCTTCTCAATCGCTTCCCGGATGTGCTTAGGACGCATCAGTTCGTAACGCATAGTGGCAGCTCCCATGTTTTTGGTGATGGTGGTGGTGCGGGCAAACAGCTGCGCCGCGTCAATAGGCCAGGTTTTCCTTGACTGCGGCGATGATGTCTTCGGGTTGGGGCAGGACAAGCTTTTCCAGGGCGAGGGACGAGGGGATGGGAACGTCTTTGGCAGCGACGCGGACGATCGGCGCATCCAAGGAGTCCAGGCAGTGTTCAGCGAACAGGGCGGATAACTCCGCGCCGACGCCCCCGGTCAGGCAGGCTTCTTCGACGATGACGGCGCGGCCAGTCTTGCGGAGGCTGGCAAAGAGAGTCTCCGTGTCCAGGGGCTGGAGGCTGACTAAGTCAACCACCTCTAAGTTGACGCCGGTTTGCAGAAACGCATTTTTGACGGCGACGCAGACCGGGGTCATCGCTGAATAACAGAACAGCGACAAATCAGTTCCCGGGGACACCACCACGGCTCGGTCGAGGGGCAGGGTGAAGTCATCGTCGGAGGGCACTTCGCCTTTCTGCGGATAAAGGCGTTTGTTTTCGATTACAATGACCGGATTGGGGTCGCGAATGGCGCTTTTCAGGAGTCCTTTAGCCTGGGCAGCGTTTGAGGGCGCCACGATTTTAAGGCCGGGGATGCCGACTAAGAGATTGCTGAGCATCTGTGAATGGCTGGGGCCATAGCCGCCTTTGGCGCCGCCTGGTGTGCGCAGCACCATGGGGACCTTGACCTGGCCACCGTACATGTAGTGGAGCTTGCCAGCGCTGTTGAGAAGCTGGTCCAGGGCCAGGGCGATGAAGTCCATGAACATGATTTCCACGACTGGGCGGACGCCGAGCATGGCTGCGCCGACCGCCAGGCCGGTGAAGCTGTTTTCCGAGATTGGGGTTTCCCAGATGCGTTCCGGGCCGTACTTGGCGAACAGCTCCCTGGTCACGCCGAAAGCACCGCCGTAGGGTCCGATGTCTTCGCCGATGAGGACGACGGCCGGGTCGCGGGCGAGTTCTTCGTCCAGGGCTTCGTTAACGGCTTTGGAGTAGTATAATTCACGCATGGCAGTATGCTTCAGGCAAAGACTCCCTGGGTGGCGTCAGCCAGGCCGCCGGTTGGCGCAGCCAGGGCGGTTTCAGCGGCTTGGGCGACTTCCTGACGTGCGCTGAGGGCGGTTTGGGTGATGGTTTCCTGGTCATAGCCCAGGGCTGGCAGCTTCTGTTCGAGGACGGCGATGCAGTCGTGCTGTCGCATCTCTTCTTCCTCTTCCCTGGTGCGGTAAACCCTCGGGTCATTTTTGGAATGGCCGCAGAAGCGGTAGGTCATCAGTTCGAGCAGTTCGGGGCCACCGCCTTGGCGGATGCGGGCGATGGCCTGAGAAGCGGCGTCATAGACGGTTTGGACATCGAACCCGTCGTGGGCTGCGCCGGGCATGGCGTAGGCAGCCGCGCGCGGGGCGATGGTGCCGCTGGCGCAGGACTTTGCAGTCGGGTTGCTCATGCCATAGAGGTTGTTTTCGCAGACGAAGAGTACAGGCAGTTTCCAGAGGGAGGCGATATTGAGGCTTTCATGGAAGGTGCCTTGGTTGCTGGCGCCGTCTCCGAAGAAGACGATGGCGATGCGGTCTGTTTTCTGGTATTTAAGGGCGAATGCGGCGCCGGTTGCGATCGGGATGCCGCCGCCAGTGATGCCGTTGGTGCCGAGAAAGCATTTGTCCATGGCGCAGAGGTGCTGGGAGCCGCCGCGGCCGCGGCAGTAGCCGATGATTTTGCCCATCAGTTCGCCCATCACCTTGGCGGTGTCCAGGCCGCGGGCGAGCAGATGGCCGTGGCCGCGGTGGTTGGAGACCAGCCAGTCGGTGGGGCGCGCCGCGTCAATTACGCCGACAGCACAGGCTTCCTGGCCGATGCAGAAATGCGAGGTGCCGCCCAAGACCCCTTTCCCGAACAGGTCGCTGAGGGTTTCTTCAAAGGTGCGGATAAGCACCATGCGCCGGTACATATCAAGGAAGTCTGGCATGATTCTGGCTGGGAGATTATCGGGTTGGCGGTCTGGCGATGTTGTCTATCTTTAAATAACGCATCATTCCCAGATATAATTGCTGGACGAGAGGCGTCTGATGACGCATTCGGGAGTTTTCTGGAGGATGGGCAGGATAGTTTGGCGGAGGATTTCGGCGTTGCAGAGTCGGGAAATGCCGTTGCCGACGAGTCCGAATTGCAGTCCGCCAGCTTGGGCGACCAGGTGTTCCATGTCGACATAGTAGTCTTTTTTAGGGGCATGCCAGTGATGTTCGATGGCATGCCATTGGCCCTGGGCGTCGCAGACGTGCAGCGTGGTCGTCTCTTCGGTGTGGAGTCCAGGGACGCGGGCTTCGATTTCGAGGGCGTGGATGCAGGTGTTGCAGGTGAAATTGGTGCCCAGGAAGAGGATGTGCCCGCGGTTGCGCATCAGTTTGCCGTAGGGGCTGTCTGGCGACCAGGGCGTCCTGGCTTCCAGGTGGCCGGAGGTGAAGAATTCGGCTTTCGGTCCCATGGCGACGATGGAGTGGACTGGATGCAGGCTGCGGATAGCCCCCGGCCGCCGCCGGAAGATATTGCCGAGAGTTCCGACCGTGGACGGCGTTTCCTGGACGTGAAACACCGGCTGGTCTCGGTTGACGTTGCCGGAGACGGTGGACATCATCAGGGTGCCCCCTGGGCCGAGGATGCGGAGCAGGCAGTCGATAATGGCATCGGCGCCGCCTTCGACTGGGCCGACCCGGCGCAGGGAGGAGTGGACGAGCAGATTCATGCCGGCCTGGAGGCCGAGCTGGCGTAAATGGGATTCGATCAGGATAATGTCGTGCATAGTGATCTTGGCGCTTGGAAATGTGAATGAAATGGATTGGCGGACGGGCGTCCTGCCGATGCGGCGTGATTATTCGCATTGGTCGAACAGGTCGCGCAGTTCGCGGACGGCCTGTTCTTCCAAAAATTCGATAGTTGGGAGGGTTTTTTGCAGGTAGTCTTGTTCATCGGCCTTGGCACCGTAGGCGAATTTCATGGCGGACGGGCGTTTGCGGTAGCCGTTGATGATATGGTATTCGGTGGCGCCGGTGGCTTGAATCAGCCAGGGCAGGTCAGGGGTTTTGAACTGTCCTCCCACCGCGATGACGATTTTGAGGCGTCCAGCGGCCTGTTCGATCAGTTTCGGGATTTGGTTGTCGCTCCAGCGTCCGTAGGGCGGCGGGCCGCCGGTAAAGACGTAGTGGACGCCTAAGTCAGCCGCCTGCTCAAGGGTTCGTTCTGGGGAGCGGACGCTTTCGAAGGCGCGGTGGAGGGTGATTTTTCGGCCTGGGCAGCGTTTGATCAGTTCCCGCATGCGCGGCAGGTCGAGTTCGCCGTCCTGGGTGATGACGCCGAAGATGAATCCATCGGCGCCGGCCTCGAACATGATTTCGGTGTCTCTGAGCATGATGTCGAAATCATAGTCAGAGTAGAGGAAGTCGCCGGCTCTCGGGCGGATCATGACGAACAGCCCGAGGTTGCTGCCGAGTTCTTTTCGGGTGGCGATGGCGGCCTGGACCAGGCCCAGGCTGGGGGTGAGAGCGCCCTCGGCTGGGCTGACGTAGAGTTCGACGCGGTCGGCGCCGCCCTTCCATGCGGCAATAGTGTCTTCGACCGTGCGAGCGCCGACTTCAAGCTTGTATTTCATGATCCGTGCTCTTCCTGCTGGAAAAAGGCCGGGCGAAACGGACTGTCTGCCCGGCGTTGATGAAAAGCTGGCTGGTTGTCACTGCTGCGGCAGGCGTCATTCCTCGAAGACGATGACTGCCCAGCCTTTGATTTTCGGCACCGTCACTACGAAGTAGTCGCCCTCTTCGGTGAACGGCAGTTTTTCCTTGGACGGCGCCAGGTAGACGCTCTTGACGTTGCGGTTGTCCTTGCGCAGCATGATCTTCTGGTTTTCGACCAGGATGGGCTCTTCGATCATGTTGCAGGCTGCGCCGCGGTGTTCTGGTACGTAGGCTAGGAAGTAGACCATGCGGCGGTTGGCCTGGCCGGTCGCAGTGACGCGGGCAAAGGACGGGGCACCGGGAGCTTGCAGCAATGGCTTGGGCAGCAAGCGGTTAAGCAGGCTGGCGACGATCTGGCGCATGGGGACGGGGGCGCAATTGCGGTAGGTGGTGAAGACTGGATGGGAGATGTAGCCCACCTGCTCGGTCGTGGTGACCGCTGGCCGGCCGGTATCCTTGTCCGGCGGCAGATAGACAAAGCCGTGTTCGCCGTTCCAGTGTCGGTTGTAGTACGGTGCGACGATGGTTCCGAGCACGTCGGCGCCGGGCTTGGCAGCGACTTCGACGCCCTGGTCATAGAAGGTCATCGGCATGTCCGGGAAGCCGGGGCCGAGTTCAGGTTTGGCCGCGAGGAAGGCCGGGTTGAAGTCATCATCCTGGAGATAGTCAACGCCCCATTCCGGGAAGACGAACGCTTTCTTGTCCACGTCCAGTCCGGACCAGGCCGAGGCGATGATGCGGCCGCCTTTCTTCAAGTGCTTGGCCACCCGCTTTTTGACTTCACCGTCGAGCAGGACGTGATCGGGCAGGACGAGAACGTCGTACTTGTCCCAGGAGGCGGACAGCGAGGGAATGTCAAACTGCTGCTTCAGTTCGCAGAGCATCCTGGTTGCAGCCTCAATAGCCTGGTAGTTTTTCGTGTAGATTTCACGCTCGGCTGGGGCCATGCGGTCATAGCCGGGGTAGGGATAGAGCATGGGGATGGCGATTTCGGTGAGGGGCTTGGCGTCTTCCAGCCAGGGGTCGAGCTTCTGCAGGCGGTTATAGATGCGGGTATCAAGTTCGGCGACCGCCTGGTTGATGTCGCCGCGGGGATGGAAGTGGTCGCCGATGGTGGTGCCCAGGCCATTGGCGATGCCGTAAATGCAGTCGTATTCGAGGCTGGGTTCGGTGCGGATGCCGCCAAAGTCGCCCCAGGATTTGTGGAAGCGGCCAGTCATATTGAGGACGGGCTTGCCAAGGGTCCGCAGGTACCTGGCGCCGACTTGCAGGCATTCGTAGCCCCAGCCGCCGGTCGGCAGGCATTCGAACTCCAGGTAGGTGCCCAGTTCCTTCTGGGCCTCGTAGCCGACGCCGTTGAAATAGAGCCAGGCATCCGGCTTGACGTTGCGGGCGGCCGCCGAGACGCGGCGCGCCATCTCGACGATTTTGCGGTGGTTGAAGTCGTGCAGCTGCTTTGGGTCATTCCAGTCAATGCCTTGCTTGCGCATGGCCTCGATGCACTCGACGCCAAAGCAGGGCTGGGTGTGCATGCAGTCGAGGAAGAGTCCGTCGACATTGCATTTTTTGATGACTTCAGCGCACATGGCAACGGCGTGGTCGCCATAGCCGGTGTGGTAGCACATTTGGCGGAAGAAGCTGCTGAGTGGGTTGGACAGGTCGCAGGACTGGCCAGTAGAGCGCATGACCAGCCATTCGCGGTTCCGGAGGCCTTCCTCATGGCTGAGGCCGAGGTTGATGTAGGCGGAGATTTTGATGCTGCGGCGGTGGCAGGCCCTGGTCAGCTCGCCAAGCAGGTCGTAGGTCAGGGCAGGATGGCGGGTGCCGATTTCAGTGTTGTAGTAGGCTGTGCCGAGATTGCAGCGGGCCGGGAAGACGACGTACTTGACGCCAGCCTTGACGAATCGGTCAGTGATGGCTTCCATGTCAAAGCCCTTGCCCACATCGGGATTGGCCGGCATGGTGTGGAAGTCAAAGAAAAGGCACCATTTAGGGACGGTCATGGCATTGGCTCCTGGCTTGGGGCGTAGTTATTGTATTATGGACCGAGGTTGGCAGGTTGCGGTCAGTGCTTGTTAGTGTCAGGCGTCTTGATCACGATGACCGGGCATTCGGCCTGGTCGAGGACAAGTTGTCGTTCGACGCTGGAGCTGTCCTTGAGGGTAGAGCCTTCGTGCCACCCGCCGATGACGATGGTGTCGACCTTGAGGTCGCGGGCGGTTTGCAGGATGGTCTGGTGCAGACGGCCTTTGCAGAGGATAGTTTCGATCTCAATGCCGTGCGCTTCTCCCTGGCTGCGGACTCGGGCGAGGGTGTTGCGGCCCTTTTTCTCCAGGTCTTGTTCGAAGTCTTCGCGTTCGTCCTTGACTAGGATGCGCATTTGCAGCAGGTAGTCCATGATCGCAGTGTCGATGACAAAGGCGGCGATCAGTTCGCAGTAGAGGCGAGTAGCCAGGGCAATGGCGTAGTCGACGGCGTCAAGCGCTGGCCGAGAGCCATCGACCACGACTAACATCCTCCGGACAGACGGTAGCGGCGGCTTGTCGGGCGCGGGATTCCGCGACTCTGACTCTTGGGGTTTTTTACTAAAAAAGCGCATGATGTTCTCCGGTTAGCTGAGCGCCGGGAGTTTGGACGGCAACGCACGATAGTTCGTCTTGAAAACTGTAAAGTAAGCGTCAGGCGAAAAAGCGCAAGTTGGCGCTGGGAAAGTTTTTCTCTCGGCTAGTTGTCGGATAGATGCTTGTTTTTGATTCAAGGAGGATGGGCACGCGGTGGCAGAGGAGTTTTGGCAAGGCGTCACAAAGTGCCGGCTTGCGGGAGGCCGGCGCCCGGCGTTTCAACGGCATCGTCGGACGGCTCCTCGTCGGCCTTGGCGAGTTTTTTCTTGACCATTTTCATTGTGAAGAAGGAATCGAGTTCTTTGCTTTCAAGGGCTTCGGCGATGTAGCGTAGGGTGTCTTTGTAGTTGGGGATGAAGATTTGCTCCAGGGCGTTGACTCGGCGTTGGGTTTTCTTCAGTTCACGGGCGAGGAGCCAGACTGAGGACTCCAGTTCAGCGAGCCTGCCGGCGGTTTCCAGCAGATCGAGGAAGTCGACCATGGTCTGGTCTACGAGCGAATCGGTGCTGGCAAAGCCGAATTGGGATTGGAATTGGCCTTGTCGTATGGTGATGGTTGGGATTCTGACTCCGGCGGTGATGCGGGTGCTGGTTTTGATTTGGTGGTCGTAGTGGATGCCGCCGGCGATGTTGCGCAAGTGGTGATAGCCATTGTAGGCGAGGGCCTGGCGGAGGGTGGCGTAGGCTTTTTGGCGGCGAACCGCGAGTTCGGCCTGAACCTGCTTGACCCGGTCGAGCAGGCGCATCAGCTCCATGACCAGAATTTCGCGCTTTTGCTCCAGGAGGGTGAAGCCTCCCGTGGCAATCTGCAAGCTCCGCTTCAGGATGAGCTGGTTGCTTTTAGTTGGGGCGACGTTCAGTCGGCTCATCGCAGCATCTCCACTTGGGGCGCTTGGTCATAGTACTGCTTCAATTCTTCCTCGCTGACCCGGAGAAGCTCTGACCGCGGGAGAATCTTGAGCACGTCCCAGCCCAGTTCAAGGGTCTGTTCGATGGTGCGGTTCTCAAATTCGCCTTGGCCGATGACGCGGCTTTCGAATTCAAGCCCGAATTGGATGTAGAGCTTGTCAACCGGGCTGAGTTCTTCTTCGCCGATGACGGAGGCCAGGGAGCGGATGTCTTTGACCTTGGAGTAGGCGGCAAAGAGTTGCGAGGCCACGCGGGGGTGGTCGGCGCGGGTGCGGTCTTTGCCGATGCCGTCCTTCATCAGGCGCGACAGCGATGGCAGGCCGGCCACTGGCGGGTAGATGCCGCGCTGGAACATGTCGCGCTCGAGTACGATTTGGCCTTCAGTGATATAGCCGGTCAAATCGGGGATTGGGTGTGAGATGTCATCGCTCGGCATAGTCAGAATCGGCATTTGGGTGATGCTGCCCGAGCTTTCCCGCAGGCGGCCGGCGCGTTCATAGATGGAGGCCAGGTCGCTGTAGAGATAGCCGGGATAGCCTTTGCGGCTCGGGATTTCGCCGCGCGCCGTTGAAATCTCACGCAGGGCTTCGCAGTAGTTGGACATGTCGGTGATGAGTACTAGGACGTGCATGCCTTCCGTGAAGGCCAAGTGTTCGGCCAGGGTGAGGGCGGACCTGGGGGTGATCAGGCGTTCGACCGAGGGATCGTCTGCCAAGCTGAGGAACATGGCCACGTTGTTGAGTACGCCGCTAGTCTGGAATGACTCGATGAAGAAGTGGGCGACGTCGTACTTGACGCCCATGGCGGCGAAGACGATGGCGAAGTCGACGTCCTCGTTAAGGAGCCGGGCCTGGCGTGCGATCTGGGCGGCGATGCGGTTGTGGGGCAGCCCGTTGCCAGAGAAGATGGGCAGTTTCTGGCCGCGGACGAGGGTGTTCATCAGGTCGATGGCGGAGATGCCGGTCTGGATGAAGTCGCGCGGATATTCGCGGGCGTAGGGGTTGACGGGCAGGCCGTTGACATCGAGATAGTCGGCATTGAGGGGCATGGGCAGGTCGTCCTTGGGGCGGCCCAGGCCGTCGAAGACTCGGCCTAACATTTCCCGGCTGACCGGGATGCGGAGGGATTCGCCGAGGAACCGGGCCCGGGTGCCTGCTGGCGACAGGGCGTCAGTGCCGCCGAAGACCTGGACGACGGCGCTGGAGGCGGTCACGTCCAGGACCTGGCCCATGCGCTCCTCGCCGTTAGGCGCGGTGATGACGACCAGTTCGTCATAAGCGACGTTGCGGATATTGTCGACGAACACCAGCGGCCCGTCGATGTTTTTCACGCCGCTGTATTCGAGTCCAGGCATTTTCATTCGACGAATTTCCTTTCGAGGGCGTCAAGGCCATTGCTGAGTAGCTGCTCAAGGGCGGCCATAGCCTGGGTGTCGCCGTTTTGGATTTCGCTTTTCATGCGGAGGAACCGGTCGAGGCCGGGGAGCTTCTGGATGTCGGCAAGGGCGCCGCCTCGGTGGATGATATCGCGGCTGCGCAGGGTGAATTTCACCAGCATCGCCATCATCCAGGACTGCTTGCCGGGCGAGCAGTACATGTCGACCTCGTCAAAGGAATTTTGCTGGAGGAAGGCGTTTTTGATGATTTCTGCGATGAGCAGGGTCAGGCGCTGGCCGTCGGGAAGGGCATCCGGCCCGATGAGTTTGGCGATTTGCTGCAGGGCTGTTTCCTCCTGCAAGATTTCCATGATGACTTGTCGGTTCGTGGGCCAGTCAAGGTCTTGGTTTTTCCACCAGTCGGTGATGTCGACTAGGTATTCGCTATAGCTGTTTTTCCAGCTGATGGCTGGGTAGTGGCGGGCATTGGCGAGGTCTCTGTCCAGGGCCCAGAAGCAGCGGATGAAGCGGCTGGTGTGCTGGGTGACTGGCTCGGAAAAGTCTCCGCCCGGGGGGGAGACGGCGCCGATGACCGAGACTGAGCCTTCCTTGCCTTCCATGGTTTCGACTTTGCCGGCGCGTTCATAGAAGCCAGCGAGGCGGGCTGGCAGGTAGGCCGGGAAGCCTTCGTCAGCCGGCATTTCCTCAAGTCGTCCTGACAATTCTCGCAGGGCTTCGGCCCAGCGCGAGGTGGAGTCAGCCATGACGGCGACGTCATAGCCCATGTCGCGATAGTATTCGGCGAGGGTGATTCCGGTGTAGATGCTGACTTCGCGGGCTGCGACCGGCATGTTGGAGGTGTTGGCGATGAGGATGGTGCGTTCCATCAGCGACCGACCGCTGCGCGGGTCGACCAGTTCCGGGAATTCGCGGAGGACTTCGGTCATTTCATTGCCGCGTTCGCCGCAGCCGATGTAGACGATGATATGGGCGTCGGACCATTTGGCGAGAGCCTGCTGGGTCATGGTCTTGCCAGTGCCGAATCCGCCGGGGATGGCAGCGGCGCCACCTTTGGCGATCGGGAAGAAGGCGTCGATGACGCGGAGGCCGGTCAGCAGAGGCTGTCGCAAGGAAAGGCGCTGCCGGACTGGCCGCGGCAGCCGGACTGGCCAGTGCTGGAACATGGTGAGCGGCCGTTCGCCGCCCTTGTCGAGCTTGACGATGGCAAGGTGGTGTTCGCCGGTGTAGTCGCCCTCAGGGACGATGGAGGCGATGGTGCCGCTCACATCCGGCGGGGTCAGAAGGCGGTGGTTGATGCTGAGCGTCTCCTGGACTTCGCCGAAGAGCGTGCCGCTGGTGACCCGGTCGCCGGGCTTGCACAGAGGCTGGAAGCGCCAGAGTCGGGCAACGTCAAGGGGTTCGGCTTTTTCGCCACGATTGATCATGGCTCCGCTGATGGCGGCGATGCGGTCCAGGGGTCTTTGGATGCCGTCGTAGATGGTTCCCAGCAGGCCTGGCCCAAGGCGCACGGAAAGCGGTCGCGACGTGCAGAACACCTTTTCGCCAGGGTGGAGACCGCTGGTGTTTTCGTAGACCTGGATGGTGGCGGCGCCGCGATGCACCTTGATGACTTCGCCGATCAGGCGCATGGCGCCGACTTCGACGACTTCCAGCATGCCGGCGTGTTCCATCTGGCGGGCTTCCACGATGGGGCCGTTCACCCGGATGATCTCGCCGATGTGTTCTCGATGGTCACTGGACATGGTCTGTTGATGTCTCTGGGGTTGAAGGAGGAAGGCGCTGTCCGCCGCTAGTTCAGGTTGGCTTGGCGGCGAGGTCGCGCAGTTCGGTTTTCATCCAGCGCAGGCGGCTGGCGTAGGTGTTGTCAAAGCGGCGGGCCTGGTCTGCCGTCGTGCATTGCAGGCCGCCGCGGATGTCTGGATGGACCTGGACAGTGAAATCAATGGCGGCCTCTGCTCCAAACAGCTCGGCGGCGAGATTCTGGAGCCAGGCCGGGGTGACGAGCGTCGCGTCCGCCGGTGCGATTTCGACCAGGCAGGGCACCGGCCCCAGTGCTTGCAGGGCCTCGATAGCCAGGCTACGCAGGGATTGGGCGCGTTCCTCGCCCTTGGCTAGGAAAGCCTGTTCGAGGGCTTGGTCGAGGAGCTCGTCAAGGCATTTTTCCCGTGCCAGGAGCCAGTGCCGTCGCGCTTCCTGCTGGACGTCCACGAGGATGGACCTCGCCTGGGCTTCGGCCTGGAGTTCGGCTTCGCGGAGGCGTTCTTCGCGTTTGCTGGCAGCGAGGGCTTCTGCTTTTTTGCGCATGGCTTCCGCGTCGTTCTGGGCGCGGGCGATGGTGCGCTCGGCCTTGGTCCTGGCATCCGCCAGGATTTCTGTTTCCAGTTTGTTGACTTGTGGCTCGGCAGTCATGGTTGCTTTCTAGTCTCTGTCGCGGGTGGGCGATTCGGCGGGATTGTGGGGCGGTTCGCGGCGTCGGCCCTAGTCAGGTTATTCATCGCGGACGATGCGGATGCCGACGGCCTCGTCAATGAGTTCTTGCAGGCTGCGGCGTTTGCCGCGCGGCCCCCAGATGTCCTGGACGATGGTCAGGTACGGCGGCACTGCCGCCAGGCGGTGCGCCGTCACTTCCTCTTCCAGCATGTCGGCGACCGCTTCCGTCAGCAGGAGGACGCCGGGCTTGCGGCTCGCCACGGCTTTGGTGAACGCCTCGCGGGCGTCCTCCTCGTTGTCGACCGCGTCGCCGGTGACGCCTGCAAAGCGGTAGCCGAGGACGGTGTCCTGGTCTCCAATGATGTGATAGGCCATGACGGCGTCCTTTTGCCTGGTCGGTTTATTTGAAGACGAGGAACAGGCTGATCAGGAAGCCGAACAGGGCGATACCTTCAGCGAGTCCGACAAACGCGATGGCTCTGCCGAGCAGTTCAGGCTTTTCAGCGGCGGCACCCATGGCGGCAGCGCCGACTTTGCCGACAGCGTAGGCCGCGGAGAGGCTGCCGACGCCCATGATGGCGGCGATGGCGTAGTACAGCCCAACCGGCTGCTTGGCGGCTTCGGCGACGGCTTCGGCGGTAGCGGCGTCACCGCTGGCCATAGCTGCTGCGGCGACGGCCATAGCAGCGCCGAAGAGGATGATGGCGTGGTTGGTCAGACGAGGAAGGGAAGGGGTGGTCATGGTTGAGACTCCTGAGGGGATTGAGGCGGGATGGTGATTCGGGTTTGCTCCGATTAGCGTTGCTGGGGATGGCTGGATGGCGAGCCGGTCGGCTGCCGACGGGGATTACGCTGGGGGCGTCGGCTCGGTCGAAGAAGCGTCGTTTTTCTCGTCGATTTGGAAGGGTTCGTAGGCGATGCCGTCGCCAGAGAAATATTTGCTGAACAGCTCGTAGTATTCGAGCCTGATGCCTTGAATCATGGCGACCATGCCTTCAAAGGCGATGACGATGATGTTGCCGAAGATGATGATGACAATGCTGAGTACGCCGCCGAGGGCGCCTTCGATGCGCATGCTCTTGAGTACGCCGACAATGGAATAGATGGCGAAGCAGAGGGCGGCGTGGCTGATGGCGAAGGCGCCGACGCGGACGAATGAAACCGTGCCGCTGATGTAGCCGGTGAGGGTTTCCATCAATTCGATGCAGGCCTCGATGATGATGTTGAGAATGCCTTCCTCCTCGTCATCGCTGTGGCGGCGTTTTTGGCGTCGGCGGACGATGAGCTGGATGGGGCCTTTGAGCAGGAGCACGACGAGCGGCAGCACGACCAGGCCGATGGCCCAGGGCGCCAGCTTGCCGGTGACCAGCAGGGTTATGCCGGCTCCCAGGGCGAACCAGTAGAACAGCAGCCCCAGCACCCCGAAGCGGTCGAAAACGCCCTCAAAGTAGCGCCGGGCGAGAAAACGATTGATGATGTTGATGATGATGGCGACGCTGGTGAAGACGATGCCGACGCCGACGGCGGTGGCCAGCAGCTGGGTGATGTCGTTGGTGTTGAGCGGACTCAGCCAGAGAGGCGGCAGGATGTGGTGGTTTTCATAGCCGAAGACGCTGCCGTAGGCGAGTCCAAAGAGCGCTGCTGACAGTCCGCAGCCAATCAGCAGGCCGCCGGAATCACGCAGAAAAGCCGGTATTGACCGCTTGGTGCGGCGCAGCCAGAACCCGATGGCGGCGAGAACCGCGCCCTGGCCGAGGTCTCCGAACATGAACCCGAACAAAACGACAAAGGAAATGGCGACAAAGACGCTCGGGTCAATCTCGTTGTACTGGGGCAGGCCAAAGTTGGCGACCAGCATTTGGAAGGGACGCAGCCATGACCCGCCGCAGAATTGCACGGGGACGTCCTCCAGGCCGGCCTTGACTAGGATGTCGTCTTCGGCTTCGATGACCTCGACGACGCCGGTGCCGTCGGTGTTTTCCTCGACGAGTTTGCGAATGGCATCCACTTCCTTGCGCGGGGTCCAGCCTGAAATGCAGTAGAGCTGGGCAATGCGGCCGAAATGCTGCTGGGCTCGGCGCACGGCCAGCAGCCCGCGGAGTCGGCTGCGGATGGCCAGCAGGATGCCGCCGTATTCTTCGCTGAGCCGGATGACCTGGCGGCGGCATTCCTCGATGTTCCGGCGCAGCGTCTCCAGCTTGTCTTCCATTTGCTCCTGTGCGGCAGCGGCCGTATCTTCGGCGGTTTCAGGCGGTTCCACTGGCGTGAAGCCGAATTTGTTCAGCTCGTCCTCTACTGCCCAGCGGTTTTTGCGTGACGCGATGACGAGGACGTTGCCTTCCTGTCCGTCGGCCTGGACCAGTACGGCTCGGTCGCCCATGACGGTCGCCGCCCGCGGCAGCACCGAGGGCGCCAGTCGGCCAGTGACTAGATAGAAATGGGAGAGGTTGCGCAGGGCTTCCAGCTTGACCTGCTGGAGCGGATAGGTGGCCAGGATGGCGCTTTCCTGGGTGAGGCTGCCAGAGTCGCGGAGGAGTTGGCGAATGGCGTTGTCCTGCTCTTGGAAGCGGGAGAAAATCTTGGATAGGATGGCGGCGATGTCATCCTGGTTCAGTTCGCCAAGAGTCGGCGGCTCAGCTTCCGAGTCGACTCCCAGCGCCTCAATCAGCCGGTCGCAGCGGCTGATGAGGTTTTCGAGCGTACGCTCGTCTCTTTCCTGGTCGACCTCCTTGAGCAGCCGATCCTGGGATTGGCTGACCGCGTCGATCAAATGCACCAAGCCGCACTGCCCAAGGCGTCGCGTGAGTTCGGTGACGTGCTTGGCCAGAACCAGGATGTTGACTTTGCACATTTTGACGGGACGGAACATGGTCAGGCTCCAATCATCATGTCGCGCATGTCGCGGGACGGGATGCCGAAGTGGACGCCCTCGAAGACCCGGCTCAGGTTGAGGGTTTCCGAACGCAGCAGAAAAGGATAGGCGGCGATGGACAGCGCCGGCCGGTCGAAATTGCGGAACAGCAGCAGGGCGTCCTGGAACATGGCGTTCCAGAGCGTATTCTCGCTCAAATACAAGTCTGCTGTGACAAAGGGTTCCAGCAGGGCTTGGAAACGGCGCGGGAGATGCCGGACAACGTCGAGATGAGACGGGAGCGTGGCGAGTGCGTCAAGAAATGTCACTGGGAGGGCGTCGCCGTCCTGAATCCACAGGGTACTCATGCGCTCCAGCGGCAGGTGGTAGGTTCTGACGTTGCGCAGCAGCATGCAGAGGTTGACGATGTCAATTTCGCGGCGAACGAGTCGGCATAGCTCACTGCGGACGTCGAGGGTGGCGGCGCGGGCGCGGGCCAGGAGGTTGGCATAGAAAAGCTGGTCGACGGCGCATTCGGCGGCCATGATGTCAAGGCTGTCATTCAACTCTCGGATGATGGCGCTAAGCGGTTCGGCGTCCTGCTCATTGGCCAGGGGCAGCCGGCTGAGAAAGGCGTCGACATCTTCGGTCTTGAGCAGCGCCGAGGTCGGGAACTCCGGCAGCCAGGGCAGCTCGACCAGCAGTGCCGTGATGTCAGCCTCGAGTTCTGGAAGAAAGCGATAATTGAGGATGGTTTTGAGGTTTTCGTAATAGACCCGGGCGATGAGGGCGTCATAGAACGCCGCCATTCGTCGGCCGAGTTGGTCGCGGATGCTGTTGAGGATGGCCATCTCGCGCTTGATCAGTTCCTTGTGGAAGCTGTCACGGCGTGTTTCAGCAAACCCCAGGGCTGTTAGTTCGCGCTGCAAGTTTTCGACGGTGGTGCTTTTAATCAGGCGTTGGAGAGCGTCGCCGCGGATGGCGTTCGCCCACATGCCGTGCAGCTTGGTGAAGATGAAGTCATGGCTGACATTGATGAGCGGCTTCACTGTTTTACTCCGAGCAGGGCCTGGCGGACTGCGGGCAGGCGCTTGGCGATGGCCTCCTGGAATTCCTGGAGGCGTCCCTGCATTTCCTGGTCAGCGGCGGCCAGGCGGGCCTTTTTGTCGTCCATGGCCTGTTCCAGGCGTTGCTGGAGAAAGCCCTCGACAACGGCGGCGAGTTCGCTTTGGGCCTTAGCCGTCAGGTCGTTGGCGTCACGGCGGCCATCCTCAAGGATGCGCTCAGCCTGCTGGGTCGCATCGCGCGCCATCTGGTCAGCCTGCGCCTCGACGGCCAGCATTCTTTTCAGAATGTCATCCATAAATAAAGTACGTGTTCTCTTTGGGCCGTCATCCTCCTGATGAAGGCGGCTGCGGCCTGGGCTGGGAGGGTTATTCCTCGTGTTTGATGATTTCAATCACTTGTTGGGGTGTCTTAGCCTGGCGAATTTTGTCAATGACGCCATGGATGGCGAATATGCGGGAAATTTCCGCCAGGGCCCGGATGTGCGGCCCGGGATTCCCCATCTCCGCGAAGATCGTGATGACGACGTAGACCGGCGCACCGTCGAGGGAGTCATAATCAATACCTTTCTTAGACACTCCGATGGCGATCAAGATGCCGGTGGCCTCAGCCAGCTTGCCATGCGGCAGTCCGAGCCAGCGCGAAATGCCGGTCGTCATCTTGGCCTCGCGCTCCAACAGGGTGGCGACGGCAGACTCACGGTCGGTGATCTGGCCGTTGTCGACGAATAGCTGGACCATTTCCTCGAACAGCTCTTCCTTGTCTTGTGCCTTGACATCCAACTTCACCAGGGATGGCGATAGGATTTCTGATATTCTAATCATCTCAAGCCTGCCCTTTGCAACAGGTTTCCTGCCACAGCCGCCATGCGTCGGCAAAAATTACACGGTATGATATACTATATCTCTGTTTATGGAAAAAACGAAGCGCGACTTGAGGAAAAAATGGCAATACCCTTACTTGGTTGACATTTTGATGGTTGTGGCTTGCCTCCCCGCCGTGCGGCGAGGGCTTGGCGGCCAGCAAGGCATGGCTCTTGCGAGGTGGCTCGAAAAGCCGCCTAAGCTGCGCTTGACGCTCTGGGGCAATATATCGTGGCGACAATTCCTGGGCTTCTTTACGACGCATTGGCGCACCCCGTGTTTTGCTTTTGCGGTTGAGGCGTTATGTTAAGGCCATCTGCTTTTGGGTTGCCGCCGCAGGAATTGCTGGCGAGGGAGGAAGTTTCTTATAATGATTGACTTGCATTGTCACAGCACGGCGTCGGACGGCACCTTGACGCCGGCGGAACTCGTTGACGCCGCCATGACCTCTGGTTTGCAGGCGGTTGCATTGACCGACCATGACACTACCGACGGCCTGGATGAATTTCTGGCCGCCGCGGCTGACAAGCCGGATTTCCTCGCCATTCCTGGCATTGAGCTGTCGTGCCAGGCGTCAACCGGGGACAACTGCCACATCGTCGGCCTTTTTGTCGATCCCAGTTGTCCTGAGCTGATCGCCTTGACGGCGCAGATCAGGGCCCGGCGTGACGAGCGCAATGTCAGGATGTTGGCTCGTCTGGTGGAATTGGGCATGCCGTTGACTATGGAGGAGGTCGTGGCTTGCAGTGGCGGCGATGTGATTGGGCGGCCGCATTTTGCCCAGGCCCTGATTGCGCGCGGGTACTGCCGGAATCCGCGGGAGGCGTTCCAGAATTTGCTGGGGCGCGGCCGCCCGGCGTATTCTGGGCGGACGCCGGTTCCGGCGGCTGAGTGCTTGGCAGTGCTGCGGCAAGCCTCGGCAGTGACGGTCTGGGCTCATCCGATGACGTGCTGCGCGATGACGACAACGCGCTGCCGCAAGGTCGTCCAAGAACTCCAGGCCAATGGACTGGATGGGATTGAGGCCTATTATACCGACCACACTGGAACCCAGACGCAGGCGGTGCTGGACATTGCCCGGGAGAACGGCCTCCTAGTCAGCGGCGGTTCCGATTTTCATGGGACGAATCTGCCGGACATTGCCTTGGGCCGCGGCCGCGGAAACGGATTCATGGTTCCGGCTAAGCTGCTGCCGCCGATTTGCGAGCGGGCTGGACGGGCGCTGGCCAAACCGGCGCACCCCTGAACGCCAGCCGCAGAAAAAGCAAGACCGCCGGGCTGCGGCTCTGCGGCGGCGCACGGCGGTCTCAGGAAACAGCGCAAATAGTGCGCGAGCGTGTCGTCCCAGTCGATTTTTCAGCGGCGGCGGGCGTTGATGCTTTCCATGTCCCCCTCGGCATTCAGGAAGAAGGGGCACTTCTGGGGATTGTCGCAGCAGGCCCGGTAGGCGATGTTGAGGTCGACGTAGCGGTAGGGCATGGTCAAGCCATTCTGCTTAGCCACTTTCAAGCCGAAATTCTTGATCGCGCCGCAGTCACCGGCGATGCCGTCATATTCCGGGACTAGGTTGCCATCCGGGCCAACCTGGGTCGACATGATCCGCTTGACCTCGAATTTCGGGGCGTAGCGGCAGGCTATGTGGTTGTGAATGGCCGTAATGATGTCAGCACTGGCAGCGTTGGCAGCCCATTCAGGAGGCTCGGTGGGACGGCCTTCATAGACCTGGCGGTTTTTGGGCCGGGAAATGGTGGCGTTGTTGGCGTTTGGATTGACGATGACCGGGGGAGCAGGTTTCTTTTTGCCGAAAAGGGCAAGAATGGAATCAATGAAGGACATGTTTTTACCTGTGGCGGTTGATTCGGGATGCTTGGCTATGATCCCTTTCCGTGGTCGTTTTTCTTAGCTAATGACTTGTTTTATAGTTCCAAAATATACCATGACAAAGGCGCAAATCAACCCCGGTGCGCGGAGATCAGCGCATTTTGCCGCCGGCTGCAAATGTGGCCGCCGCCAGCTTGGTTTTATCATTCGTCGGCGTATAAGTCCAATGCTTGAGCCAGGGTTTGGAGGTGGGTGCGGATGCGGGTGGTGTTGCGTTCTCCGAGGCGCAGGAAGAGCTTCTGGGCGTCGTTGAGGGCTTCCAGCTCAGGATTCTGCCATTGGCAGAACGTGCCGTCCCTGTCTATGGCGACTAGGCGGGCGTCGTCTTTGACGACGGGGGTGCTGAGGATGACGGTGCAAGCGGAGGTGAGAAGTTCCCGGAACTGGCGGCCGCGGTAGCCGAGTTTGTTCAGGGCTTCCTGCAGGGCCGGCTCCAGGCGCGGATAGAGCTTGGCAACGGCGTCGGGGTCCAAGGAGCAGAAGACATCTATGGCGAAGTCATAGCGGGCGGCTGCGGCCGGCGCGATGACCCAGGCGTCGCCGCCGTCCTTGGCGCGGACTGCTGAGAAAGCCTGTTTGGAGCGGAGGAAGTCAGCGGCGCCGAGCGGTCGGTCGCCCTGGCTGATGTCGTCCAACATGCGCACGAAGCGGACGATGATGTCCGACTGCTTGAGCCATGTCATCCAGAGTGGATTCGTACTCAGGTGGCCGGCTAGGGTGGTCAGGGTTTGCGTGGCCAGTTGCAGGGTCAGGGGCGGTGGCGGGGGGGCTTCCTGCTTGGCGGCGGTGGCGTTGTCTGGTGGGGTCGTCAGAACTGTCGGTTCGAGTTCGGGGGTGG
>MWEG01000102.1 GCA_002070945.1 Lentisphaerae bacterium ADurb.Bin082
CTATGCCCAAATTCCCGGATGGCAAACCAGAAGAGGAGCGAATCTGAAAATTCAAAATTTGATTTCGCATCGCTGGAGTAAGGGGGCGTCAACTTGCAAAGCACTGCAGCCATATTACATTATTAAGCGTTGTCTTGACTGGCGGAAAAGTGGATCAACCACAAGGGAAAGACAACATTCTATGCGCCGACCGCCTGGGCCGAAAACCACATTTCGCCCCAGGCGCTTTTTTTGCCCGGGGCGTCAGACAAGGAAAGCACGGCAGGAAACCTCCTGACGCTTTCCAAGGAGGCCGCCTTATGATTATGCCCGCATTCATCCCCGGCGCCTGGCAGACAGCCGTCGACGTCCGCGACTTCATCCAGAAAAACTACACACCCTATGAAGGCGATGCGTCCTTTCTGGTCGGACCGACGAAACGAACCAAAACTCTAAACGCCAAGTACGAACGCCTGAAACAGCTGGAACACGAGCTCGGCGGGGTGGTCGACATTGATACCACGACGGTCTCGTCCCTGCTGAACTATCCGCCCGGCTATCTTGACAAGGACAAGGAAATCATCCTCGGCTTGCAGACCAACCGCCCGTTGAAGCGCGGCGTCAATCCGTTCGGCGGCATCCGCATGGCGGAACAGGCCTGTCAAGGCTATGGCTATGAACTGTCACCGCAGGTCTTGCAGCATTTCCAGTACCGCACCACCCATAACGATGGCGTGTTCCGCGTCTACAGCCCTGAAATGCGCGCCGCCCGGCGTTGCGGAATCATCACCGGCCTGCCCGACTCCTACGGCCGCGGCCGAATCGTCGGCGACTATCGCCGCGTCGCCCTCTATGGCGTCGACACGCTGATTCAACAAAAAGAAGCAGACAAACTCGCGTTGAGCCGGATGAATATGGATGACGAAAACATCCGCCTGGGCGAAGAAGTTTACCGTCACATCGACTTTCTCGGCAAATTGAAACAGATGGCCGCCACGTATGGCATGGACATCTCCGGCCCGGCCAACAACGGCCGCGAAGCCGCCCAGTGGGTCTACTTCGCCTATCTGGCCGCCATCAAAGAGCAAAACGGCGCTGCTATGTCGCTGGGGCGAGTCAGCACCTTCCTTGACATCTATTTTGAGCGCGACTTGGCGACCGGCCGGCTGGACGAAGAGGGAGTCCAGGAAATCATTGACGACTTCGTGCTCAAACTGCGCATGGCGCGGCAGCTGCGTACGCCCGAATACAACGAGCTGTTCGCTGGCGACCCAATGTGGATCACCGAGGCTATCGGTGGCATGGGCCAGGATGGCCGCACCCTGGTGACGCGAACATCGTACCGTTTTCTGAATACGCTGCGCACCCTGGGGTCAGCTCCAGAACCCAACCTGACCGTGCTCTGGTCAACCGCCATGCCGGAAAACTTTAAGAATTTCTGCGCAGAACTATCCATTGAAACAGACTCCCTGCAATACGAGAACGACGATCTGATGCGGGTGCGCTATGGCGACGACTACGCCATCGCCTGCTGTGTTTCGGCAGCCGCCGTCGGCAAGCAAATGCAATTTTTCGGAGCTCGCTGCAACCTGGCCAAGATTCTCCTGCTGGCCCTAAACGGCGGCCGTGACGAGATCAGCGGCGAGCAGGTCGGGCCGATCGAAGAGCCAGTCGGCGACGGCGTCCTGGACTATGACGACGTGCGCGCCCGTTACCGCCGCTGCCTGGAATGGCTGGCAAATCTCTATGTCAACACCATGAACGTCATCCATTATATGCACGATAAATACGCGTATGAAAAAATCCAGATGGCCCTGCACGACACCTGGGTAAAGCGCTTTATGTCGTTCGGGGCGGCTGGCCTCTCAGTGACCGCCGATTCGTTCAGCGCCATCAAGTACGCCCGGGTGACGCCTATCCGAGACGAACGCGGCTTGGTGACTGACTTCAGCGTCGAAGGCGACTATCCTGCCTACGGCAATGACGACGACCGGGTTGACAGCATAGCCACCGCCCTCTGCGACGAACTGATTGCCGAACTGCGCAAGACTCCGACCTATCGCCAGGCAGAGCATACCCTGTCCATCCTGACCATCACCTCCAATGTCGTCTACGGCAAAAAGACCGGCAGCACGCCCTGCGGCCGCAAGCTCGGCGAGCCGTTTGCGCCAGGCGCCAATCCCATGCATCGCCGCGACAGCTCCGGCGCCCTGGCTTCGCTCAATTCTGTGGCTAAACTCAACTACGACTCCTGCCGAGACGGCATTTCCAACACCTTCAGCCTGGTGCCAGAATCACTCGGCCACAGCCAGCCCGAACAGCGCGACAACCTGGTCAGCCTGCTTGACGGCTATTTCTCCCAGCCGGCGCACCACCTGAACGTCAATGTCCTCAATCGAGAAAAATTGATCGACGCCATGATGCATCCAGAAAAATACCCCAATCTGACCATCCGCGTCTCAGGCTATGCTGTTAACTTCAACTCGCTCAGCCGCAAACAGCAGGAAGAAGTCCTCAGCCGCACGTACCACGACCGCCTGTAGCTCTCATGCTAAGGAGACGGCCCCGCCGCAGGAGAAATGACCATGTCCGGACGAGTGCATTCCTATGAGACGATGGGCGCGCTGGACGGCCCCGGACTGCGGCTGGTGGTCTTCCTGCAAGGATGCCCGCTCCGCTGCCGCTATTGCCATAACCCCGACACCTGGGCGACTGACGCCGGACAGGAAATCAGCGTGGGTGAAATCGTACACCGCATGCAGCGCCTGCGGCCGTACTTTGGCCGGCGCGGCGGCCTCACCCTGTCCGGCGGCGAACCGCTCCAGCAGCCGGAATTCTGCCGCGATATTCTTCTCGCATGCCGCCGTCTCGGCGTTCACAGCGCCCTGGACACCAGCGGCGGCGTCTGGGACGAGACATGCCGGGAAATCGTCGACCTGGCCGACCTGATCATCCTGGACATCAAGGCCACCGACCCTACTGCCTGGCAGGCGCTCACCGGCCGCGACGCCTTTGCCGCACTTGCCGACCTGCTGGCGCATCTTCGCAGCACGTCGCATCCGGTCTGGGTACGGCAAGTGGTTGCCGAAGGCCTGAATGACCAGCCTGAAGACATGCTGAAATTGCTCGACACAGTCAGCGGACTGCGCCTGGAACGGTTGGAACTGCTGCCCTACCATGATCTGGGCCGCAGCAAGTGGGAACGCCTCGGCTTACAGTACGCCGCCCATGACCTGAAACCGCCCCGGCCAGAAGTCCTCGCAGCACTGCGAAAAATCATTGCCGTCAACTGGCCGACTGCGACCGATCCCAAAACAGCAGGATGAGCATCGCGCCAGATGCTGCAGAAACAGGGTTGAGCGTCATTTCAAATACATATCGCCCAGGGCGAAATAATGCTCCCAGTCAAACGGCGTCTGGTCATGCTTGCCAGTCCGGTAATGGAAACTGATATCACCGGAAACCTTCTGGTCAGGCGGCGGCATCGTCGTCACTGGCAATCCCTGTGAACCGAATAGGCGATAGACCTTAGAGGCTTCGATGCAGGACAGGAATTCCCCTTTGGGGTCGGCCATCTGGTCTTCCGTCGCCGTTCCTATTGCCAGCGGCCTGGGCGCTGCCATAGCCAGCAGTTCATGCTGGTCAAACGGCATCGTCTCCTCTTTCCAGACATAGTCGCGGCATTTGCGCACAAACCAGGCGGGAGTACCGTGCTTTTCGTGCGCTTCAAAATGCTGAGAGAGATTTTCGCCGAATTTGCGTTTGTGCAAAGTCGCTCCGCCGCATCCTGAGTTATTGCTGATGATCATGCGGAAGCGCGGCTCAATGGCTCCGGCCCAGAGCGAGGTCTTGCCCAGCCGGGAATGGCCATGCACAGCCACCCTGGCAGGGTTGATGCGCGGCTCATGCTCCAGACAATCCAGGCCGCGTGACAGACCCCAGGCCCAGCAGCCGATGACCGAATACCGATCCTGAATCGCCCCGTAGTCCGCTTCCTGGAAAAACAAACGGAAAGCGCTGTACTGCTCGGATTCAGTAAAGTCCGGATGAATGTCGTGATAACAGATGGTCGCAGACGCAAAGCCGCGCCTGACAGCTTCCCGGAAACACCACCGCTCGACCTGCTCGGAGCGGGCCTCCACCCGCAAGACGCCCGGCTTCGCAAAGCCGGTCGGCCGGACATCGTCTTCATCCGTGGTGTTGTGATTGCCCTTGAAGTTGAGCCCTAGGAAGGCCGGCACCGGGCCAGCGGCGTGTTTCGGCAAATAGAGCAACATGTCAAAGGCAAAAGTGGCGCCATTTTCCATGCCGCTGTGGATGCGGATTTCCTTACGCACCGCCGTATTGTCCAAGGCATTGTCCTTCTGGCTGAGCAACTCAAAGCGCATAGAGTCCGGACGCGGCAGGATTTCACCATATTCGCCATCCTTGAGCAGCTGGAGAATGACAGCGCGCTGGTGGTTGATCCATTCGGACGCCGTAGTGACCCGCGTGCCATCCGCCTTCAGCAACGGGTCCGGCAGACTGTAAGCAAGGACGTCGCACTCCTGGATGCTGTAGGGCTTCCAGACCTTCTGGGATGTTTCCAATGTCATGTCGTCGTCTTCCTTGGGGTTGAGAAAATGCTTTCCAGCGGCAAATGCCCTGATGCTGTCACGTAATCGTTCACCAGCCGAGCAGGCTACAGCATAAAAAATAACCACGCCGCTGCATTATGCAAACGGACGAAGCGTCAAGCCGCCAGTCCCTCAAGTAATTACCTCGAAATCGCCCAGGCCGCCACCATTCATTCCACACGCCCTTTTGCCGATTCCAGGCAATATTTGCCGTCTCCGCAGACCCAGCTATATTAACCATACTGCTCAGGATAAACAACTGGCCAGAAACTCCATCTGTCTGCCAAAGATATTGTTGGACACTGAGGCCACGTTCCAGGAAAGCCTAGGCGCATGAGACTGCTCGCATGCCATATCATTATTATGCTGGCGTTAGCACAGCTGCCGGTGATTGCCGGCGAGGTGACGCCAAGCGATGACGACCGGGTCATCCGAGTGGCGACGTTCAACATCCGCCGCCCCGGCGATACCCCACCCAACAACTGGCGCAACCGCACACCGCGCATCCGCGCCCTGCTGAAACGCCACCGAGTTGACCTGGTCGGACTGCAAGAGGCCTCCTATCGACAGATTGAGGCTATCGTCCACTACACCGGCCTAGCCTACATCGGCAATGGCCGCGACGATGGCGACAAACAAGGCGAACACTGCTGCATCCTTTACCGCAAAGAACGCTTCGAATGCCTGGAAAGCCATACCTTCTGGCTCTCGGAAACCCCGGAAATACCCGGCTCCCACAGCTGGAAAGCTCTCTACCCGCGCATCTGTACCTGGGGTCGCTTCCGCGACCGCCGCTCCGGCATAACCTTCGTCCATATCAACACCCACTTCGACCACAGCAGCCAATCAGCGCGAGAACACGCCGCCAAACTCATCATCAATAAGCTGCCAGACATCCGGCGCGGACATCCGGCCATTCTCACCGGAGACTTTAACGCCGGGCCAGACTACCCCTCCGTCAAAATGCTGAAGAGCATCTTTAAAAACAGCTACCGCTATTCACTGACCAGCCCAACTGGCCCGACCGGAACCTTCCATGGCTTCAAGCCAACCCCGGAAAAACTCGCCCGGTTGCCGATTGACTTCGTGTTTATCAGCCAACGCTTTGAGGTGCTGGAGCACCATACCTTGACAGACTCGCTCAACGGCCTGTACCCTTCCGACCATTTTCCCGTACTGGCTGTTCTGCGCCTGCCCAAACCAAGCAAGCCGCCGGCGCCGGCACCGGAACCTCTGGTCATCGCGCCCGTAATGCCAGCAGCCGCGCCATAGCCCCCCGGCTGCGCCGCAACGGGTCACCTGCTGATACGAGCAGTGAGAGGCGAGAAACTGTTATTTTATCCACAGATTACGCTGATGACGCAGACTCTTTTAGGGCGTGTTGTCCAGGAAAACCAGCCGTGCGGCGGCAGAAACGCGAAAGCGCAAAACAATGTGCGGCAGCCACGGTCCACTACGTCCACCATGTCCCTAGGGTGGACTACGCCGTCCACAACCTATTTTTGGGGCAATGTGCGGAATCTTGTGATGAATACTTTTATGCCTTGTGTTGTCTTTTAGCCGCAACTGCACTTATGTGTCACCCCTCCGGGACTCAAAAATATAATTCATCTCACCCAGGGCTGCGCCGGGCCTGGCGACCCGGCTTACCCTGGGCTTTTATGTGTCGCCCTCGGGGCTTTTGCAGCTCTGTAGCTGCGGACGTTGGTGGACGGTAGAGCGAAAACATGCGTCCTCCACAGGCTTCCACAGGCTTCCAGCCGGGACAGATGCACCATGCTTAAAGTCACATTCCTTTGCGCCATAGGCACTTAACCATGCTTAACCCGGCTTCATCCTGGGGATAGACGTGCCCCAAAACTGGTGCCTTGTAAAGGCACTACAGAAGACTGCCCCATGACCTCGCCGCAGCACTTTTTGCCCAAACGTCGCTTAGAAGCAGACACTTTTGGAATCGGACATTATATTAGTCCTAAATAATGTCGGTCTCCGCCAGGAGGCCATTTTCCTTTTCATCTACCCCTTCCAGGTCATCTGTTGCGCAACAACACCATCACTAGCGGTCGTTTGCTGACCGGACTATTCAGCCTGGCCACGCCGATGCTGATGCAGGCCCTGTTGCAAAATCTGCAGAGCATCATCGACCTTTATTTTGTCGGCGGGCTCGGCTCTTCTGCCGTGGCTGCGGTCAGCGCCAGCGGGACTCTGCTGTTTATCCTGACGCCGGTCCTGATGGGCGCGTCTGTCGGCATCATCGCCATGGTCTCGCGCTTCATCGGCGAAGGCCAAAACCATCTGGCCGCGCGTACTGCCGGCCAAAGCATCACCATCGCGGTTTTCTTCGGTGCCTTGATCGCCAGCATCGGCCTGTTCTTTGGTCGCGACCTGTTCGAACTGATGAACACCCCGGAGGAAGTCATTGCCGAGGGAATCCTCTACCTGCGCATTTCCCTGTTCTTCAGCTTCACCATGTTCATTCTATTCCTCGGCAACGCCGCCATGCAAGGAGCTGGCGACGCCTGGACACCGATGAAAATCATGGCGTTCTCCAATGTCGTCAACATGATCCTTGACCCGTTGCTCATCTATGGGCCCGGCTTTTTCCCGCGCCTCGGGGTGGCTGGAGCGGCCTGGGCCACGGTCATCGCCCAGGCTCTGGCCGCGATGCTCTCCTTGCGCCTGCTCAGCACCGGATGCCTGCGTCTGAAAATGACCCTTCCAGACTGGCGCCCCAATGCCAATCTCTGCTGGCGCATCACTAAGATCGGCCTGCCCGGCGCAGGCCAGATGCTCCTGCGCAGCCTTATGAACGCAACCATGTTCAGGATCGTCGCCCCCTTCGGAACTGCCGCCCTGGCCGGCTACAGCGTCAGCACCCGGCTGAATGTCATGATCCTGATGCCGGCCTTCTCCTTTGGCAATGCCTCGGCAACGATGGTCGGCCAGAACCTCGGCGCAGGTCGGCCCGACCGAGCCGTCCGAGCCGCTTGGACAGCAGTCGGCATCGAAGCAGCAATCATGGTCGCTGCCAGCGTCATGCTCATCTTCTTCGCGCCGTTCTTCCTGAAAATCTTCGTGTCAGAAGCCGAGGCTATCCGCATCGGGACGGAATATTTCCGGGTCGAGGCGCCCTTCTACATCTTCAGCGCTGTCAGCATTGTCTTGAGCCGCGCCATGAGCGGCGCTGGCGCCAGCCTGGCGCCCTTTATCATCAATGCCTTCACGCTCTGGGGCATCCAAGTGCCCCTGGCATATACCCTGTCAGCCCGCCTCGGCACAATCGGCGTCTGGATCGCCATGGCAACGACCCAAGTAGTCCACGCACTGATAGTGACCAGTTGGTTCATGCTCGGCCGCTGGAAACACAAAAAAATCTGAACTGCAAACCAACGTCGGACCTATTTTCCCTCCTCCCATCGCCTTTCCAAACTTCAACCAACAAAGGTCAATCATGCAAGAACGAATCCGAATCTGTTTCATTGGCTGCGGCGCCTTCTGCAAACATTTCGTCCCCTTGTTTCAGAAGCATCCTGACGTCGAGTCTGTCTCGGTTTGCGACCTCATCCCCGAGCGTGCGACGGCCTACGCGGAGAAATTCCAGGTGCCGATCATCGCCAGCTTTGAGGAGGCTCTTCGCCGCCGCGACATCAATTCCATTGGCATTTTCACGCAGCGTCATCTGCATGGCCCGCTGGTGATTGCTGCCTTGAAGGCCGGCAAGCACGTCTACAGCGCTGTGCCCTGCGCCAGCAGGATTGATGAAATCGCTGAAATCGAGGCGCTGGTGCGCCGCACCCGCCTGACCTATTCCATGGGCGAGACCGGCTTCTATCGCTCAGCCACCATTTTCTGCCGTCGCCAAATGGCCGCTGGCCGCATGGGCGACTTTGTCTATGGCGAAGCCCAATACAACCACGACCAGCGCCACTTCGACTACACGCGCAACGGCCCGGAATGGCGCCGCATAGCCGGCATTCCGCCGATGTTCTATCCGACCCATTCGACTTCCATGATCCTCGGCGCACTACCCGGCGTCTTTGCCCGCAAGGTCGCAGCTTTCGGCTACAGGGAAAGATACCGGACTGACATCTTCGGCGTCAACAACGTCAACTTGTGGGACAATCCATTTTCCAATACTGCCATGCTCTTGCAGCTCTCAAATGGCGGCGTAGCCCGCATCAGCGAAAACCGTTGCGTAGCCATTGCCGGACCCAATACCTACATCTCGCAGTTCTATGGCTCGGAAGGCTGCTATGAATTCGCGGTGGCGCACCACTATTTCGCCAATTGGGACCCGGATAATCCCCAAAAACTGCGCATGCGCGAAGTCACCCAAGAACTCCTGCCGCCAAGCGTCTACCCAATCATCAACGACCCGGATGGACCCCAGAAAATCAGCGACGGCGCCGGCTTCGGGGAAAGCTCCCCAATACAGCCGATAGGACGCATTCCGGAATCCTTCCGGCATGACCGAAACGGACACAACGGCACCCATCATTTCCTGGTGGACGACTTCTGCCGCGCCGTGACCACCGGACGCCTGTCGCCAACCAACATCTGGGCATCAGCCCGCTTCAATATACCGGGCCTGGTCGCGCACCAGTCAGCCCTCAAAGACGGCGAACTGATGGATGTGCCAGACCTGGGCGACCCGCCAGCCGACTGGGAAGTCCTGGACCCGGAAAGAGAGACGCCGGTGGGAGAAGCCGAATAAACCAATGACATGCCTGAGGACAGCCGCCGCACACTGGGCTGCTCTCACACACAGGCCGCATATCAGGATTCTCGACAACGCAGACAGACCTGACGCCGAGGTACTGCGACAACGCAGGCGAGCACGGGATGAAAAAGCCCGCGCTCGCCTTTTGCGTTGTTCCCTCACCCCCGCTGAATCGCAGGATGCTTTTTCGATGGCGGACACCGACCAACACTGCAAGAATGAGAGATAATTCAGCAGCCGCAATTTTTTTCCAAAATCGGTTGCATTTTGCGCATAACGATATATCATAATGACAGTGCCGCTCGTCGGGAAGGCATTTCTGCGAACAAACCGCCCAGGGGCACACCCTATCGTCAAAGGCGCCTTGGCTCCAGAAAAGAACAGCCGAGTATGCGTCCTTTCTTGGTTTAGGCAGTGCCACAGTCCAGCCTCGCGATGCGTCGACGGCGCCTTTTTGGGAGACCGCCATAACAGCAAAACCACTCACTGAACACCATCGGCCTTTCATCCCAATCATGCCTCCACGCCATTCTTTTCAGAACGACTGAAAATGGCTGGCCTTCTGGCGGCGTATTTGATTTCATTGATACTGAACACAGGAGGAAAAGCATGAAAAACAGAAAAATACACATCACGTCTTTTGACAAGGATCGGCTGGAAGAGCTGATCGCCGCTGCCGGCGACTTTGGCGAACACCGCCGCAGCGACCTGGAAGACCTGTACCAGGAACTGCAGCGCGCCATGACCGTGGAAGCCAAGAAAATCCCTGCTGATGTAGTCACTATGCATTCCAAGGTCCTGCTGCGGGACACGGATAGCGGCAGGGAGATGACCTATTCGCTGGTCTTCCCGAGCCAAGCCAACATCGACACAGGCGCAATCTCCGTCCTGGCCCCGATCGGCACCGCCATCCTTGGCTACCGGGAGGGCGATGTCGTGGAGTGGGAAGTGCCATCAGGCAAAAGAACCATCAAAATCGAAAAAATCCTGTATCAGCCGGAGGCCGTCGGCGACTACCATTTGTAACAAGAGCGCACCCTGGCCGGCAAACAATGGCCGGCGCAGACGGTCTCGCCATGCAATAATGCTCATGCAAAAGACCCTGTTTCTGCTGCAAAGACAGCAGAAACAGGGTCTTTTTTCATGCGCAGCCGAGCAGCCTTTCACGGCGAAAAGACTCGCGCTGCCGAGAGGGCTGAGCGTCAGCGTTCTCCCAGCATCCGATCCATGAAGAAGAGAGCGCCGGAGCCTTTGCTGGCCATCTTCAATTTCTGCACGATGGCGTCTGTGATGGCCTCTTCCTCGACCTGCTCGTCAACGAACCACTGCAAGAAATTCAAGGTGGCGTTGTCCTTGAGGGTGCGGGCCATTTCGACCAGGTCGTCAATCTCCTTGCTCACGTCGCATTCATGCTTGTAGGCGTCTTCAAAGGCCGCCAGCGGGCTGGCCCATGAGGTCGGCGGCGCCGGGACTTCGGTCAACAGAATGCGTGCGCCGCGATCCTTCAGGTAGTTGTAGAGCTTCATCGCATGCTCGGTTTCCTCCGCCGCCTGCTTTTCCATCCATTTGGCGCCGCCCTCCATGTTGATGTCATGGAAGAACGTAGCCATCGACAGATACAGGCGCGAGTTGTAGAACTCCTTGTTCATCTGCTCATTCAAGGCCTTGGCCATTTTGTCGTTGATCATGGGTAATTTCCCTTTTCTTTATGGTTTGGAGTGTAATGCTCGCCGCCGATGGGTAGTTCGCAACAAGCTTGTTGCCAGTGATATGCTGGCTGGATGGCGGCGTCCAGTTTCAGCGTCTTCTCTTCTGTCTTTTCTCAGACCCGTAGTTCTTTTGCAAGTTCCTGGAATGCGCCTTGACACGTTTTTCAGGCGTTGCCGCTCGCCGAATCGTCCGCCAGGAGTCCGGCTTCGACGGCGGCGCGTCCAAACATCAACAGCGGCATGCTGTACATGGCAAATGCCTTTGGACTGGCGCCGCGGTCCCAAATGACCGCGTTCTCTTGTTCGGACTTGGCGCCTGAGCCATAGTTAGGCGCTGCCGCCAGCGTTGCCAGCAACTGCGGCATTCCAGCCCGGATGTATTTCGCGTCCCGAGTCAAATCCCAGGCATACGCCAGGCTTTCCAGAACATACAAGCCAGCGCCGCGCTGTTGCAGGCTGGGGAGTTCCTTGTAGAAAAACCGACCGTCATGCCCCAGCGTATGAGCCAGCAAATCGTCCATGGCCTTCACCACCAGCTCCCCGACCGCAGCATCGTTGGTCAGCCAGTAGTAACGCATCAAACTGCTGGCCGCAACCGCAATCATGAACGGTACCCGTATCAACGTATGGTTCGTGTACGGCGACAGCCAAGCACCAAACTCTTCCTGCCAAACATGGAATTGCTGGACGATTTTTTTCGATTCAGCCAACCAGCGCTGCTCACCGGTTTCGCGATACAGGGCCAGCAGACTGCGCAGCGCCCAGCCAGTCTCGCGAGCGCTGCTGCCCCCGGGCTGCTGCAACGACGGCTGTTGCAGCTGCAAGAGCAGATTTTCGCCGATGCCCAAGGCGGTTTCCAAGGCATCGCGATTGGCGGTGACGTGATACAGGTCAAGCAATCCCTCGACCCACTGGTGCGAAGGCGTGGCGCCGCCGCTGACATGGTCTGCGCTGTGAATCAGCTGAGCACCCTGGCGATGCGGATTTGGACTGTAGTGGCAGACATCGACATCCATCTGATGCTCGCCAGCCACTAGGAGATAGTCGAGCATGCGGCGTTCCCCATTACGAGCATACATCAGCATGGCGGCATGCGGCATGTCATATTCATTGTTGCACCAGACGAACTTACCGCGGCCGCGTCCCTGGGTGGTGTAGTCCATGTCCGGAGCATCGCCCCAATGCAGCATGCCATACGCTCGCAATCGCCGGTCGGCCAGTTGGATCAAATACGCCTCCAACGGCTGATAAGACGTATTCATCCACACATTTTCCAGGACATCTGCCTGCTGGTAGCAGGAAGCCGGCAGCACGGGCCGGTCGGGCATCTGGTACTGCAAACTGCGGATATTGGCGTCTGCCAACGGCAAGTCGCCGGCGTGGGGATAAAGCAGCAGGCGTTGAGTCCTGGCAATGCCCTGCCGCCATACCAACGGCGCTGCACTGGCGGGATACAAGTCCGCTTCCAGAAAATCGGCGCCGACTCGGAGGGCCTTGGGATAATTCTGCTGTGCCTGGAAGACAGTCAGGCAAAGGCCAAATTGACCCGGTTCGCGCCAGTCACCCCAGAATGTGCCGTAATGCGTTTCCGGCATCTGCTCGTTGCTCTCAAACAACAGCCAGTCCGCATCGATTTTCTGCTCCAAAACGCCATCATTCCCAGACAATTCGCGGGTCTGGGTGCGGTAATTCGAGCGCGCGACAGCCCGCTGACCAGCTGACGACAAGAGCCTGGCCGCCTGCCAACGCCAAGCAATCCGGCGCACCAGCAGTTCCGCCTCTTCCTCGGCGTGCAGAAGACGGTATTCAGCCTGAAACCAGGGCTTGCCAGCATAAACATGCAGACGAAGCTGAAAATCAAAACAGCACCGACCATCCTCAGACTGATGCTTACCGCGCCCTTGGACGATGGCATGAATCGGCCCGGGACTGACGACCTGCCAGCCCTCCTGATCCAGAACGGCTTTCCAGACCGTGCCTGAATCATCTTCCCAGAAAGGATGATGGCAGTCGCCCAAAAGACGCTCTGAAGCGCCATCCACAACCAGACCAGTCCGCAACTCCAAAATGTCGCCAGGGGAACTGAGATGCAAGGTTGCAACGCCGCTCTCCAGGCGCACAGCGCCATCGGCCACAGCGACCGCTGCACCGCCTTCTTGCGGCGGCTTGGACGGTTCCAGGCGCCAGGACAAGCGCTTTTCCTTCAAGCCAGGCAGATTGGCCAGAAAATCAACATAAAGCCAACGCACCGACTGGTCTGGCCAACGCGACGTAACCGTCGTCTGGCAAGGCAAAGCCCGGTCGCCGTCCCAGATGGAAAAATTCTCTGGATTGTTTAAGGCGCCTGCTGGCAACGGCAATGCCAGGCTGCAAGGCTCCTGATTACGGTCGAATCGCGACAATTTGGGAAATACCATCTCGCCATGCAGAGTCATCTGAAGTGCCTTTCCAAGAATGTGGACAGTGGATAAGGAACGTGAACAATGCCCGAAAACTCAGGGCAAGGACGACGCAAGAAGATAAAAACCGGCTGCTCTCCGGAAGAATCTGGCCAAATCATTTGCAAACGACTCCAGCCGGGGTAAATTATTTTTCATATAAGATGCGGGTGTAGCATAATGGTAATGCACTGGCTTCCCAAGCCAGCTACGTGGGTTCGATTCCCATCACCCGCTCCATCGATTTTCTGGCCATGTCGCTCCTTTGTCAGACATGGCCTTTTTTATGCCTTGCCAGGCCCTGTCCAGGCGGCGTAGCTGCCGGAAGGCAGCGGCAATGCCCCAGGTGCGGCTTCAATGACCATCTCCCCGGCCTCTAAACTGCCGCCGACGGCAATCTGGCTGATAAGATGCTGCAACACTAGTGGCGTATAGCCAGGCGTATGGCAGGATAAAAACACAAAGACCGGCGCCGGGGTCAGCACCTGCCAGCACAGCCCTAATAGTTCCAATAGATTGTCGTCAATCTTGAACAATTCCTGGTTAGTGCCGCGACCAAAGCTGGGCGGGTCCAGGACGATGCCGTCATAGCGCCGGCCCCGCCGCACCTCGCGCAGCAAGAATTTGCGCACGTCGTCGACGATCCAGCGGATAGGCGCCTGGCCAAGGCCGTTCTCCTCAGCATTGCGACGAGCCCAATCGACCATTTTGCGTGCAGCGTCCAAATGGCAGACTTCGCAGCCAACCTTGGCTAAAGCCAACGTGGCACCGCCAGAATACGCAAACAGATTGAGAACGGAAAGCGACCGGCCAACGCCGGCAATCGCCCGAGTCATCCACTGCCAGCCAAGGACGTGTTCCGGGAAAACGCCAATATGGCCAAAATCGGTCGGCCGCACCTGAAACCGAATGCCGCCAACCACGCAAATCCACGATTCGGGCAAGGGACGGCGAAACTCCCAACGATTCCCCTGCTCGCGAGTGAAAAAAGCGTCGGCTTGAGACCACTCAGACGGCCTTAATGCCGGCCGCCAAACAGCCTGGGCGCAGGGCCGATCCAAAACATAATCGCCAAAACGCTCAAGCTTGCGGCCAGCGCCAGTGTCAAGAAGGGAATACGACAAGGAGTCAGTCATGATTAGTGGACAATGGACAGAAGTGGACGTTAGTGGACGTTAGTAGACGATGGACTGTGGACTTTAATGGACATTAGTGGAGAGTGGACGTGGACGGAAGTGGACTTTAGTGGAGAGTGGACGTGGACGGAAGTGGACTTTAGTGGACTTTAGTGGAGAGTGGACGTGGACGGAAGTGGACTTTAGTGGGCGCATGTCCACAACGTCCACCGCGTCCACAATGTCCACAGCTTCGTGGGTTTCAGGCAGCCACGGATGCTTGGCGCGGCAGCTTGCAGGCACAGCAAGTATCAAAGGCGAACCGATACAAATATCTATCCCGGAAAATATTGCATTCAGGCAAAATCAAGTTATGTTTTTCAACGCTCCCCTGCCGCCCACGAGGATGAATCGCCGCGCCGCCGACAGCCAGACCGCTGGGTATGCCATGGACAAATGCTATCATCTTATCATAACATAATGATGCCGACAATACATATCCAGCTCGGCCACCCAAATTCCTTTTGACAAGACGAATCCACAAGGTCGAAGTCGTCCCACTGCCATAAGCGGCACAAGCCAAGGAGTCGAACATGGATACTGACAAGAGCATGGCAAAAATCAAGCACGAAGCCGCTGGACTCCAGGAAACCATGACCGCAATTCGCCGTGATCTGCACCGACGCCCGGAACTCGGCCTCCGGGAATACCGCACCACCACCAAAATCCGAGAGCAGCTCGCCAGCATGACGACACAGGCGGAAATCCTCGACCTCGACCTGAAAACCGGCGTCGTCGCCCAACTGCCAGGAACCGAAGGCAAAAAGACCGTGGCCCTGCGGGCGGACATCGACGCTTTGGCCATCACCGAGACGAACAGCCATAGCTTCGCCTCCCTCAACCCTGGCGTCATGCACGCCTGCGGCCATGACGGCCACACAGCCATGCTGCTCGGCGCCGCTGCCATCCTGGACAAAATCCGCCCCCGGCACCATGTCCGCTTCCTGTTCCAGCCAGCCGAGGAAGGGCCCGCCTCGGGCGCCCGACTCCTGCTTGAGCATGACGCCTTGAAAGACGTAGACGTCATCTTCGGCGCCCACCTCAATGCGACCTCTGACTTTGGCCTGGTCGGTTATTGCGACGGGCCGGTCATGGCAGGCGGCCTAGTCATAGAGCTAGACATCATTGGCCAGGGCGGTCATGCGGCTTATCCCGACGAATGCGCCAACCCGCTCCTGGCCGCCGCTGCCATCATCAGCGGACTCGCCCAGGTCAAGGATCGCCTACATGCCTCCATACCCTGCACCATCGTGCCCACGGCCATCCAGTGCGGCAAAAGCGAAAACCGCATCCCAGACCGGGTGAAGCTGGAAATCAGATCGAAATTTCTGTCAGCCGACGCCGAACCAATCCTTCGCCAAGAGCTCTCCCATCTGTTTGAACACGCCAGCGCCACCCATCACGCACGCTGTGAAACCACCTTCATTCCCAAACTGCCGGTCACAGTCAATGACCCTGAGGTCGGCGCCATCGTCCGCCAGGCCGCCCAGGTCCTCAACCTGCCCTTGACCAAAATCGTTCCCAGCATGGGCTCTGACGACTTCGCCTACTACGCACAAAAAATCCCAGCCTACTATATGACGTTCGGGATTCGCAAGGGCGACCAGTTCCCGATCGCCCACAACCCCGATTTTGACTTTGACGAATCCATCCTCCCCATAGCAGCAGCCCAGCTGGCGACCTGCGCCATCCTTTACTAAAAATAATTGACTACACTATGACATCTACTGCCTCTTTCACCATCGTCCGTCACGGCCAGACCGGCCATAATCGAGTTCGACGCATCCAGGGTCAGTTCAATTCCCAGCTTGACGAAGACGGCCGCGCCCAGGCCATCGCCGTTGCCCGCCGCCTGCAAACATGCCATTTCGACGCAGTCTATGCCAGCGACCTCGACCGCACGGTGGACACAGTGCGCGCCATTGTCGGCGACCGGCCCGTGACGCTGCTGCCAGCCCTGCGCGAATGGCATCTGGGCGACTGGCAAAATCAACTCATCGACGACCTCAAGCAACTTTACCCGGAAGAGTACGCCATCTATTCCAGCGGCTCGCCGGACTTCGTCGCCCCCGGCGGCGAATCCCATGAGCAACTGTCGGCACGGGTCGTGGCCTGCTTTAACGAGCTGGCTAACCGCCACCTTGGCCAGTCAATCCTCGTCGTGACGCATGGCGGCGCGCTCCGGGCTTTGATTTATCATGTCTTCGGCGTCCGTCGGCTGCCCTGCGGCCCCTTGTCGCACAACACCTCGGTCAACCGTTTCCTGTATCACCAGGATCGCGGCTGGCAGCTCGAACTCTGGAATGACACCTCGCACCTGGAAACAAATGCAAGCCAGCCCTGAGCCTCCAGGCACTGGCTTTCTTTATGCTTTTCCATGAGACTGACCTGAACCGATTTGCATATTCCGCGCCCAGGGATAAAATTAATCTCAGCTGCCTGCCACGCCCAACCACCTTCATCAACGCCGTTCGCCCAAGGAAAAACACCCGCCGCCATGTTGGACTTCCCCCAGGACAAAGACGACTTGCCGCTAATCCATGACCAGGCGGAAGACTTTGTCCTGCCTGTCCTCCACACGGTGCGCGGCGAAATCCTCCGCATTGTCTACAGCAATCCTGACAACCAATACGCAGTCATCCGCCTGCGTACCGACGACTTGCAGGATGTCACCTTAGTCGGCGTCATGCCCGGCGTCATGGAAGGACAGGACATCGAAGCGCAAGGCAACTGGGAAAACCACAAGGAGCATGGCCGGCAATTCCGAGTGGCGACTTTCCGCGCCGTCCTGCCTACCACCGAAGACGGCATCCGCCGCTATCTGGCCTCTGGCATCCTGCCCGGCATCGGCGAAGTCTATGCCGATAAAATCGTCAAAAAATTCGGCGTTGACGCCATTCGGGTCTTAGACACCTGCTCAGACCGCCTGCTCGAAATTCCCGGCATCGGCAAAAAGCGCATCAAGGAAATCCGCAAAGCCTGGCAGAAAAGCCATGCTGAGCGGGAAACTCTGATTTTCCTGCAAGGGCTGGGCCTGAGTCCCGGGATGTGTTCTAAAATCATCGCCAAATACGCCGGCGGCGCCGCAGAGACCGTGCGCCGCAACCCGTATCGGCTGGCAGCGGAAATGGACGGCATCGGCTTCCTCAGCGCAGACCGCATCGCCGCCAGCCTCGGCATTGCCGCAGATAGCCCGCTGCGACTGTGCGCCGGCATGATTTACGCCCTGGATGACTTCACCCAGCTGGGACATACCTGCTGCCCCAAGCCAACCTTGCTGGAAGCAGCGGAAAAACTCCTCCACGCCCCGCTCGAAGCCCTGGAAAAAGGCCTGGAAATCGCGATCGACGAAAATAAAATCGTCCCCGAGCCAGCACTGACGCCGGAGCCGACGGTCATGCTCTACCCGCGGCGGCTCCGCCAGGCCGAAATAGACCTGGCCGGCCAGCTCAATGCCCTTCTCTGGCACCCGCCGTCAGCCTGGCCAATGCCTCACAACAGCCTTGGCAATCTCTTTTTCCGCCTCAACGCCGCCCAGCGACAAGCTGTTGAATGGGCTTTCACCTATCCTTTGAGCATCGTCACCGGCGGCCCTGGCGTCGGCAAAACCACAGTCGTCAGCCAGATGGTCGCGGCGGCTATCGCCCTGAGAAAGAAAGTCCTGCTGGCAGCGCCGACCGGCCGGGCTGCCAAGCGGCTGTCCGAGGCAACTAAGCTGGAGGCGGCGACCATCCACCGCCTGTTGAAATGGAATGTGGCTGCCAGGGCCTTTGAGCACGACCGCGACCACCCGCTGCGAGCCGACTTGCTGGTGATTGACGAGGTCTCCATGCTGGACACGCAACTGGCCGCCAGCCTGTTCCAGGCCATTGAGCCGGGCACCCATGTCGTCTTAGTGGGTGACAAGGACCAGCTGCCATCCGTCGGCCCGGGGGCTGTGCTGCACGACCTGATCGCCAGCCAGCGCATCCCCGTGACTCACCTGACCGAAATCTACCGCCAGGCAGAGGGCAGCCGCATCATCACCAACGCCCATGCCGTCAACCAAGGTCGCATGCCAGACCTCCGGCAGGTCGCCAACACCATCAAAACAGACTTCTACTGGGTCGAACTCAATGACCCGGAGCGAGCGGCAGACATGATCGGCCGGCTGATTGCCGACCGCATCCCCAACGTGTACGGATTCGACCCGTTCACGGAAGTGCAAGTCCTCTCGCCCATGCGCAAAGGCGAATGCGGAACCATCGCACTCAACGCCAAATTGCAAGAGATGCTCAACCCAGACCACCCGGCAAAAGAGTCCTTCACCATGGGCTCCAGGATGTTCCGCACCGGAGACAAGGTGATGCAGACGGCTAACAACTACGACAAGGGCGTCTTCAACGGCGAATTGGGCCAAATCCTTTTCATCGACAACGAAACCAGGAAATTCACGGTTCAGTTCGACGTTGGCGTGGTCTTGTATGAGCAGCACGAAGCCGACCAGCTGCTGCTGGCCTACGCTGTCACCGTCCACAAATCCCAGGGCAGCGAATTCGCCGCTGTCATCATCCCGGTTCTGACCCAGCATTATGTCATGCTGCAACGCAATCTCCTGTACACTGGGATGACCCGTGCCAAGCAACTGCTGATCCTAGTCGGGTCGCGCCGAGCCCTGGGCATCGCCATCCGCAACAACACTCCCATGCTGCGCCAAACCAGGCTGACGCAGCGCCTGACCGGACCGACCCCGTAAACCGGCCGATAGACGCCTTCGCCCAGCAACCCATTCACAAGGAGAAACGCATGTCACGTCCCTGCATGATTGCCAGCCTCAGCGGTTCACGCACCATCCAGCATGATCTCAGCCAGCCTTTCCAAAAAGGCGTCGAGAAGATGATCGCCTTCTGGGAGGGTCAGTTGGCGCCGGTCCTGCCCAACCGTCCCGACCTGATCGTCATCCCCGAAGCCAGCGACCGTTTTCTGAACATCCCGGGGCCGCAACGCCAAGAGTACTACCGGGTTCGCAAAAACCAAGTCCGCGACTTCTGGTCCAAGATAGCCCGCGACAACAACTGCCTGATAGCCTATTCCGCCTGCCGGGAATTGCCGGATGGGACGTGGCGCAACTCCACCCAGATCATCGACCGCAAAGGCGAAGTGGCCGGCATCTACAACAAAAACCACCTGGTCATCGAGGAAAACACGGTCTACGGCATCCTGTGCGGCAAAGACGCGCCGCTGATCAAAACAGACATCGGTACCATCGGCTGCGCCATCTGCTTTGACCTCAATTTCGAGCCAATCCGGAAGAAGTACGAGGAAAACCGCCCAGACCTGCTGGCCTTCTGCTCCATGTATCACGGCGGCCTGATGCAGAACTACTGGGCCTACGCCTGCCAGACTTACTTCGTCGGCGCCATCTGCGGCGACCAAAGCACAATCATCAATCCGCTTGGCGAACTGGTGGCTGCCAGCACCAACTACACGCCGTACGTGTGCGCCGAAATCAACCTCGACTGCCGCGTGGTGCACCTTGACTACAACGGCAAAAAACTGCGCGACCTGAAAAACAAATACCAGCGACAAGTCGTCATCACCGAGCCAGGCCACCTCGGCTGCGTGCTGATCACGTCCTGGCACGAGGAAAAATCGGTCATGGACATGATTTACGAATTCGAGATCGAGACCTGGGATGACTACCAAAAACGCGCCCTGGCCCACCAGGCGACCTGCTGCGAGCCATAAAACAAAAACGCGCCTGGAGCTGGCCAGCCAGCTCCAGGCGCATGGTTGCCTGTAGTCGCTTTTATGCAGTCACGACTGCCTTGATGACTTTGCCGGCCTTAGCGTCTGCCATGGCCTGGTTGACGTCATCCACGCGGTATTTGGAGACCATCTTGGCAAACAGCGGCTGCCATTCCGGGTGACGCGCCAGGAATTCCAGGTAGGTCAGGATGTCAGCCATTGTATATTGGCCGCTGCCAATGATTTGCAGTGCCTGGAACGTAATCAATTGCGGCTCAATCGTGACTGCGCCGCTGTTCGAGTACTGTCCCGGCACGAAGTAACGGCCGCGCTTGCGCAGCAGCTGGAGCCCCAGCGGGAAAGCGTCGCGCGCGCCGCTGGTTTCGATCACCACGTCCGCGCCGTCGGCGTCGGTCATTCGGCTCAATTCGCGCTTGATGGCCTCGGCATCGGCCTTGCGATAGTCCAGGAACAGTTCCGGCTTCCAGGCTTGCATCAATTCCAAGCGCAACGGATTAGTAGCCGAGCCAATCATCACCACCCGGCAGTCATGCGCCTTGGCCCAAGCCAGAGCGAACAGTCCAAGCGGCCCATTGCCCTGGACAACTACCAGCTCGCCAGCCTTGAGGCCGCCGCCGTACGCGCACGACCTGATCACGGTCGGGCCGCCGCAAGGAACAGCGGCCGCAGCCAATGCGTCAACGCCATCCGGCAACCGCACCAAATTCTGCGCCGGCGAATACAGGTATTCGGCCAGGCCGCCAAAAAAGTGCGGCGCTTCCTCGGCGTTCTGGGCGTAGGTCACGCCGAATGCCATGCAGCTGGCCGTCTCCCCGCGACGGCAATTAAAGCAAACGCCGCAGGGAATGGCAACGCAGGCCACCGTCTGATCGCCCTTAGCCAAGACGCGGCCAAGGCCATCTTGGGTGACGTCGGCTCCAATAGCATCGACCTTGCCAAGGAATTCATGGCCGATGATCAAAGGAAAATCCGGCATGCCCAGGCGTCCGTCGTGGATATGCACGTCCGTGCCGCAGATGCCGCTGGCCGTCAAACTCAAGCCGACCATGCCCGCCGCCGGAGCGCTGACAGGATATGATTTGACCTTGAATGGCTTGCCCGCCCCATGAAAAATCGCTGCCTTGCGCTTGCCTGTCGTCATCTTCATCGTCCCTTCTGATAGCCGTCATCACCGGCGATGTTCATTCAACTTGATTAGTGCCTCACAAAGTCCGCAGAAATTCAATGGCGCGGGTGATGTCGCCGACCGGGTCGTTGCCGACTTCGCGCTCAATGGCATAGTAGCCGTCATAGCCAATTTCACGGAGATAGCCGACGTACTTCGGCCAGTCAATCCACCCTTCGCCGAGCGGCACTTCCTTGCGGCCAATGTCAGGAAACACTTTCGCGTCCTTGGCATGAGTGTGAATAATGTGCTTGCCAAAGACTTTCACGCCCTCGACCGGCTTGTATTCGGCAAACGCCTTCTCCCGGTCGTAGACGCCGCCATTCATGGTCTGGTAGCGGGCCGGCCACAAAATCAGGTTCGCCGGGTCGTAATTGACCTTCAGCGACGGGCTTTTCACGTCCGCGATCATCTCCATGAACACTTCCGGCGGCTCCGGCCCGGTCTCCACCGCCAAGCGGGCGCCGACCTTTTCGCCATGACGACAGATCTGGCCAAAGGAATCGACAAAGCGCGCCCACTTCGGATTGTCCCGCGTATGCGGAATAATGCCGCAATGGCCCTGCCAAATGCCGCATTCAAGGTCAGCGGCGAACTCCAGCAGCTTCTTCCCTTCCTCAATATGCTTCTCAAGATTCTCAGGCTCGCCCAGGTCGACGTTGCCGCCCCAGGCGCAAATCGCCGAAATCTCCAACCCCATGTCCTTGACGCGCCGCACCAATTGACGACGCGCCGCCAAATCCATCTCCCCAGGGGTGAAACCCTTGACGCAAGCCAGATGCACGCCCGGCACGCCCATGCGAGCCGCAAACTCCATGCCCTCATAAATGCCCATCCGCAGATTGTGCACCATGATCGCTATCTTTAAACCAGCCATTGTCGTCCTTTCCTTTGACCTGTTTTCTCCTGCACCGCAAAACTAAACGCCGACCCGCAGACCAGCTATCCTCCTATCAAAGTAACCTACTTCCGACAAAAGTAAATCGCAAGCATGATAAAAAACAGCTTTTGCAGCCAACAGCCGTCATGTTCAACGCCGACTGACTTTTCATTTTCATTTTTTCGGATATATTTAATTGATTGATGTTTCTTTATTTTCATGCTTCCGGGGACATTCCATTTCTCCGCTGCGAATCAACCACGGGAACACTATGTCGAGCCAACTGAAAATCTGTCACGTCATCACCAGAATGATTATCGGCGGCGCCCAGGAAAACACCCTCTATACCTGCCAAGGGCACCTGGAAAGGGGGCATGAAGTCACCCTGGTGACCGGCCCGTCAGAAGGCGCGGAAGGGAGTCTCCTCAAGCAAACTTGCCCGCCTGGCCTGGAAATCATCGAAATACCGTCGCTGTGCCGCAATCTCAATCCGCTGAAAGACCGGAAAGCGTACCAGGAACTGCTGAGACTCTTCCAATCCCGCTACTTCGACGTGGTGCACACCCATTCCTCCAAGGCCGGCATCTTAGGCCGACTGGCGGCGTGGAAGGCGTCCGTGCCGCTAGTCGTCCACACTGTTCATGGCCAGGCTTTCTTCCCGTACCAGTTCTTCCTGAAAAACTGGTTCTACATCGCCGCCGAACGCTATGCCGCCAAGCGCTGTGACAAAATCTTCGCCGTCGCCCAGGCGATGATCGACCAATGCGTCCGCGCCAAAGTCGCCCCGCGCAGCAAGTATAAGGTGGTCTACAGCGGCATGGACCTGGAGGCATTCATCGAAGCCCAGCCCGAACCAGAACTGATGCAGCAACTCGGCATCACGGAAAAAAACCTGGTGGTGGGAAAAATCGCCCGCCTGTTTGACTTAAAAGGCCATGACGTGCTGTTAGCCGCCGCTCCAAAAATCATCGCCGCCGTCCCAGAGGTGAAATTCCTTTTAGTCGGCGACGGCTCATTGCGCGCCAAGATAGAAAAGAAGGCCGCTGATCTCAAAATCACCGACCATATCATTTTTGCCGGACTGGTGCCGCCAACGGAAGTCTGCCGCTACACCGCCCTGATGCATGTCCTGGCTCACTTGTCGCTACGGGAAGGACTGCCCAGGACAGCCGTCCAAGCGCTCGCCTCTGGCGTGCCTGTCGTAGCCTACCCCCTTGACGGCACCCCCGAAGTGGTCATCAATGGCCTGAGCGGATACCTGTGCGAACCAAAACAACCGGACAGGGTCGCCGACGCTGTCATCCGACTATTGAGAAATCCGAAGCGGCGCGAAAAAATGGGCGAGTACGGCCGCCAGGAAGTGCTGAAGAAATTCTCCTGGCGACTGATGTCGAACATCCTGGAACTGGAATACATCGACGGCTTGGCGCGGAAGAAGGCAGGCGCCGATTCCCCACTGGAGCCTATCAACAAAACAGTGCGGACCAGCCGCTGAGTCCGACGAACCGCACGAGCATCACCACAGCGGCCCCACGGCCGGCTTCTCATCAACCATAAGGATTCCTTTCATGCCCGAACCAGCTCACGTCTACAACCCTGCCGCCATCGAAGCAAAATGGCAACGCTTCTGGAAGCAGAACAAGACCTTCAAGGCCATCGACTGCGACTACACCCGCCCTAAACTATACGTGCTTGACATGTTCCCCTATCCGTCCGGCGCAGGACTGCATGTCGGACACCCGGAAGGCTATACCGCGTCCGACATCTGGTGCCGCTACAAGCGCATGCACGGCTATAACGTCCTCCACGCCATGGGCTGGGACGCCTTTGGCCTGCCTGCCGAACAATACGCCGTCAAGACCGGAACCCACCCGGCCGTCACTACCGCCAAAAACGTCGACATCTTCAAAAAACAGCTCGAGGCCTTCGGCTTCTCCTTTGACTGGGACCGGGAAATCAACACCACCGATCCGAAATACTACAAGTGGACCCAGTGGATTTTCTCCCAGCTCTACAAGCAGGGCCTGGCCTATGAGTCCTACGAACCGGTCAACTGGTGCCCGGAACTGGGCACCGTGCTCGCCAACGAGGAAGTCATCAACGGACGCTCGGAAGTCGGCAACTATCCGGTGGTGCGCAAGCCAGTGCGCCAATGGGTGCTTAAAATCACCGCCTACGCGGAAGAACTCCTGGCCGGCATTGACGAGCTCGACTGGCCCGAAGGCACCAAAGAAATGCAGAAAAACTGGATCGGCAAGTCGACCGGCGCGGAAGTCGACTTCCAGGTCCAGGGCGGCAAGGACACCATCCGGGTCTATACGACCAGGCCAGACACGCTGTTCGGGGCGACCTACATGGTTCTGGCGCCGGAACATCCCCTCGTCGCCAAGCTGACAACGGCTGACCGGCGCGCCGCCGTGCAGGCGTATGTCAACGAAGCCAGCAGCAAATCAGACCTCGACCGCACCGAACTCAACAAGGACAAAACCGGCGAATTCATCGGCGTCTGTGCCATCAACCCGGTCAACCAGCAGCCCATTCCGATCTGGATTTCAGACTATGTCCTCATCAGCTACGGCACTGGCGCCATTATGGCCGTGCCAGCGCACGACACCCGCGACTTCGAGTTCGCCACTAAATTCAAGCTGCCTATCACCTGCATCATGCGGCCAGACCCTAAGGCCTGCGCCGCAGCCGGGGTCGACCCAGAGGCAGTCATAGCCGGAAAAGCCTGCTGGGTCGAGGACGGCGAGATGATGAATTCCAGCAACGATGAAGTCTCCTTGAATGGCCTGCGCATGACTGAGGCCAAGCAGCGCATCACCGACTGGCTGCACGCCAAGGGCATCGGTGAGCCGACCGTCAACTTCAAGCTGCGCGACTGGCTGTTTTCACGCCAGCGCTATTGGGGCGAACCCTTCCCCCTGGTCCACATGGAGGACGGCACTGTAAAACTGGTGTCAGAGGAAGAACTGCCAGTGATACTGCCGGAGATGGAAAACTACAAGCCAACCGAAGACGGCGAGCCGCCCCTGGCGCGCGCCGCGGACTGGCTTGACTACACCGACCCAGTCACAGGAGCCAAAGGCAAGCGCGAAACCAACACCATGCCGCAATGGGCAGGCTCCTGCTGGTACTACCTGCGCTACATCGACCCGCATAACGACCAGGCCGGCTGGGACAGGGAAAAAGAAAAATACTGGATGCCTGTCGACCTCTATATCGGCGGCGCTGAACACGCAGTCCTGCATCTGCTCTACTCACGCTTCTGGCACAAGGTGCTCTATGACCTCGGCCATGTCACCCACCCAGAGCCATGGAAACGACTCATCCACCAGGGGATGATCCTTGGAATCTCCTATAAGGACCAGCGCGGCGTCCTCGTGCCCAACGACCAAGTCGTGGAAAAAGACAAGAAATTCTTCCACAAGAAAACCGGCGAAGAGCTGACCATGCTCCCAGCCAAAATGTCAAAGTCGCTCAAAAACGTCGTCAACCCCGATGACATCATCAAGAAATACGGCGCCGACAGCTTCCGCCTGTACGAAATGTTCATGGGACCGCTCGAAGAAGTCAAGCCCTGGAACACCGAAGGCGTCGAAGGCGTCTGCCGATTCCTCAACAAGGTCTGGAGAATGATCGTCGACGTGGACACCGGCACCTTGGCGCCGGAAGTGAGCGACGCGCCGATGTCCCGAGAAGCAGAACGAATCCTGCATCAGACCATTAAAAAAGTCAGCGAGGACATCGAAAGCCTGGACTACAACACCGCCATCAGCCAGCTGATGATTTTCGCCAACGAATTCAGCCGAATGCCGCAGCGGAACAAAACGGCGCTGGAGACATTTGTGCTGCTGCTCAGCCCGTTGGCCCCGCATATCGCCGAGGAACTCTGGCAACGCCTCGGGCACCAAGACACGCTGGCCTACCATCCATGGCCCAAGTTCGACCCGGCCAAACTCACCGTGGATGAAGTCGAAATCCTCGTGCAAATCAATGGCAAGCCACGCGCCCGCATCAATGTCCCGGCTAGCGCTGACGCTGACGCCCTGTGCGCCCTCGCCCTGGCTGACGAAACCGTGCAAGCCCAAATCGCCGGCAAAACTATAGTCAAATCCATCGGCGTGCCCGGTCGCCTAGTCAACCTAGTCGTGAAATAACCCGCAGGGAGGACGACCGTCCACAACCTGAGCCTCGGAGAGGCGGCACCATGAGTAACCCCAGGTGAAGCGAAGCGGAACCTGGGGTGGAGTCCACCCAAGCCTAAGCCTCGGAGAGGCGGCACTAGAAATAACCCCAGGTGAAGCGAAGCGGAACCTGGGGTGGAGCTTGTCCCAAACCATCCATCGCCCAATGCAGCGAGGTCAGCCATGCTCTGGGATAAACATCGTCTGCGCATACCGGCGTTGCCGGCTCTTCTCCTGCTCGCGCTGCTGCTCATGCCGATTCTGCTGACGCCAGTCCATGGCGAAGACGCCCAGCCCAATCCATTCAAAGTGACGACTGACCTGCCGCCAGCCGCCATTCTGCCGGCCGGCGCGGACATCACTGTCAAGGCCGAGCTGACGTATCCAGAAACACATTCGTTTTGCGGTTCGTCCATCTATGCCTATCTATTCAATCTGCCCGGCAATTTTTGCGACGCCACGGGTAAGACAGCCTCCACCCCCAAAGACCCCAAATGGGCCGCAGTCAGGCTGGAACCGATGGTCTGGACGCAGGCGGCAGCCCGGCACTCCCGCTCCCACGAGCGCACCTTTTCCACCCAAGGATGGCCAGCCGGCGACTACAGCCTGGTGCTGTCCTGTTTCTTTCAACCTCTGGCTCGCGACCAGGATCTGCCAGATAAGTATGTGACAGCTCGACTGCTGTTCACACTGGAATAGCGGGCGGCTGGGATTATGGCACCTTGGGCAAAGCGCTTTAAAAGATTCATCTCCGAATACAATAAATCACTATAGACCCTGCCAAACAGGAAAAACGTCATGCTTAACCGCCTCCTTGCCAGCTTGTTGTTCCTGCTCTTGTCCAGCCCGGCGCTGCTTCAGGCCATGGAACCTCTGCGCGTAAACTTTCAGCCATCGCCCCCAGAAATCAACGGCCGCCTTGACGACCCCGCTTGGCAAAACCTGCCCTGGAACACGGGCTGCTTCCTGCTTGGCACTGACCAGGCGCCAACCGCCGGCGTCAAGTATAAACTCTATCACGACCAGGATCAGCTCTACTTAGGCGTCGAACTGGAAGAACCGGCGATGGACAAAGTCCGACAAACGGAATACTCGCCCGGCTCCACCATGCTCTGGCTCAACGACTCCCTCGAAATCAACGTTGTCACCGACCCGAATCTACTCTCTTTCTACAAGATCATGGTCGACGTCGCTGGCGCCTGGGTGGACATGAAGGCCGTTGACGACAACACCGACACCGGCAAATACCTGCTTGACCTGGACTGGGCCAGCGGAGCTGAAATCAAAGTGGCACGCGCCGAAAATGCCTGGTTAGTGGAAGCCGCCATTCCATTCGGCGCCCTGGCGTTCTCCGCCACGACGGAACCTGCCTGGCGCATCAACCTCGGCCGCAATCGCTACGCCGTCACCCCACCGGAACTCTCGGCGACCTCACCGATTCCAGTGCGCAGCCATGTAGTTCCAGCAGCCTTCCGAACAGCCGTCATCGCTGACTTCAATCCAACCCGATTCCAACTCGACCTCGATGAAGTCAACTTCTCTTTTGACAAAAATGCAGACGGCCAATACGAGGCAATGGTCAGCACCGTCGTACACAACAACACCGGCTCATTCGCCATCCTTCACCTGGAAGCGCGGCTGCGAGACTGCGCCTCCAACGCCAGCGTCCAAGCAAATAAGCTCCTGACTCTGCCCCGAAACGAATATCAGAAACATTCCCTGACCCTGCATCCCGCCGGCCCAGGGCAGTATGAACTCGACCTCGAACTGTACGCCAACGCTTCCCGACGCCGACTCCTGAAAAAAGCCACCCGCCTAGTGGCCGCCGAGTACCAGCCGCTGGCCATCACCCTGCACCGTCCGTGCTATCGAAACAACCTCTATGCGACCATGCCCGATAAGACCATCGAGGCGGAAATCAGCCTGCGGGAAGGCACTGGCAAGCCGCTGGCTGTGACACTCGTTGGTCCTGGCGGCGAAGCGGCGCGGCAAGACTTCGCCGCCGCCCAAGCCACTCAGCGCGTACAGTTTGACGGCGCCAGCCTGCCCGATGGCGACTATGTCCTCAAAGCCGCCTGCAAACTGGACGGACGCACCCTGCAAAGCGAAGTCCGCATCAGGAAACTGCCGTATCTCCCCAACGAAGTCTGGTTTGACCAAGAGGGCATCACTCATGTCGACGGCAAGCCCTTCCTGCCCTTTGGCTGGTATGGCACCCAGCCCAACGAGCAGAAACCCTGGTATAACTCCATGCTCGTGCTGACGCCATTCGGCACCCTGGAAGAAGCGCGCCAGAGCCACGAGCGGCAAGCTGACCGCGGCCAACTCCTGATGGCCTTCCCCTTCCAGGAGCTGCCCGGCACTTCCTGGCAGCCCAGGGTCATCTTCAAAGACCCCGAAACCAGAAAGAAAGGACTTACCCCAGAACAGCGGCAAAAAATCATCGACTACATCACCGGCATCCGTGACGTGCGCGGGCTGCTAGGCTACTACATGGCTGACGAACCAGAGTGCCGCGACAATAACCCCATCTGGTACGAAGAAGCACGTGACCTGATCAGCGAACTCGACCCCTATCACCCCTGCATCATGCTCAACTGGGGGCCGACCGGCATCAAACAATACTACCGCGGCTGCGATGTCCTCCTGCCCGACTGCTATCCGCAGTATTTTGCTGACGGCAGCACCGGCCACCCGCGCTGGTGTTCGTCAGAATGGGCCAAGACCTCCACCGCCCTGCGACCAGCCTGGCAAATGCCGCTGATGACATCCTGGCCAGCCTATTCCCGCGACGGCAAGGTCAAAGGCGTGCCACCAGACTACTTTGACCAGCGCAGCCAGTTCTTCCAGGCCATCATTCACAATGTCAAGGGCTTCAACATGTATGCCTGGCATTGCGCACCTTGGTACACCTCCCTGATCTTCGGCCCCGATGCTATCGGAGAAACCCTCTTCCGCCTGAAAGATTACCTGCTGCCCAATTCCAAGCCTGACGCCGTAACCGTCGTCACCACGCCAGCCCAACGGCATTTCCAGGCCGGACTGAAAATCCGTGACGGCCGCGTCTGCCTGCTTGCCGTCAACACCTCCCTGGAAACCGTGACCGCGACCTTCGCCCTCCAGCAAGAGGTCGGCCCTCGCTTGTTCGTCGCCGGCGAAAATCGCGAAATCGTCCTAAAGGGAAATACCTTCGTAGACACCTTCGCCCCCCGCGAAACCCATATCTATATCAACAACCAGGAAGACGCCAACGCTATCCCGGCAGTCGCTGAAACCGTCAAGACCATTGAGGACTTCCGACGGGCGCGCCGAAAAGACGGCAACCTGATTGCCGTCGGCGAAATGAAGGAAGCCGACTACCTGGAGTACGGCGCCGGCAAAATCCCGGCCGGAGTGCCAACCTTGCAGGCTTCCAGCGACGCTCACTACTACGCCACCAAGGCATTCGGCTCGCTCTACTTCCTGGTTGACGGCATTGCCGAGCCGCTGCGCGTTGAGATGTCCTGGTCGCCAAAGACCAATGACCAGGCGCCATGGCTGGACATCACCCTGCCAGAACCGGCCCCAGTACGCAAAGTCGTGCTTTATACCCCAGCCGGCAACCTGGTCGCGGGCAAAATAGTCGCCAACAAGAAGTCATTCCCCTTCCAAAACGACGATAGCGACGTCATCACCGTCGAACTGGACGGCGACACTGTCCCCACCCTCCGCATTGAGATCAGCAACCGCAAAGACAAAACCCCGGGCGACGGCAAACTCAACAGCCGCCTGCTCACAGAAGTGGAAGTCTACTGAACGCTGCCCAGCAATGCTTCAAAAAATCGCAGCTGCTGCTTTTTGCCAAAGAAAAAGCCCCAACCCGTTAGGATTGAGGCTGTTAAGATGGTGCCCTCGGGCGGATTCGAACCGTCGACCAACTGATTAAGAGTCAGCTGCTCTACCGACTGAGCTACGAAGGCGTATTGTTTTAAAACGCCTATTAAAATAATGCCTGCTACGGGAAAATCAACGCGACAACTGAAAAGTTTATAGAAAAAATTGCAATCGGCCACCGATTGATAACGGCCACTTCTGCCTGCATGCGCTTGTGCTGGCTGAAGCCTAAGAAAGACAAGTGTCTTCACCCCACGGCGCAACGCCCACTTCCGTCCACGTCCACTGCCACTAAAGCCCACTTCCGTCCACAGTCCATCGTCTACTAAAGTCCACTTCTGTCCATTGTCCACTGTCCACTAAAGCGCCTTACCCAGGGCACCCGGCAACACCTCATCGCAGCGGCACGGCTGAGGTGTGCTTCAGACCCGGCATATCAGTACGCAGCAGCTCAATATCGCTCTCTGCCAAAACCAAATCAACTGCAGCGGCATTTTCCGGCACATGCTTAGGGTTGCGCATCGCGGTCATAGTCGTGACCTGACGCTGTCCCAACAGCCAGGCCAGAGCCAGCTGCGGCAGGGTGCAACCGTATTGCCGACAAAGCCGGTCAGTCAATTCTGATGCGACAACACCGCGAAGCGGCCGCCAGGCTTGCAGCATGACATCATGCTCCTGGCAAAATGCCAGCAGCCCGAGCTCCGGCTCACGGTGGACAAGGCTGTAATGAACCTGATTGACGACAATCGGCGCACTTGAACACGCCATGGCGCGCTGCAAGCGGGGCACGGCAAAATTGCTCACCCCAATATTCCGAACCAGACCCTGCTCGACCAGTTCATTCATCGCCCCAATCGTCTCCAGCAGAGGAACCTCTTCCGAAACCTGATGGTACAGATACAAGTCCAGGTAGTCTGTCCCCAGACGCCGCAGCGATTGCTCTGCCGCCCACAGGACGCTATCGCGGTCAAGATGCGTCTTCCAGACCTTCGAAGTCAAAAACAGCTTTTCCCGCGGATAGTCGGCTATAGCCTGCCCGACCAGCGTCTCGGCATGGCCTTCGGCATAGTATTCAGCGGTGTCGATCAAAGTCAGACCGGCTTCGATGCCAACCTGCAAAGCGCGTATCTGACCGGCATCGTCATTGTCGGGATTGCGCGTGTCGCGCCCGCCGAATTCCCAGGTTCCCATGCCGAGCGCCGGCATCGTAAAACCGCATTGCAATGTTTTCTGTCTCACGTCAACACCTCCTGAACCAGGGAAACCGTAGAAGCCACCCGGCCTCAAGCCCAACCGAAAAAAGCTGGGACGGGTAGCCATAAATGAGTGGTAGAATTGATTCTTTGGAACTGATGAGAAAAATAGTTGCCAACCACGCATTTTCAAACTTCCTTTGAAAGTATCATCCAAAAATAGTAATCGGTTACCGGTTGATACTCGGAGTTCTTGCAAGCAGCGACAGCAAACACCTGTTACTGCCTGAACCCCATGAAACTGTGGACATTGTGGACGGTGTGGACGGCACCTGTACTACGCCCACACCGTCCACAGCCGCGCAGCAGTAGAAACGCTAAAAAACGCGAAGGTTATGGCTGCCGCCGTCCACCATGTCCACCATGTCCACATCTACTTGCTCTGCTGGCGCTTAACTGTGCTTATCCCCAGGCTTCAGCCTGGGGATGGGCATACCCCAAAAGTGACACCTCGGGGAGACATTACAGTAGGCTGCCCCATGACAACACGCTTATTAAATCAAGAGCATAGTTCGCCCGATGTAACAGCTGTGGTGTATATTATCCAAAATTCGCCACTCACTTTTTGCTTACTACAGGCTCTCATGTCTATTTTCACCGTCAGTTTTCTCGCCGTCTTCAAGCTTGTCATCGTCATTCTCACCGGCGTCTGGCTTGGTCGCAGCGGCATTCTCAACAAGCCGGCTCGCGAGGCTCTCAGCAAAGTCATCATCAAGGTCATGCTGCCAAGTTTGCTGATTGTCTCCCTCGGCCAGAATGCCAGCATCAACAATCTCGGCAAATGGTCTGTTCTGCTTATCGCTGCCGTGCTTTTCGCGTTCTTTGGCTTTATCATCGGCAGTCTTCTCAACCGGCTTTTCCGCGTGCCGACGAGTCTGCGGCGCTTAGTCAGCGTCGCCGCATCCCTGGGCAACGCCAGCTATCTGCCCATGCCTCTGCTGGCGACTATCGCGGCTGGGGCGCCGCTGTTCGCCCAGGACCCTGGCGCTGAATCGCGCAGCATCGCCTATATCTCCGTCTACCTAATCTGCCACTCGCCCCTGCTCTGGCTTTTCGGCTACCCGCTCCTGTCCGGGAAATCCTGGCGCGAGATCAGCTGGCGCATGATTGCCAATCCGCCCCTGTTCGCCTCTGGCATCGGCCTTCTGCTCGCCGTCGCGCCCCCGCTCAACCGCCTCATCGTCCAGCCTGATGCGCCCTTGCGGGTTCTGCTGGATGCCGGCCAGCTGCTGAGCGCCGGCGTTTTTCCCTGCGCACTGCTCATCTTAGGCGCCAACCTGGCGGAAAAACTCCCGGACGGAGAAACCGTGCCCTGGAACGCCTACGTCGCGCTGGCCTTGGGCCGCCTTGTCCTCATGCCAATCATCGGCTATGCCTTCACGCTCCTGGCCTGGCGTCAAGGCTGGATTCCCGACGACCCGATGTTCGTCCTGGTCCTCATGATCGAGGCCTCGGTGCCGCCAGCCAACAACCTCATGCTTATGTGTCAGATGCACAAACGCGGCGAGGCCGCTATAGCGCGTCTGCTGCTGTGCGCCTACTGCCTGGCCGTACCGTCACTGACTGTCGCAGTCACAATCTTCCTGAAGGCCGCTGGCGGCAACTAAACGCTGCCGGACGTGTCTAATCTAAGGTTAAAATCATTCAACTATCTGTTAAGGAGATATCACCATGTTTCACACCCTTGATCCGATGTACTGGTTGTTCGCGATTCCCGGCCTGATCCTGTCGATGATCGCCACGATGTACGTCAAATCGGCCTTTGCCAAGTATTCCCAAGTCAAATCCGCCCGCGGCATGACCGGCGCTCAGGCCGCCTACGAAATGCTCCTGCGCAGCGGCGTGACCGATGTCAAAATCGAACCGGTCAACGGCTTTCTCAGCGACCATTATGACCCCACCTCGCGGACGCTGCGGCTCTCGCCCGACGTGTTCCACAGCTCGTCCTTAGCCGCCATCGGCGTGGCCTGCCACGAAGCCGGGCACGCCTTGCAACATGCCGGCAACTACGCCTGGCTCGGGCTGCGCACCAGCCTGGTGCCGGCGGCGTCAATTGGCAGCAATTTCGCCTACATCCTATTTTTCCTGGGGCTATTCGTCAACAGCATGATGTTAGTCAAACTCGGCATTATCCTGTTTTCTGTGGCCGTCGCCTTCACCATTGTCACCTTGCCGGTCGAATGGAATGCCAGCGCCCGGGCCAAGGTTGCCATGGTCGACCACGGGATTGTCACGGTCGCCGAACGCGAAGATGCCAGCGCCGTGCTGAACGCCGCATTTCTGACCTACGTCGCAGCCGCTGTCAGTGCCATCCTGAACCTCCTCTACTTAATCTCCCGCTCCCGCCGACGCTAAGCAGGATGCTTTTTCCCAACCTGGCAACCGCATCACTTCCGGCCATATCTGGCGCAATCAACAAGGACTCATCATAATGGGAAATTTCCGCACTGCCTGGAGCGCTTTCTGGACTATCCTTAAATCATCCACACAAGCCGAGGCCTGGAAGCGCCTGCAAGCATCCCAATCGCCCGACGCAACAGCCGCAAAGCCCGCGCCTGACGCCCCAACCGCAAAGCCCGCGCCTGACGCTCCTGCGGCGGGGTCGGCCAACGAAGCCGCTGTCTACACCCTGACCTTGCTGCAACGGGAAGCCCGCCTGGTCGATTTCCTGCAGGAAGACATCAGCCCGTATTCCGACGAGCAGGTCGGCGCCGCCGTCCGCAAAATCCATGCTGACTGCCGCCGGGCTTTGGACAAGTATTTTCACATTGAGCCCATCCGCAGCGAACCAGAGCAGTCCCGCCTGGATGTGCCCGAGGGCTTTGACGCCCGCCGCCTGCGAGTGACAGGCCGCAGCGCTGGCCAGCCGCCCTTTGCAGCAACGCTGATTCACCGCGGCTGGGTCGCCGCCAAAATCGACCTGCCGCAGCGCAGCCAGGCCCGTGATCCGCAAGTGATCTGCCCAGCCGAGGTCGAAGTCCAATGACAACCCCTGACGACGACGGCGTTTCCGTAGCGCGGCCCGACCCAGGCGACTGCCAGCCCGACGCGGCAGCAGTCACTCCATGGCTAAAGACCACCGTCCTGGGCCGACGCCTGTTGTTTTTTCCGGAACTGGCTTCCTCCAACCTGACCGCTGCTGAACATGGCGCTGCTGGCGAGCCTGAAGGCTTAGTCGTAGTCGCTGACCACCAAGTCGCTGGCCGGGGACGCATGGCCAGAACCTGGTTCTCCCCGCCGTGCTGCAATCTCTATGTCACCCTCCTGCTCCGTCCGCCACTGCCCCCCGCCGCCATTCCACAGCTGGCCATCATCACGGCTGTCGCCATCCGCCGCGCCATCCACGAAATCCTCCCAGACCTGCCCGTCGCCATCAAATGGCCCAATGACCTGCTCGTCCAAGGCAGAAAACTATGCGGCATCCTCTGCGAAATGACCTGTGAAGGCCAAAAGACCAGCTATGCCGTCGTCGGCTTCGGCGTCAACGTCAATGTCGACGCAGCAGAATGGCCGCCCGAACTGCGCTCAACCGCAGTTTCGCTGCGCTCCGCCACCGGTCAAATCGTTAACCGCGCCCAGTTGCTCGCGGCTATTCTCAACCATTTCGAACCGGTCTACCAGGAATGGCTCGCTATCGGGAATCTGACCATGATCCACGCAGAATGGCAAAAAGCCTCGATCCTCGACGGCAAAACCGTCACCATCGCTCAGTTCGAGCAAACCATCACCGGAAAAGCCCAAGGCATCACTCCCGAGGGCGCACTTATCCTCCAGCTCCCAGACGGAACCGAAAAAATCATCCATGCCGGTGACGCCCATATCGGCACCAAGCAAACACAAAATGCGTGAACAACGCATCTTTCATCGCCCGCCGATTTGATTTCATGAACGGACACAGTATATTTGTTCTTCAGTTCCAATGGATTTCTATCCATCATTGATGAAAAACGGGCAACAGGAGGTCACATCATGGCAACCATGAGCAGGGCATTCAACACGGTGGACTTGCAAGACCCGGTCAAAGCGGCCGAGTATGTCAAACGCAAGGCTCTGGAATTCGGCGCTGATGCGGTGGGCATAGGAAACATTGAGCGCTGGGCCGACGCTCCGATCCAGATGGACCCTAAGCAGATCATGCCGGAGTGCAAGTCAATTGTCGGCATGGTGTTCCGGGTTGAGCGCGGCAGCTTGCGCGGCATCGAGGAAGGGACGTATTTCAGCAACTATTCAGCGATGGGCTACGGCGGCCTGACCTACCTGTACATCCCGATGACGGTCATCAACCTGACTAAAGCTATTGAAGACGAGGGCTACGAAGCTATTCCGATGGGACACCAGAGCGACTGGCGCGCCATTGACAACGAAGGCTTTGCCCGGCCAAACTACAGCCGCCCTGTCCGCCCTGGACAGGCGATGCCTGACATCATGATCCACCTGCGCATCGCAGCTTATCTATGCGGCCTGGGCGAGATCGGCTTCAGCAAAATGTTCCTGTCGCCGCAGTTCGGCCCTCGCAACCGCATCGGCATCATCATGACCGACCTGGAACTGGCGCCAGACCCGATCTACAATGGCCCGCAGCTCTGCAACCGCTGCATGGCCTGCGTCAAAGCCTGTCCCGGCCAATGCCTCCCGACTGACAAGACGATCAAAACCAACCTGGCCGGCCATGAGGTGGAATGGAGCGACATTGACACCAAGAGATGTGGCATCATCTTCCGCGGCGGCGTTCCGACCGATACTGTCCAGGAAGACCCCTACATGACCGACGTTCCGACCTCGGTGCCAGGCGACTACAGCCCCTTCCGGCACAAGCCGAGAACCGTCTATAACACCGGGCAAGCCGTCTGCGGGGCCCGCGGCTGCACCCGCGCCTGCATGATCAGCCTGGAAAGCCGCGGCGTCCTGCAAAATTCCTTCAAGCAGAAATTCCGCCGCCGTCCGACCTGGTCGGTTGACTGGAGCAAAGAAGCCGAATACGCCCCTGGCACCGTCTTCCGCAAGCCCCCGAAAGTCGAAATCGACTGAGACACGACTTTGTCCCAGCCATCTTTGGCTTCCCGGCTCCGCCGCGACTATGCCTGGTCGCGGCGGAGCCGCTTTGCTTCCTGGCACTGACCGCACTTTTCCATCCCCGCGCCATGTTTTTGCCTCTTCCAGCTTTGCACTTGCCGTTTGAGGGATTACATTAGAAGCTTCATATTCCATTAAACTGTTCCGACAGTCCTTCGCGCATCCTTTGGTCTGTCGGCAATGTCATGACCTGACCAGGGGAGCATCTCACCATTATGTACGCCATCATCAAAACCAGCGGCAAACAATTCAAAGTCGAATCCGGCGCTATTCTTGAAGTCAACCGCCTTGACGCCGAACCAGGCGACACCATCACTCTCGCCGACAGCGTCCTCATGGTTCAGGACGGCGACACTGTCCACCTCGGCACGCCGACCGTCCCTGGCGCCACCGTCACCCTCGAAGTGAAGGAGCATTTCCGCGGCCCTAAGCTGATCGTCTTCAAGATGAAACGCCGCAAACGCTACCGCGTCAAAAAAGGCCATCGCCAAGACATGACCAAAGTCGTGGTCAAAGACATCGCCCTGGCCTAATGCGAGCCTTGCCCCTCGCAGTCCAATAATCCCTCAATCCCCTCGCGCGAGGCGGACGGAGCCCACCTCCGACTGCGCTCGCGCTTTTTGTGCAGGCCAGCCCCAGCAGAAAAGCAACCATGACGAACGCCCTTGACATCCTGAAAGAACGCGGCTTCATCTACCAGATCACGGACGAGGACGCGATGAGCAAGCGCCTGGCCGAGGGTCCGGCCACCTTCTACGTCGGCTTTGACCCGACTGGGAGCAGCCTGCACATCGGGCACCTTCTCCCAGTAATGGCGATGCGCTGGCTGCAAAAGGCCGGTCATCGGCCGATCGCCCTGGTCGGCGGCGGCACCGCCATGATTGGCGACCCCTCGGGCAAGACCGAGGCGCGCCCCATCAGCGACGTGGCCACTGTTGACGCCAACGCCAAAGCCATCCAGGCTCAGCTCGGCCGTTTCCTCGATTTCACCCCTGGCAAAGCTATCATGGTCAACAACGCCGACTGGCTCCGCGGCCTCAATCTGATTGACTTTTTGCGTGACATTGGCAGGCTGTTCAGCATTCCCCGCATGCTCAGCGCCGAATCCGTCCAGCTCCGCTTAGAGACTGGCCTGTCCTTTCTGGAATTCAGCTACCCGCTCTTGCAGTCCTACGACTTTTACATCCTCCGCCGCGACCACGGCTGCCAATTCCAATTTGGCGGCCAAGACCAATGGGGCAACATCGTCGCCGGCGTTGACCTAACCCGACGCCTGCTAAGCGAAGAGGTCTTCGGCGCCACCTTCCCCCTTCTGCTAAAGAGCGACGGCACTAAATTCGGCAAGACTGCTGGCGGCGCCGTCTGGCTGGACGCAGAGCGCACCGCGCCCTTTGACTACTACCAATTCTGGCGCAATGTCGACGATGCGGACGTCACCCGCCTCCTGAGCTTCTTCACCAGCCTGCCAATGTCGGAAGTCCGCCGGCTCGGCAGCCTGGAAGCGCCCCAGATCAACCGCTCCAAGGAAATCCTGGCCTACGAGGCCACTGCCCTGGCGCACGGCCATGACGAGGCCATCCGCGCCTTCCTGGCAGCCGGCCAAGAATTCGGCTTTGCCGACCCAGACGGCGCCATTGAGACCTCCTCCCGCATCACTGACCTGCCGGCCGGCGGCCTGGACAGCGACATTCCGACCTTGTCCATAACCGCAGCCGAACTGGGCGACGGCATCGGCGTACTCACCCTGCTGGTGAAAGCCGGCCTGTGCGCCTCCAATGGCGAAGCGCGCCGCCTGATCAAAGGCGGCGGCTGCTATCTTGGCGACGCTCGTATCACCGATGAAAAAATGATCATCACCGCCGCCGACTTCGCCGATGGCGCGCTGACCCTCCGCGCCGGCAAAAAAGCGCGCAAACGCGTGCTCCTGGCTTCGTAATCACCCCTTTTCCCATATCCCAAACGCTGACAAAAGCCGAGGAGTCATTATGAAAATCGATCCACGCGCCGCCATTGCGCCGGGTGCCCAGCTCGGCGCCGAGGTTGAGGTCGGCCCATTCGCCATCATTGACGAGAATGTCATCGTCGGCGACGGCTGCAAAATCGGGCCGCATGTACACCTGACTGGCCATACGACAATCGGCGCTAACACGAAAATCCACGCCGGTGCCGTCATTGGCGACGCGCCCCAGGACCTCCACTACAACAACGAGATCAGCTACACCGACATCGGCGAGGACTGCGTGCTGCGCGAATATGTGACTATTCACCGCGGCACTGAAGAAGGCAGCCGAACCACGGTCGGCAAAGGCGTGCTGATGATGGCCTTCTCCCACCTTGGCCACAATTGCGTCATCGGCGACCACGTCGTCATCGCCAACGCCTCGCTTCTCGCAGGCCGCGTTGAAGTCGGCCCACGCGCCTTTATCAGCGCCGGCGTTATGATTCACCAATTCGTCCGCGTCGGCCGTCTCGCCATGATTGGCGGTGGCAACGGCATTGGACAGGACATCCCGCCCTTCTGCATGCTTCAGCACGAGCAGATTCAAGGCCCGAACGTGGTCGGCCTGCGCCGAGCCGGATTGTCAGAAAACGCCCGCGCCGCCGTCCGCCAGGCGATCAAACTGTATTTTCTCTTCGGCCTCAGCCGCATGGGCGCGATTGAACGCATCCGCGCCGAAGTCCCGAGCTGCCCAGAAGTCGAAGAATTCATCGACTTTGTCCTCAAAACCAAGCGCGGCATCAGCCCAGGACGACGCCTGAAAACAAGCGCCGAAACCACGGAAGCGACGTCCGAGAACGCTTGAGCCCGTGCAAAATTCCTTAGCTGGCCGCCAATAAGGGCCAACCACAGAGCGTTTTTTATACATTGTCAAGGCATCAACCAACGCGCCATTCCAATTTCAACGCCATCATTCACCTTTACACAAGGGGTTCATCATGAAGAAGTCCACCTCGTTATTCACCTTGATTGAGCTGCTCGTCGTCATTGGCATCATCGCCATCCTCGCTGCCATGCTCATGCCAGCCTTGTCCAAAGCCCGCGAAAAAGCCAACCAGGCCGACTGCATGAGCCAGCTGAAGCAAATCGGCCTGGCACTGAAGATGTACGCGAACGACCAGAGAGGGTGGTTCCCGGCGGTTCTGGAGGATGACGGCACAGTCAGTGACAAAACCCACAACACTCCAGGCTTGGGAGTACTCCTGCGAGACGACTACATCGAAACTCCAAAAATCGTCGTCTGCCGCAGCAGCAAACACACAGTCCCGCAAAAAGACGGCGACAAGCAACCCTATCAAGTCATGCTTGCAAACGAGACCGACACCGCCAGCGGCAAGGACGGAAACAAGGAAATTTGCAGCTATTTGTACTACGGAGCCGTGAATTCCGACGATGCCACCGCAGAGCACGGAATTGTCCGCGACAAGAACGCCAACCACAAGGTCTTAGGCAACGTCCTCTTCGGGGACAGTCACGTTGAAACCGTCTCGCCAGGCAAGGGAACCCCGTGGGCAGAAGTCAACAACTATTTCCAAATGAAAAAACCGGGCGAGAGTGACGACTATGAAGACATCCTCCCGGAAACGGAAAATGCCCTGTGGACGAAATCCGGCAACCAGGATTGATTGATTGATTTCCGCGCACTCTGCTGAGTAAGCATCTGCACTACATCTCCCGGCGGTCTGGCCTTGAGCTGGACCGCCGGTTTGCTTTTCAGCCCATCTTCAGCCTGCCGTATGTTGCGTCTTTGAGGGTTGCTGGGTGGACATAGTGGACATTGTGGACGGCAGCTACCGTGCGTAGCCCAGACTCCCCCTACCCTAAAAACGCCCCCCCCGACCCTTTTTCACTGTCCACTAACGTCCACTAACGTCCACGCCCACTGCCACTAACGTCCATTAAAGTCCACAGTCCATCGTCTACTAATGTCCACTAAAGTCCACTAACGTCCATTGTCCACTGTCCACTGCCCCCCCTCTTCTCGGGTCAATTGCTTGGTCCATTCCCGTAGGGAGCTATCGCGTGCGCCCATGACCAGGCAGCAGGACGCATCGCGTTGTTTGCGGATAAGCGCCTCGGCTTCCAGGCGAGTTGCCGCCTGGACTGGCAAACCAGCAGCAGCCAATTCAGCAGCCACCTCTTCTGACGTCGGCTTAAACGACGCCGAGCCACCGGCATAGTACACCGGCAAAAGCAACAGCCGGTCATCAGGCTCCAGAGCGCCGCGCAAAGCTTCAAGCAGCGTTGCTCGCATAAACTCCAGCGGACGGAAGCCGTGCGGCTGGAAACACGCCAGCAACGGCGACCCAAAGCGTTCCCGGGCCGTGGACAAGGCCGCAGCAATCTTTTCCGGGTTGTGCGCATAGTCGTTGATGACAGCCGTTCCATCCGCCCATTGTCCGATGACCTCAAAGCGCTGTCGCACACCAGGAAAAGCGGCCAGTGCTCCTGCCAGCGCCCTCGGCGAATGCGACAAATCAAGCAGGCTGAGCAATGCCAGCGTTGCCGTCGCATTGACAGCGGAATGACGTCCAGACTGCGAAGACAAGACTTCGCCAAAACCCGGCACCTGGAAACGAATTCCCTTCGCAGCAGCAGCATATTCCATTGGATACAGCACACCTGGCGCTAAGGTCTCTTCAGCAGCAAAAAGAGCCTGCCGCCGAGGTCCATTCGCAGCGAGGTCAGCCAGATCAGCCAAGACCGCGACGCCGCAACGACAGCGCTCTAAAAATCCGGCGAACACAACGCGCAGTTCATCTTGGCTGTAGTGATCGTTCCCGACATTGAGCAGCACGCCATAGTCCGGTGTAAAGGCGCTCAAGGAACGGTCGCTCTCATCGACTTCATAAACCAGCCAGCGCGGACAATTGCCGGCAACGGCAAAATTGCCAGGGAAAACATCAGTTTCAGCCTCAAGACTATAGCCGCCATTGACCATAAGCACGTCCTCGCCTAAGGCGCGCAGAGCGCTGGCAATCCAACCTGTGACCGAGGTCTTGCCACACGATCCAGCCACCGCAACCTGCTTGCCGTCCAGACGATTGAGCGCCGCAGCCAAAGCCTGGGCGCGATGCACAACCGGACAAGTCGGCATGACCTGCAAGTCAGGATTATCGGCCTCAACAGCCGTTGAGATAATCAATGCGTCCGGCACTTCTGCCCGCACGCCACTGCCGTCCTGGGCGTAGAGACGTATGCCCTGCCGGCGCAAGGCGGCGTAAAGTTCATCTTTGCCAGGCTCGTCCAACCCGCGATCGCTGCCTGCGACATCATGCCCCTGCCAACGCAAGAGTTGAGCCAGACCGCTCATGCCAATGCCGCCAATCCCAACTAAAAATACCTTGGACGGAAGAACAGAAAATTGTACGGGAGAATCCATAGATGACGCTTTCGCTCAAAAGGAGGAAGAGAATTAGTGGACAATGGACAATGGACGCTAGTGGACTTTAATGGACATTAGTAGACGATGGACTGTGGACGGAAGTGGACTTTAATGGACGTGGACGTGGACGTTCATGGATGTTAGTGGACTGAGGTGCGAAGACACGAGTCCCCCACAGGCCTTCAGCCGGCAAAAATGTATCATGCTTGCAGTCATGCCCCCTTGCGCCGTAGGCGCTTAACCATGCTTAACCCCAGGCTTCAGCCTGGGGATAGGCGTGCCCCAAAACTGGTGCCTTGTAAAGGCACTACAGAAGACTGACGCATCACCAATACACTTCCTCCATTATCCGTCATTTCGGCTGATTCCCAGGGCCATCAGGTCGTCCAGGCGCATTTCCCGCCATCCTGGCTGGCTCAAGATATGCTCCAGCAAATAGCCGCAGCCAACCGCATCGAAAAGCGCGTCATGCGCTTCACGTCCAGGGCAGGCTTGGCGAGTTTTTTCCAGAAGTCCGAGCCGTTCCAGGAGATCGCCGAGCTGATAGCTTTCCAAGCCTGGGTAGGCTGCGCGAGCTAAAACCAGGGAATCGACCCAGTCTGAAAAATCATGAAAAGCAAAGGTCTGCCTCAGCAGCGACCGTTCGGTCGGCGCGTGGTGCGCTGCTAAGGGGCGCCCCAAAAGCCACGGCGACAACTGCGGCCACAACTCCAGCAGACTCGGCGACTGCGCTAGTTCCTCCCGAATCGACGCCCATCGCCCTGGCGCATAAGGATTGAAGGGATGACTCTCCGGAACTCGCAGATTCGTGACCAGGCAGTGTTCCGGCAAGACTCGGCCATGACGAAAAAAGACGGCTCCGATCTGCCAAGGCAAATTCGGGTGCCCCTCGCAGGTGCCAGTACTCTCGAAGTCCAAAACCACCATGTCTGTTGCAACTGCCAAAACCATCGTTCCGTTCCTGCTTCCATGCCTTTTTTTCGCTGCCGGACGCCGCGCCAATCATGGAGTATATTATAACGCTTCCCCATCAACATCCAAACCGCAACACCCTATTCGGAGAGCCACGATGATCGACCTCAAGCGCAACCTCGCTGTCCAGGCCTACTGCTTCCGCCACTTCAAGGCCGGCGGCCCCGTCGCCCTCGCCCGCAAAGTCCGCGAAATCGGCCTCACCAAAATCGAAATCTCACCGCCGACCGACCGCGCCCTGTTCAAGGACACTATCCAGCAATACCGGGATGAGGGCGTTGACATCGCCTCGGTCTTTGCTCCGACTCTGACTGGCAACGAGCCAGCCGAACGCTCCGCTTGCGAGTTCGCCAAGCTCTGTGGCCTGAAGCATATAACCGTCAACTTCGCGCTCAACCAGAACGTCTACCAGACCTTCGCACTCGCCGAAAAGCTGGCAGCCGAATACGACCTCAATCTCGGCATTCATAACCACGGTTGCAGCCATTGGCTGGGTTCGGCTGCCATGCTCGACTACGTCTTCCAGAACACCTCGCCGCGCATAGGCCTCTGCCTGGATACCGCCTGGGCCCAGGATGCCAATCTCCATGCCGTGGACGCCGTCCGCAAATACGCCAACCGCCTGTACGGCATCCACTTCAAGGACTTCGTCTATGACCGCGCCAAAAAGCATCGCGACGTCGTCATTGGCAGCGGCACCATCGACCTGCCGGCCATGATCCAGGCCATGCGCGACATTGACTACCAGGGCTTTGCCGCCCTGGAATATGAAGGAGAACCGGAAAATCCGAATCCAGCGCTCATCGCCTGCCGTGAAGCCATCGAAAAATGCTGCTGAGAACGCAACGCGCCGCAACGCCTTCTGGCGCCTGTCACCTTTTTTCAGTGATGCTCAGGCACATCGCGTCCAGGGCCAGGCGCTCCTCGACATAGCTTTTCACGCAGCGCGCAAACTCCTCGACCTCCCGGATATCCTGCTCCGCTTCCCAGGGTGACGGTGGATTTTCCAGCAAGTCCCCGGCCTCGGCCAGTATCTCCGGGTGTGGAAGCAGCTCAACAGCCATGCCGTTGGCGATCAGAAAACGCTGCAAGAACCAGGCCAGCATAGCATCGATGAGAGAGTCCCGCAAACGCACGTACTCCGCTTCGACTCTGGCCTCCTGCTCCTCGGCCAGCTGCTTCTTGAGCTGGGCGTTCTCGATGTCGTCCCAACGCGGGTCGCGTTCCGCCTCGGCCTGCTTCTCGGCCAAATCGTGCAATTTGCCAAAAAGCTGGCTAATCCGGCCAGCGGCCTGCAAGCCGACTTTCACCCCGGCCTGGCGGCGCAGGTTCGCCAAAATCGCAAACAGCCCTTCTTGCTGCGCCAGGCTGTAGTCCTGGCGATTGCGCAACAGCGACATGCACTGGCAGCGCGACCGAATCGTCGGCAGCAGTCGGCGCGCATTCACGGTCAACAACAACAGCATGGTTCCGCGCGGCGGCTCCTCCAGCGTCTTCAGAAAAGCGTTCTGCGCCTCGTCGCCCAGACATTCGGCTTCGACCACGATGCCGACCTTGAGCCGCCCCGGCAACGCTGCCAGCGAAATGTCATGGTCGAACTGGCGCATAGCATCAACCGTGATCAGGCGCGACTTGGACTGCGGCCGGATGACAAAGCATTCCGGATACGCCTGCTTCTGGAACAACTGGCAGGGCTGGCATTCGCCGCAGGCCTGGCCATCCTCTGACGCACCCACGCAGGCCGCAGTCTGGGCCCAGGCCAAGCTGAATTTTTCCAAGAAATCCGCGTCATCGCCGATGAGTAGGTAAGCCTGGCCAGTTCGGTCGGCGGCTTTGGCCTGGCGCAGGGCTCGGCAAATGCGTGGGTATTGGGCTTCGAATTCAGTCAAGGGCATGTCGCACCTCCGCCAGGATGTCAGCAGCGATCGCCGCTGCTGGCCGCTCGGCGTCAATCACTCGGAATCGTTGTGGGAATTGCCTGGCCAAATCATGGAAGCCGGCATGCACCAGTCGATGGAAGTCATTGCCTTCGGCTTCAAAGCGGTCGTTCGGCGCAGCGCCATCACGGCCACGAGTGCGCCGGCGGCTCTCTTCCAGGCTGATGTCCAGGAGAAAAGTCAGGTCTGGCCAACGGCCGCAGACGCTGAAATCATGCATGGCAGCGATGAACGTCATGTCAAGCTTGCGGGCATAGCCCTGGTACGCCGTAGTCGAATCCAGAAAACGGTCGCACAGCACCACGCCGCCCTGCTCAAGATGCGGCAGGATGCGCTCCCGTACATGCTGCGCTCGGCTGGCGCCGAACAGCAGCAGCTCGGCCTCCGGGGCCACCGGCGCACCATCGCGACACATCAACAGTTGCCGCAGCCGCTCACCCAAGGGCGTGCCGCCAGGCTCGCGCGTCTTCAAAACAGCATATCCGGCGCTAGTCAACGCATCGCCCAGAAGCTCAATCTGCGTCGTCTTCCCAGACCCTTCCGGCCCCTCGAAGGTGACAAACAACCCTCCCGCTATCGTGGACACCGCCATGCCATTCTCCACTATCGACCGACCCAGACGCCGAGAAAAATGTCGCCGTAAATCATTGCGATGACAGCAAGAAGGCCGGACGCTGTTAGCCCCAACAATGACAAATCCCCATCGCAGCGCCGGGCACCGCGTCCTGCTGACGTCGATGTACACAACTACGCCACCGGGATATAGTTAGAAACCACATCCAAATCCGGCCATAGCTTTTTGACGCCGCTGCCTGTCTTGGAGTACCCGAGACGGGATTCGAACCCGTAAGGGGTTTCCCCCGACAGATTTTAAGTCTGCTGCGGCGTACTTGTTTTTTATGAGTTGATGCCAGTTTGATGCCACTATTTTCGATTTTCGCTCTTGCACCCGTCGTTTTTCGTGATATAATGTAACATATCGCTACAATATAAAACACGCGCGGGGATTTTCAAGATTGAAGCAAGGGGCGAAATCATGGGACGGAAAACAGTTGGGGAAATTTTCCAGCGCGGGAAGCGGCAAACCTACTATGTGCGATACATGGCCGAAGGCGCCCGGCGCCTGGTCAGGCTGCTGACACCGGACGGCAAGCCGATATGCGGCTCCAATCCAGACGGAACGCCGCTGAGCCGCGTACAAGCCGTTGCCGCCCGGAAGGCCGCCGAGGAAGCCGCCGAACGCCACGTGTCCATATTCCGCATTTCGGACAAGGCCGAACAGCTCCGGCAGGTCAAGAACGACTTGCGGGACGCCGAGGCCGCCGCCGAGGAAGCCGAGGCCGACATCCTGAACGCCCGCGCCACCATTGCCGACGGCTGGGATTTATTCATGGGCTGCCCAAAGCGCCCGGCGAGCTGCCGACGGTACAAGGCCGGTGACGACATACCGCCGCATACTTGCGCCAGCAATTACCGAGGCTATTACAGGCGCCTCGCCGCCTGGCTGGGGGACAGGCACCCCGACGCCCGCCTATTGTCGGAAGTCACCCCGGACATGGCCGCCGACTTCATGGAAGCCGTCAGCGGAAGGGGAACCGCCGGGACGGTGAACAAGTACCTGCAATTCTTCAAGTGCCTCTACAGCACCCTGGCCGACGCCGGCAAGATCACCGCGCAGAACCCGTTTGCCGACATGGAGCCGGAAGAGGGCGAGACCCACAGCAAGCGCCCATTGACCCGCCAGCAAATAAGCGCCCTGCTGGACACGTCCGAGGGCGAACTGCAAATCCTGATCGCGCTGGGATACTTCACAGGGCTGCGCTTTGGCGACTGCTGCACCCTGAAATGGGCTGAGGTGGACATGCGCCGATGCGTGATTGAGCGCATACCGAACAAGACCAGAAACACCGTCAAGAACAAGGACAAGGCCATCGTCAAAATCGGCATTGCGCCGTACCTGGCCGAGCTGCTGGCCGGGCTGCCGAGGGCTGGCGTGTACGTGTTGCCGGACATGGCCGACCGCTATCTCCACAACCGGCTGAGTTCGCTCATCGCCGCGATCCGGCGCCAGTTCGAGAAATGCGGCATTCAGACGCGGGCGCCCGGCACCGGCGCAACCTACCATTACAAGGGCAAGAAGAAGATATACCACAAGACCCGCCGCGCCGTTGTCCTGTACGGCTTCCATTCCTTGCG
>MWEG01000103.1 GCA_002070945.1 Lentisphaerae bacterium ADurb.Bin082
GCCTCCTTATCAAAATAAGGGTTCAGATGCACCTTGTCAAATATCGACTCCTATCACAAGATCTCGCACATTAACAAAAAATGATGAGGAACAAGATTTTGGCCATGACCGCGATGGTGATGCTGTTCGGTCTGGGCGCTCGGGCGGCATTGCAGTATGGTGTCCTCAGTTATGAAAGCCCTGAGCAGAAATGGGGTCCTGCCAAGCGGTTGACGTTTAAGGTCACCAGCGGCGGGAGTCTGTGGATGACGACCTATGTCTCCAATTGGTATGATGTGGGGCATTTGGGGGATACTGCCAGGATGACGGCTGGCAATTACGGCTGGACCACAACGAGCGGTATGAGTGAGGTGGGGACGGTTTTTGCCTCTACGGGCGAGACCACGACAAAGACGTTTGAACATCCTACGAATCCTGCGCTGAACGTTACGACTACGGCCTATTTCTTAGGTAATTTTGAGGCCGGAGATGAGATCGGCCTGTGGCTGACGAATAAGACTGAGGGTCATCCCGATCAGATAGGCTATTCACTCGGCCCCGTGCACGATGGTGCGCATCCCACGATTGAGTTGGGTTCCCGTCAGTACGAGACGGTTGACGCAGCAGGCAACACCCGCGTCAACTTCGGTTTCATCAACGGCGGCGAAAGCGTGGAGTTCCTCCTGTATGGCGCAGAATACCATGGCGGCGGCGGCCCGGTTGGCCAGCCTTTGCCGGGCGTTTTCGCTACTCTGCTCGTGGCTGGAGGCGTGGGCACTACCCTGACCCGCAAAAACCGCAAGCGCGAAGAATAAGAGCGTTCCGCCCTTGAGGCGATGACAAATGTTTTTATTGGCCCGGTGCCGTCTAAGCAGGCGGCGCCGGGTTTTTTTCTTTTTGTATTAGTCCCGTACATGTGCCGTACGTAGTTTAGGCCTTAGCTTGCCGTACGTAGTTCAAGCTTCAGCTTGCCGTATGTAGTTCAAGCTTCAGCTTGCCGTACGTACCTCGCTTGCAGGAGCATGTAGTTCAAGCTTCAGCCTGCCATAATGTTTTCGCGCTTTTAGCGTTTTAGCCGCCGTGCGACTTCAGAACAACTCATTGATAGCATTGACGGCCAGGTCAGCGAATTGGAAGCCACCGTCAGAGCCGACATTGCCGTTGATGATCAGTCCGCCATAGCCACCGAGGCGTTCGGCTTCTGGGCTGGGCAGATAGCCGCCAGAGCCGCCTGAGAGCTGGACGACGAAGGTCTGCTTGGCTCGGGAGCGGGCTTTGATGATTTGTCCGAACATCAGGTAGAGTTCAAAGGGGTTGTTGACCAGCGCTATTTCGCCGATTCGGAGTGCCTGCATGTCAAACGCGAAGGTCGGTTCCGCATCCTGAGTCTCAAAGCGTCGAATGACGGCCTTGTTGTTCTGAATCAGGACAAAGTGGTGCAGCTTGCTGTCGTACGGTCCAGGCCGTCCAGGGATTTTTTCATTGGCATGGGTTTCACGGCAGAAATCCTCGAAGGCCTCTTTTTCCGGCATGATGGCGATTAGCCGGGCTAGGTTGTCTTTGGCTTGGACATAGTTTTGGTAGGATGCGCGCCGACGTGGCAGGGTGACGTGATGGCATTCGTGCCGGAAGGCCGGGTCGAAGTCGATGCGTCCATCCGTCTGCGCAAAGGCCGTGGTCACGGCGTTTGCGAGCCGTTCGGCGTGTACAGGGACGCCGTCTGCATGCCAGAAGTCTGGCTCAGTGCGATAATTTCTGGTCAGGTCACGCGGTGACTGGCAGCCAGCAGCGCTGACTTGGCAGAGGGTATGGAAGTTTTGGCCGAAATGGCTTTTGAGCCGTTCGCGGGCAGCGCCCATGAAGTCAGAGGAAATTTCGTAGGTGGACTCCATGACTTGAGATGGGCAGGCAGTGTTGACCATGGCGCCGGTCGGCTGGCCGTTGGCATCGAAGGTGAAGAGGATTTCCACTCCGGAGTCTTCGCCGGCTTCCATGCCGACAAAGTCTGGCCGGGTAGTGTCGCCGTACATTTCGGCGGTTCCGTCTGCATAGACAGCGCGTCGGCAATGGCCGATGCGAGCGATGCCAAAGGCCGGGGCGATGCCGCCGGGCTGTCGGCTGGTCCAAGCCTGGGAAACCGCGGCCAGGATTTGTCGTTGCAGGAAGGCGACGTAGTCAGCCGGGTCGAGTGCGTCAGGAGCCAGGGGCAGCCAGTCGCGGAACAGACCGCCTGGCCTGGTGTAGGGTGCGTTGTGGGTGTGAATCGTATTTAGGAAAATACGATCCGGCGCGACTTCGGGAAACTCGCGGTGGACAGCGGTACGCACCTCCTCCTGCAAAGTCGCCGGGATGCTGACCACGTCCAGGCTGATCATGATGGCCTGCTGGTTATTTTTTTCCAGGGCTAAGACGACGGTTTTGATGCGGGAATGGATGCCGGTCGCCAGGCGCTGGTAGTACTGGCCAGCCAGTTCGACTTTGGCCTTGTCAGGGGTGATGTCGGCTTCACCCCAGCCGATGCGGAGTTTGCTGTTCATGGGCATGATTCCGTTTAGGCTTGCGTTTGAAAGGTATATGGTTGGCTGAATGGGGCACTTGGCCTTATTCGGCTACTGAGACCCATTGGCCAGAGGCAGCTGCCTCGCGGACTTTTTCGATCAGGAGCTGGATGCGTACGCCGCGTTCCAAGGTGGGGCCGATTGGCTTGCCGGTGTGAACGGAGTTCATGAACGTATAGAGGCAGTGGACATGGCTGCGGATCCAGCCGATGGCGGCCTTGGGGGTGGGGAAGCCAGCTGGCGCGTCGTAACGCTGGCCGCAGTCGATGGCAGTCCAGCCGCGGGTGCCGCCCAAGGGCTTGGCAGACGCGCTGCAATCATAATAATAGAGGTGATGCCAGTCGTTGGGAAGCATTTTCAGAGCGCCCTTGCTGCCGTAGATTTCGAAGCTCACCTCGTCTTCCGTGCCAGTGGCGATCTTGGAAGCGGAGATATTCCCGTAGGCGCCCGAGGCCAGGCGGACGGTGGCAAGCATGTTGTCTTCGGCGTCAACAGCCACGCGCTTGCTTGGGTCGGCGGCGGAGGGTCGGTCAGGATAGGCGATATGCGCGGTCGCGGTCAGGCTGGCGAACGGCCCGGCCAGGTGCTCAAGCAGATCGAGGATATGGCTGCCCAGGTCGGCGACAACGCCGCCCCCCGCCTCGCCTGAGAGCTTCCACTTCAACGGGGTGTTAGGGTCGGAACTGCCAGAGTGCAGGTAGGCGCCGCGGAATTCGAGGATGTCGCCGATGGCGCCTTGGTCGATCATCTGCTTGGCGCGCATAGTGACCGGGAAGAAGCGGTTCTGCAGGGTCATCTGGGAGATGCCGCGGTAGTCCTTGAGCGCGGTTTGGATGCGGAGAGCCTCTTCGTAGGTCGCGGTCAACGGCTTGTCGCAGTAGATGTGCTTCTGGTGCTTGATGGCGGCGAGGACAGCGTCGCAATGCAGGTGGTTCGGAGTGCAGATGTTGACGATATCGATGTCAGGATTGTCAGTGATGGCGCGGAAGTCGGTGACTGCATGGGCAGCGCCGATTTGGGCGGCGCCTTTCTGGGCCGTTTCCGGTTTGGAGGTGCATACGTGGGTGATTTCGGTACGGAAGTCGTTCTGGTCATAGAACAAGGGCAGGTTCAGGTAGCCGTATGCGTGGACTTTGCCGATGAAGCCAAAGCCGATTATGCCGACGCGGTATGTTTTCATGCGATGCCTTTCAATTGGGCTGACTAGGCCGTGGTTGCCCGCCGGCCATTTTAGGTGGGGGGAGCCGAGCTTGGCTCAGGCCAGTTCTTTTTCTGTTTCCGCGATTGCTTCTTCGATCAGGTCCATGCCCTTGAGGGCGACCTCGTCTGGCATGACGATGGGCGGGCTCATGCGCAGGATATGGCCGGCTGGAACCCAGGCCAGGCCTTTGCGGAAAGCCTTTTGATAGACCATCTTTCCGGCGGCATCGAACGGCTCCTTAGTGGTTTTGTCCTTGACCAGCTCGATGCCTAGCAGGCAGCCTTTGCAGCGGGTGTCGCCGACGATGCTGTACTTGCTGGTCCAGTCGGCCATGCGCTTCTTGAACAGGACTTCCAGGTGCTGGGCGTGTTCGAGCAGGCCTTCCTCCTCGATGACTTCAAAGCAGGCCAGGGCAGCAGCGCAGGCCATCGGGTTGCCGCCGTAGCTGGTGGAGGCGCTGATCTTGTCAACCGCGTCAGCATACGGGGTGCGGACAGCCATGGCGGTGACCGGGAAGCCATTGCCAAAGCCTTTGCCGAGGGTGACGATGTCTGGCAGGACGTTCCAGTGTTCCATGCAGAGGTACTTGCCAGTGCGGCCCATGCTGGTGAGAACTTCGTCGGCAAAGAGCAGGATATTGCGTTCATTGAGGAATTGGCGCAGTTTTGGGAAGAAGTCGTCTGGCGGCATGATGCTTCCTCCCCAGCCTTGGATGGGTTCAAGCACGAAGGCGGCGACTTGTCCTGTGGTTGACTCGCGGATGAAGGTATCGTAGAAGTCGAGGTATTTCTCGGTGTCAAGGGTGCCGTCTGGGCGTGTCCACCAGGGGCGATAGCAGTCTGGCCGGGGCACCAGGTGGAATCCTGGCGAGCGGGTTGGCCCGCTGAATTTGGTCATGCGCGCGAGGCTGATGGCATGGCCGCTCTTGCCGTGGAAGTCCATGTAGCAGCTGATGAATTCATGCTTGCCAGTGGCGGCGCGGCAGGTGCGCAGGCCGGCTTCGACCGCAGTCGTGCCGCTGTCATAGAGCTGGTAGCTTTTCAAGTCGCCAGGCAGGCATTGCGCCATCTTCTCAAGCAGGCGGACCTTGATTTCGGTCGTGAAGTCATGGGCGTTCATCAATAGCCCTGCGTATTTGGCGACGGCCTCCGAGATTTTCGGGTGGCAATGGCCGAGCGTGGTCACATAGATGCCGCTGGAGAAGTCGATGTATTCGTTGCCGTCGACATCTTGCAGGACGCAGCCATAGCCTTTGGCAAATGCCACCGGAAACAGCCTCACCTGCCCAGACAGGCCGCGGTAGTGCTTGGCTGCACGAGCGTGCAGTTCGTTGCTGCGGGGGCCGGGAATCGTGTCTGACACCAGGCGGGGATAGCGCTGCAAATCCAGCTGATAAGGGGTGGGATCGTACTTGCCCATGACATGCTCCTTAGGGTAATGGCGTGGATACTCGGAAAAAACACAATGCCTGCGAACAACTTCTCTTAAAATAGGGTTATGTGCGATTTTGACAAGACAATATGCCTTGACATCCCGCAGAAAAATGTTATTTTTTAACATTTTAGCATTGCGGCAATCATTTTGCGGCATTATCGCGGAGTTGGTCATGAACAGTCGTTGTGAGAAGATTTTTGAGCGTCTGGCCAGCGGCGGTGTGCGCATCCAGGACTTGGCGGCGGAATTCGGGGTGACGACGATGACGATCCGGCGCGATTTGCGGGAGTTGGAGAGCCGTCAGCTGGCCTTGCTGGTGAAAGGCGGCGCAGTGCGGCACCCGGCGTGCTACGAGCCGGAAACGGTGACGCTCGCCCATCCGGAGCGCAAGGCCGCGATTGCGCAGGCCTTGTATCGGCGGATTCTGCCGACGCCAGCGCTGTTTCTGGGCACTGGCACGACGACACTGATGTTTGCACGCCTGGTGGCCCGTTTCAACCGATATCGCCTGACAGTGGTGACCAACTCGCTGCCAGTGGCGTCGGCCTTGTTCCGCAGCAAATGCAAGGTGATTCTGCTGGGCGGAGAATTGCGAACCAGCTCCATGGACCTGGTCGGTGCTGTTGCGGAAAAGACGCTGCAAGAGTACCATGTCGAATGGCTGGTGACAGGTTGCGATGCGGCCATGGCCACGGATGGCTTCTATACGGCGGACGTCAACCTGTCCAACCTGGAACGCCTGTCGATTACGATGGCGCATAGGGTGGCGGTGATTACGGACAGCACAAAGTTCGGGCGTCCGGCCTTGACCCGCTTTGCCACTCCTGACGATGTCGATTTGCTGGTGACGGATGACGCCTTGCCTGCGTTTGACGCTGAGGCATTGCGAATGCGCCATGTTGAGGTCATCATGGTTCCGGCGTCTTGAGCGGCGTCAGGGCTTTTCCAGGTCAAAGCTGATTTTGGCGACGTATGGCGAGGCTGGGTCGCGGCGCAGGCGCATGCCTTCGAGCTGTGTGAGCAGGGATGGCTGTGGCTGTGCGCTCAGGATGCGCCCGTTGCAGTTTACGGTCACTGGTTGATTCAAGTCAACCATTTCCGGGTGGAGCCAGATTGAGAAGGCGGCGACGTTTTCGGTGGCCACGGCGAAGTGATTGGCTCCGTCGATAGCGGCGACAATCCGCGCTCCTGGTCGTCTCTGCTGGTCCAGGAAGAAACTCTGGGCGGCCAATTCATCGATGGTCCAGGCGACATTGGGACCGGTCAGGTTGACGCGGTCAAAGGCGATTTCGCCAGGGAGAGCGCGGTCGATGGACAGCCAGCGGGAAAACGGCCGTTCGGGCAGGTCTGGATCAGCCGTGCCGCGCGGGGTGACCAGGGCCGTGCGCGACGCGAACGGCTGCCGTTTTTGCAGTAGTGCCCAGTTGAGAAAGCGTTGCAAGGACATCTGGGCAGGCTCCCAGAACAGGCCGTGGCCGCCATCGTGCTCGTCGTAGACATGGTCGATTTGGTCGCGGAGCATGAGCTGGTGGGCGGCGCGGGCAAAGGACGTCCCGCACCAGTCGTGATGGCGTGGGCACTTGTGGGCGCCGCGATAGGCGTAGGCGCAGTCGTATTTGGCGTGGGAAATGTAGATGGCGGTGCCGAGTAGGCTTCGGAAGTCTGACAGCTTCCAGGCACCGGCGCTGAGCCAGAGCGCGGCTGCCCGATCTGCCAGTAGTTGCCCGAGATGATAGGCGCCAAAGCCGCCCATGGAGTGACCGCCGATGATGATGCGTTCGCGGTCAATGTTGAATTTTTTGGTCGCCACGTCCAGGATGGTCTCAAGGTAGTCGACAGCGCCGGGGTGGTTCCAGCGTTTGCCGTTGGGCGCGGGCGGGGCACTGGGCGCAGCTACGATGACGGGCAGGTTTTTGAGAAAGGGATGCATGACGGCCTGTGGGCCGATGTAGTTGTCCAGCGGCGCTGTGTTGGGCGTGTCAGTATCTCCGCCGTGCATGAACAGGAATAGCCGACAGGGACGGTCAGGGTGGTAGGCTTCTGGCGTATGCCAGTACAGGGCAGAGTCGGGATAGCCGGGAATTGGGTCGGGACCGGAGCATCCGGGGGCTGTCGGATGGAACGCTGGCGGTGGCGTGATGCGTTCGCACCAGCCGTCGAGGTCATCGGTCACGGCAGCCAGGGCGGATTGCTCCACTGGTGTCAACGATTGCCCGGACAAGAACGCACGGGCGGCTTGGAGGAGGGAGGCGTTGGCAGTTGGCATAGCTTATACTGGGGTGAAAGGAAAGGGCGGTTTTCCTCCTGATTAGGGGAAGCGTCCAGGGACGTCAGAACGTTCAGGGCAGCACCCAGTACCCTTTTGGCGGCGTGCCGGTGATGAAATAATACATTGCGCCGGAGGCGATGATAGTCAGTCCGGCCAGCATGTCGCCGGCAATCAGCCCGATCATCAAAGGCTTGATTTTTTGGACGAATTTGCTGCCGCCGTAATGGCTGACGAGGATTTTGATGGTTCCGCCAATGATGAAGGACCAGGCCATGGTGTAGCCGGCATAGCCGGGCCAGAGGCAGAAGAGGACGGGATGGATGGGCCAGCGCGCAAAACGGAGCCTGGCCATGCTGAACAGGATGGTGGCGGTAAACGTCGCCGCAAAGGCGACCATGAAGCGCTTGTTCGGCTTGATGGCGGCAAAGCGCTGGAAGCCCTTGCAGCTTTCAGAGGTCGCCAAGGTGTCTTGGGCCAGGAGGCGCCGGCGGGCCGCGACGGCGGAGCTGATGGCGTAGCGCGGCACACTGGAGGAAGCGAAGCCGTCCCGCCAGTTGACGCCGCGGTCATAGGTGAAGTAAAGCGTCGCCGGTATGGCGATGCAGAGTCCGACGATGATGGCGAGGGCCATGAACGGCAGAACCCTCGCGAAGCGGATGCGGGCGCTCGCGGAGAAATGCAGGGCGTTGACCATGAAAGGCATGAAGCATTCGCGTGGGTCAATGAAGAAAACCGTAGTCAGAAAGAACATGATGACCAGGGTGGAGGGGCCAAGGACCTGTTCGCCAAGGATGGCGACGATCAAGGCGCAGGGATAGATTCCCGGCGACAAGTGAAAGGCGCCGGCTTCCGCGATGATCCGGCCTAATACCGTGAACAGCGCGATGGCGAGGGCTGTGTAGATAAAGGCAAGCTGCCAGTCGAGGCCGAGTGCCGTCAGGCTGGCAATGAAGGCGGTGGCGGCGACCAGAAAGCAGCGGGTGCCCCAAATCGCGGAAGCAGGCACGTCCTGGCTGGGGCCGAGCCGCAAGGCGCCTTTCAGGGCGTTGAGGTAGTAGTGGCGGCCCGTGTAGAGCAGGACGGCGAAGAAGGCCAGGTAGCCGCCTAAGATGAGGCCGTTGGAGATGCGGCCGGAGAAGATGTAGCCAGCATGCATGGGCGTGCCGAGCTTGGCGAGGACGCCGGCAATATAGATGAAGATGAAAGGGCCTATGCCAACGGCCATGGACACGTCAACAGGAATCAGGAAGGCGATGCCGATGGCGGTGAAATAAAGCCTGATGGAGACGAGGCTCCAGCCGCCGCCCCGCATGAAGGTCGGGATGAGCTTGGAGATGGGCCACAAGCTGATGACGCGCCGGAACGGAATCAGGTAGTCATAATGATAGAGGTAGAGATAGTTGTTGAGATGGATGACATAGACAAAGACGCAGGACAGCCAGAACCATTTGTTTCGGAGAACTAGGCTGATGGCGCCGTCGGCCTCAGGCATGATGGTGCGGGCGAATTGGACGATGGGGTAGGGCAAGTGTTCATTGTTGGCCCATTGGTGGTGACAGGCGACGGCAATGCCGCCAAGGGCGAGCCACAGCAACAGGAAAAGGGGAATCCAGAGGGAGAGAGTGTCTTTCCATGCGCCCCAGGGGATGGCGGATGGGCTGACATGCTTTTGGCCCGGCTTGGTGGGCATGCCTTGCACCATGGCCAGCAAGGCGTTGCCATTGTCGTATTCTGGGTCTGCGAGCATGCGCTTGGGCAGGAGGGTGGTGGCCGGCGTGAACGTCTGGTCGCCCGTGCTGTCTTGCAGTTTCCAGCTGGTGTTGGTTTTGGCGTGGTGGTGCGGGAGCATGAGCGCCCTGGGCAGGGTGCGCATCATGCTGCTGTAGGGGATGCAGCAGGAAGGGAGGACAATGGCGAGGATGAGGCAGAGCTCGCGAGCGGTGAACGGCCGCAGCAACGAAGACGGCTTGCCCCGGCTGAGGCGGCGTAAGATGGGATTGACCGTGATCAGGAAAAGGAACAGTCCGCCAAATACGGACATGGGTATATGATTGCCCACAAACATGGAATGATACAGAACGGCGTCATTGAAATACGTGAAGCCGCAGATGACGGCGACAGCCGCAAAAGCCAAGGTGAGGGCGCGTAAAGTCATAAAAAATGAATCTGCCAGTGAAAGGTGGAAGGTGACAAGGCATGCGTTTGAGGCATTAACTTACTTGCAATTGTCGGCTTTGCAACGCAAGAAGAGTGATGTTTAGTAGACAGTTGACGAGGGGCGAGACGAGGGGCGAGGAGCTGTTGTTTTATCCGCTGATGACGCTGATGACGCAGATTTTTTTGGGGGGGTGTTGTAGGGGGGAACCAGCAGCGCTGCGGCGAAGGCTCGCAGGGCTGAAACATAAAAGCCCAGAGTGAGCGAAGCGAAGCCCTGGGTGAGGTGGAATAAATAGGATGGTTGTCGCGCTGGGTAACGTGATTTCATGGGCGAAGGGCGAGGGGGGCGCATACGGCAGCCCACACCGTCCACCATGTCCGCTGTGACCTTGTGAGCCACTTGGAAGGCGGGATAACGCAAAGGGGCGGAAAGGCTCCGCAGTCCTTTCCGCCCCCCTCGCAAAACTCAACTATGCGACGAGCCTTACGGCGCTGCGATGGCCTCGCGCAGGGCTAAGATGCGTTCGATGATTCCGGCTCTGATTTCATCCAGGGGGGTGACAGCCGGGTCCAGGCGCCGCATCCAGAGTTGCGTGGCACGGGCCAATTCACCGGTCTTGCCGGGAGCGCGCTGGTGCTTGTTCGCCAGGTTCTCCAGGGTGGCCAGATAGCGCAAGTCGTCATAGCCTTCGCGGTAGCCTTCCCACTGCACGGTGGGGATGATGCCGTTGACAGTCGGATACGCCATTTCATGATCGCGGTACTTCACGTGGTCATAGTCATCCCAGGAATGTCCAAAGGAATGCTGATATGCGTATGTGCAAGCGCAGTCGTATCCGGCTTTCCACAGACCCAGGCCGAAATTGCGCCGATAGGTCTCTGGCTCCTCCACGCCGCCTTGGGGATTGGCATAGCTGCCGATCAGGTGCCCCATGGCGTGATAGGCCTCGCCCATGGCGACGTCCGGCCGGGAAGCGAAAATCGGCAGGTCAAGCACATCGCCCATGATTTCGTATGAATCCTTGTAGCCGGCGACGAACACCTTGCCGCCAGCAGCGTGGATGCGATCATACCAGTCGCGCTGGGCCCGCAATTCATCGCCGGAGCGCTCATCTATGCCATAGAAATAGACGTCAGTGAAGCCATATTTGCGCGCCAGTGCAATGACGCTTTTCGCCGTATCGGGGCTGCTCCCG
>MWEG01000104.1 GCA_002070945.1 Lentisphaerae bacterium ADurb.Bin082
ATTTTTGTCCACGGCTTGAAAAAACTCAAAAAATAGGAGAAGGCTCACGAACTAATTTTGATTCCGCATGGCTGGCTGACCGCGCTGCGGATGGCTTTTCCCGGCATGCTCTTTGATAATCAGTCCTGCTTCGCCTGCGGCTTCCACAAGTGCGGCAGAAGGATGTCGATGTCCTTGTCCGGGGTGGTTGCCAGCCTGGGGAGGACGTCGATCAGCCAGGTTTCGAAGCTGACCTTGCTGGCCTCGCAGGTGGCGACCATGCTGTTGATGACGGCGGCCGTCTGCCCGCCCTCGTCATTGCCGAAGAACAGCCAGTTCTTGCGTCCCAGCGCCCAGGGGCGAAGGGCGTTCTCGGCGGGGTTGTTGTCGATGCCCACGTGGAAGTTGCCCAGGAACACCTGGAGCTCGTCCCTTTGGTTCAGCGAGTAGGCGGCGGCCTTGACCAGCGGGTCGGACGGGGGCCGGCCGCCGGTTGCGATGCGCCCGCAAAGCTGGAAGTACTTCTCGACGAGCGTGCGCGTCTCCCGGCGGCAGGCCTTCCTGGCCTTGACCAGGGCCGTCTCCGCCTGGCTCCTGGCGGCGGCGTCCACGGCCTGGCGCTCGTTCAGGTACATCTGGCGGATCAGGCCCAGGGCCTCCAGGCGGTCGGGATCGTCCAGGGTCGGGACTTCAAAGAACTTCCGGCGGGCATGCGCCCAGCAGGCGCTGCGGGTTCCGGGCAGGAGGTTGTACGCGGCGCAGGCGTCGCTGACGTAGGTTCCGAAGTATTCCCCCATTAATTCCGAGGCAATTTCCTGATTTCGCCTTGGGGCATAGCGGTACACCTTCAGCGGCGGGTCGGTTCCGCTGACTCTCACCCAGATGTAGGCTCGCCGGCACTTGCCCCTTTCCAGCACCCGCACCGGGGTTTCATCTGTGTACATGACCTCGCAGTTCATGACCAGCTTCTCCATCCGCAAATAGAGGGGTTCCAGCAGCCTGCCGACATCCATCGTCCAGTTGCACATCAGGCTGCGGCCGATGATGATGCCCTGCCGCCTCAGATCCTCGCTCTGGCGGTAGAAGGGAAGGTGGTTGACGAACTTGTCGGCGATCACGTGGGCCACCACGGTGAGGTCGTAGCGGACGCGGTCGGAATTTTCGGAAAGCACGTTGGGGAAGGGGTCGGGTGCCTCCACGCCCAGCCCCTTGCGGCCGGGAGTGGCGTACTTGGCGCGCTTGGTGACCCGGACGTAATATTCACAGCGCCGCACCAGGCACTCGCTGGTGCTATGCCCGATCAGCACCAGGCCCTGCTTCTCAGCGTCGGGCAGGTCAATGATGACCTCCTCCCGAGGCAGGTGCTCGGGGAACTCGTTCCAGCCCGCGTTGCGGTGCGGCTTGGCGACATTGCGGTCATGGCCTTTAACCTTGGCTTTCGCCTCGTCTTCGGATTGCTTGGCCGGTTCGGGAAGTTCCAGCCCCGGAATCATCGGCGTGCCGTCATTGATGCAGCACTCGGATGTATGGCCGTAAACCATGTTTTTCAGCGATTCGTTCTGCCGCTTCAAATCGGCGATCATCGCCATGGCCTTTCCCAAGGTCGAGGTCAGTTCAATAATCGTCGCCTGCATTTGCACCGCGATGGACTCCATTTCCTCGCGGGTTAGTATGCTAAAATTTACCGTAGAATATTGCATACTAATAATGTAGATTCAACTTCAAGGAGTGCAAGCTTCTTGGTCGAAAAAAATCATCTTCTTCGATATTTTTTTCATCTTTTTTATTGTGACCTTGAGAGTATCTTTTATAGAATCTGGCTGGCTTGATTCCATCAATCAGAATATGCAAATCCCTGATGGAAATAACCGGATTTCCATTGACGTTTTTTGGCAAATTAAATTGGCCTTGTTCCAGCCGCTTGCTCCAGATCGCATAGCCGTCGCCTTCCCAGCACAGGATTTTGAGCAATTTCCGCCGCCTGCTGACAAAGACGAAGTAATGGCCTGAGGTGGGCGTCTGGCCGAGAAGGCTGGCCATGGCCGCCGCCAGGCCGTCGAAGGACTTGCGCATGTCGACCGGCTGGCAGCAGAGGTGGATGCGGGCGGTGGAGGACAGTGAAAGCATCTCATACCTCCCGCCGGCCGGACAGAACCGCCACCACCCGCAGCAGGACGGATTCATCAAAATGACGACTCAGGCGCACCAGACTCCCGTCGTATTCCACGGCAACGCCGCTGTCGTCCGGCAGCGCAGGCTTTGGCGACACCGCCGGAACCGGCAGCTGCAAAGTCGCGAAGGACAAGGAGGTGTTAGCCTGCTCGCGCTCGCCCAGGCGTCGGCGCCAATACAAGGCGCAATGATACTTCAGGTTGCGTTCCCGGCAGAATTGCCGCATGGACAGGCCGGAGGCGGACAGATCGGACAGCGCCCCGCGCCAGAATTCTTCTCGTGTACTCATGGCAGTCTCCCTGGTTAATGGTGGAACTGCCATTTAATGTAATCAGTGTTTCAGACCCCGTGAGATGTCCTGAATGGACGCTTACATCTTAGCTAACACAGGCGGAGTGGTAAATTGTCCGTTGATCTCCCGACGAGTAATATTTGTTGTATTTTCAAGTATGTTTTGCAAAACAACCTGTGGTAGTTCTGTTATTTCCTGGATTCCCCAAAAAATCGAAAAATGTGCAATATCTAGCCACGACCTTTCTGGAAGCAATTCGTTATACCTGACCGGTGAAAAGATGTTATAGAAATCACACCGCTCCGTAATCCTGTTAAATATTTCATTGGCATCTGCTGGGGTTATATCACTGGATATTTCATTAACATCAAGAGCCGCATTTTGTCTGTTTTTTATAAGATGGGCAAAAACAATACGATTCAGCCAATTAACAATTATGGTTTTAGCATAAGCTCTATACCTATTATTTTCATCACGTACATATTCTTCCTGTATTCCATTCCACCAATCATCAACGTATGCCCCCATAACAGCATCTCTTGCCACTTCTTGTTGCAATCGTTCTGCTACAATATCTTGGTTTCTTTGGATCATTGATGAGAACAGGCTTTCAGATAAATCATATACCTGTGAATTCGTAAATTGTCCTGATAAGAAATATGTATTAATTTCTATGATAATTCTCTCTAATAACTCTTCCCAATCACAACGATAAATTCTAACATCTTCCCTAGTATGAATATAATTCGTATCATCCCATTGCCGAACGATTGTGAAATTATCATTTTCGTCTTTTGCATATAAAACAGCATACTGGAAATTCCAAATCAAACAGCTATTTAAATTTAAAGCCCTAGCTTTCCGCTGTGCATCCTGGATAAAAGCCTCGTTGTTTATTGGGACATCTGGCATCTTAGCTTCCCAACCTTGTAGGATGATGCTTTGGGTTCTATCCCCGTATAAAATGATATCGGGGAACATAGTATTCCCATGTATCGAGATAGTATTTTCGCCCCCTGCTCGTTGAATTAATAGTTGATTTGCTGTTGTTATCCTATTTATTGTTTCAATAACATCAATGACCCAACTTCTTTCGTTTCTCCTTACAATCGCTCGCATATTTTTTCCTTATAATTTATCTCGTTGATGATACCGGAAACCTGCAGTCTATCCTTGATGTTATCATCCAGTGTACGCCACGCAGTTAACAGTCTTTCCTTGGCAACTTCTATATAGTTGATATCCCCAGTCTTAAATAGTGCAACATTCTCATTTTTTTCGATGCCAATAAAATTTCTGCCTTCAAGTAGGGCCGCTACTAAAAAAGAACCGCTCCCAAAGGCATTATCTAGCACAACATCTCCTGGGTTGGTATATGTCCGAATTAAATATCTTCCTAATTCAATAGGCTTTTGGGTTGGGTGAAAAACTTTGCCCTCACTTTCTGCAGTTTTTATATATATTATATCTATTGGATATCTCTCACCATTGCTATAAACATGGGCTGGTTGAAAATCGCCATAGCAACCGCTTAATTGGTTTTTTCTAACTCCCTTATCATACGGTACTCCTTTTGTCATTTGCGGGTTATATGTTGGCATTTTTTTGTAAAACACACAAATATCCTCGTGCTTGCGAAGAGGTTGTTTTTTTGCATTTAAAAAATTGGTCGGTTTTGATTTTTCCCATATCCATTTATATTTAAATAATTCAGGCTGACTAAGAATCAATTGTGCTGTAAAAATCCCTTGTGACGTAAGAACGATCGCTCCATTATCTTTTACTAAGCGTTTATATTGCTTCCACAAGGGTTCAAGGGGGATATATGAATCCCAATGATTTCGTGTAATTCCATATGGTAAATCGCATAAAACCATATCAACAGATTTATTCGGCATCCTCTGCATGCATTTTAAGCAGTCTTCTTCAAATAGATTATTAATAAACTGCTCTTGCTCGTTATCTTTCGCCATTTTGATCTCCTAATGTCTTTGAGAAGTATAGACTTTGATTAATATGGTATAAATCTAGAAACTTGCCAAGTGCCTGTATGTAAACAGTCTGATGGGATTTTTTGTTTGCTTAGGAAACATGGGGCGAGCTGTGCAGAGGTTAGTAGTGTTTGTAATCATGACGTTCTTCTGGTGTGCAGGATGCACCCGGCCTCCGGCTAGCTATCATCTCGCGGGATGAAGCCATCTCAATGGTGTAAATGCCGTTGTTGCTGCCTCTGTAGACCAGGCAAGCCCTAGGGTATACTTTGACTTTCGTTTCGGATCCGACGCGCTTCGGTTGGATACCAGCGTCCTGGATGATGTTTTTCAGTTGTGTGTGGCTGTGCTTCAGCTTACTCCTGTTGGCCATCCGACGAATATTTCTGTGGTTACGTTGTGCTTGTTGCTGATGGCTGCTTTGAGCTGGTCTTTCATGTACTTCTATGGTCTTGTCTCCGTATTGTTCAGGTTGCTTCCTTCTCCGTACGTCCATTAAGTAACCAGAAGTTCGAGACTGGCTCAATTTTTTAACTATCTTTATTTAAATAATTATGATATTTCTTCCGGCGTTTGCGCCAATCCCCACTCCCCACCGCCTTCACCCCCTCCGGCAGCTTCTGCATCACATACACCATCGCCTTCACCACGCTCCCGTCTGCCAGCGTAGCGGCCACCGTTTCGCGCCTGTAGAGCCTTGGATAGCCTTCCAGGACATCCAAGCCTGGCTCGCGTCTCCGGCGTCACTTCGAGCAGTTCTGCGGCCACGTCGCGCCCGTTGGCGTCCGGCACGAAGGCCGGGAAGCCCCAGCCGGTGTCGTAGAGCACCCCGCGAATCGTGCAGGGCACTCTCCGCCTGGCATCGGCGCCCCAGCGCTCGTTGCGCTCTCCCGTCATCAGTGTGCCGTAGACGGCGAGCCGAATCAGCTTCTTCTGCATTTCATGCCCTCTTGATGACGGGCAGGTGGATTGCCCAGGCTCCCGTTTTGCCCGAAGGAGCCATTGCTCCAATATAAGCCGTTTATTCGATTTAGCACTTTTTGCTGTCCTCTATTTCTTCCTGGCCGCGTAACCGGTTGCCCATTGGGAAGGCCATCCCGGCCAACCATAGCTTTCAGCGCCAACCGTAGCACCTCCCGGTGGGCATTTCGCCCTTTGTGTAATGGCGGCTTCCTATGAGTGGGCGGCCGTGATTTCCGGAACCGGTAAGGAGCTGTAAAAAAATAATTTTTTTAAACTTTGTCCGATTGCAACTCAATAGAATAATTCCAGTCTCCATGAAAATCCTCCGGGCTGAGATTGACTTTGGCGAACTCCTCGTCACTGATTTTCTTTCCGGGTTCGTACGTGTTGCGATCCGACTGACACTGGATTTTCAGGCCTTGACGGGGTGTCGTTGCCGCAATCAGGCTGACAATGACCTGCATGGAGACCAGTGGGCGTCCCCGCCAATTTTTGGTGATTTGGCTGAATATGCGATGCTCAATTTTATTCCACTTGGAAGTTCCCGGCGGGAAATGAGACACGAAGATTTCCATGCCGGTGCGATTGGCCAAATCCTGAAGCGATGTTTTCCACAACCGGTTGCGAGAACCGTTGCTGCCGCCTCCGTCGCAGGTGATGAACAGCTTTCGGGCGTTCGGGTAGCGTTCATGTCCCATCTGAAGCCACCACTGGTAGATGCTTTCGGCGGCGAACTCTGCCGTGTCGGCGCTGATTCCGACATTCACAAAGCCCTCGTTCGCCGCCATGTCGAACACGCCGTAGGGAACGGCCTTGCCTTCCTCCGGAAGCGGGCAGTCATGACCCAGCACCTCCACCGGCTTTCCCTTGGGGGCATACTCGGCTCCCTTGCCAATGACATTGCCGATATTCTCTTTTTTCTTCGTGTCGACGGAAATCACGGGTTCACCCTGCTCAATAAATTCCCGGGCGCGTGCGTTAATGAACTGGAATTGAGCGTCACGATCCACATGCTCTTCGCCGACTTGAAGATTTTTCTGGTTGAGTTGCAGGCTGTAACCCAAATCGGCCAGGAGAGTGCCAATGGTTCGATAACTGACCGAGTAGCCCTGGGCTCTCAACGCCGCCTCCAAGTTGCGCAGGCTCTTGGTGGTCCACAGCAACGGCTGGCTGGGTGAACAGAACGTGGCATCGGCCAGCAGCTTCTCCAAAGCCGCCGGGAGCTCCTTGAATTTCTGCGTAACACGCGGGCGCCCAGCCCCTGGGGCACGTTCCCTGAAAGGCTGCTCCTGGCTTGCAGCAGCGTAGTTTTGCACCAAAGCCTCCACCGTTCCATCCTTCAATTCCCTGACCCCAGTTCGGAGAGTGGTCATGGACACTCCAGTCAGCTGCGAAATCGCCGTCAAGCCGCCATACCCAAGCGCCTGAGCCTCAAAAGCCAAGTACACCCTCCGGATGTTTTCCGGAAGTAGTTTCGCCATGGTGGTAATCCTGCTTTTCTCAATGTCGTTCATTAGCTTCTCCGAGTTGACGATAAGTACGGGTTCAATACCCGGACTATACTGTACAACCGGAAAGCAAGTTTGCACACCGAAGATTAACAATTAATTATTTCACAGTTCCTTGCCGGGGATATTATCCGTAAGTTTTTGTCCTTGACTTGGGAGTTACTTCAAATGTCTAAAGGAAAAATCATGTCAAAGGTTGAGTTTCCACGCATTCTTGGTCATCGCGGCACACAGGAAGTGTTTACGGAGAATGGTATCAAGGCCTTTGAATATTCTCTGGCAAATGGCGTCACAGGCTTTGAAACAGACTTTCACCTTACGGCGGACGGGGTCGTAGTGGTGATGCACGATTATGACATTAAACGGACGGCAACAGGCGAGGGCGTGGTTGAAACGATGACGCTTGCGGAACTCAAGCTGTTCAAACTCAAAAATTCCGATGAAACGATTCCGACGGCAGATGAGCTGTTCGAGCTGTTTGACCATCGCCGTGATTTCTATTTCGAGCTTGAACTGAAGGCGCGTTACGGCGAGTACTATGATGAATCTCGCATGGACGAATATATCAACAAGCTGCATGCGTCTGCAGCTGCTCACTTGAGTCATGGGACGTACGTCTTTACGTGTTTTGACACACGTATTCTTAAACGCATCAAGCAGTTGCATCCGGATGCGAAGGTCGGTTTGATTTCGGGCGGTTTGACGCAGGCGCTGGTGGATGCGGCTATCGACGCTCAGTGCTACAGCATTGCACCGACGTTGGCCGGAACGGAACAGGCGCTGGTTGATGCCGCGAAAGCCGCAGGACTCAAAGTGAATCTCTGGCATTCCGAGACACTTGAGCTGTGGAAAAAGGCGCGTGACATGGGAGCTGATGTCTCAACCAATAATCATCCCGTGGCTGTTCTGAAAGCAGTGCGCGAAGCTGGTCTTGCCTGAAGTCAGTGATTGCGTGGCGGCCCCCTTAGGAAATTAAACTCTTTCATTTTCTGGAATAACAACTCGTCAGCACGGTTACAATGAATGTGCCCAAGCAACAATTTTTCAATAAGATGTGTGGCTTTTCGGTCGGCATGAGCAAGAGAATCTCACTTTCCCTGCTCGCCGTGTTCATCATGCTCTTCAGCAGCGGCTGCGCACGATTCATCCTCGTTGAAAAAGCCACCCCGCAACGCAGTCCCGACGTATTGTATTTTGCTGGCACACAGGCTGGAGTAGCTGCCTCCCTCGGCATTTTCGGCTCTGGCGGCATCGCCTTTCTTCCAATTATTGTCCCTTGCGAAGTTGCGGCAGACATTCTCTTCCTTCCCTACGATGCCGCAAGGCATCTTCAATATGTTTGCCATCCGCCACTCAATGAAATCATCTGGAAGAATGACTTAGGCAAACTATCAAAACGCCTTGCTTGCGGAGATGATCCTAACGCCATTGATTTCCGCTTTTTCGGCCGGAAGGGCCAGTACCCGCATCCCCCACTGCTGGAGGCATTCATGCAAAGACGCCTCGAAGCGTTCAATATGCTGCTCGACTATGGTGCGGAAGTTCCCCTGGAACTTTTCAACAATGAGAACCTACAGCAGATTCGCATGGTATCTTCCGACACGGGACTGGCTTTCCTGGAGGTTGCGCTTCAAAAAGGCATTGCATCAGAAAAACTCAACAGTTTCGATGCTGCAACTGTCGTTCCCAACTTGTTTCCATCCTGGAGGAAATACCCCCATGTCTACAATGAGGACTCCTACCATATTCTATATTCTTTGCTTTCACTCCTGCTGGAGAGCGGTTTTCCACCCAATGGATTGTCCGACTCTATAGGCGAGCAAACAACGGCCCTTGACCATCTTCTGGAAATCCCGCCATCCGAAAACAGGGACAGGCTCGTGACGCTTATTCGCTCTCATGGCGCAATGACCTTCGCAGAACTGGATGCAATGAAGCCGCACGAAACTCTGCCGCAGGAAATCAATCCGCTGGACGTTCACGAATGCTTCAAGCCCGTCATGGATATCTTGCTCCAAGATGGCAAGAACAGGAAGCACAACGGGCACTACCGTTTTTCCGCCTCCTATCCAGGCACCGAAGGACCGCTTGTCGTGGTGGACGTCCCATGGGAAAACGGAACCCAAACATCGTGCAGAAAATTCGTTAATGTCCACCGCCGGAAGACAGCGACACAGTGGGACATCGATGGCGAGCCGTTCGATATTCCTGCCTATCTGCGCATTGTCCTGACGCAGCCAGGCGTTCGTGTTCCGTCACGTCTTGGCATGGACTTGCCTAAAAAGGACGTCCTTCTGGAGGAATGGCATACGTTGCCAACCTGTGAGTTGTATATCGAACGTCCCCCTCGTGTCGTTTTTGGGCGTATGAATCTTGGTATTGAGAAAGATATCGCCCAAATCCTTGCACTCATTGGCCTCCGCCATGACATCTATGGAAAGGATGACAGCTATTATTTCAAACACGATCCCATTAACAGAATCGGCAGACTATACTACCATAACATCATCAACCGTCCCTATTCCTTGGAACTGAAAGATTTAAAGGAAGAATACCTTTGGGCGAAGAACGCTAACGCCATGGCTAAAAAGGCAGGATTGAATGGAGTTTGGCGAGTGCGCACGTGTGGTTCACGAGCTTGTTTCTACACTTCGCATCGGGATTTACCTTTTTTGGACAAGACACTTGACCATCGCGTCCCCTATCCAGATGAAATCTTCGCTGTAGTGCGTACCAGACTCAATATCATTCCTATAGCGGATTCCGCAACCAACGATGGTAAAGGGAACAACCAAGATTACTATTGGAATTGCCGTGTGTACGATTTTCCCCAGAAAGGCGACATTGTTCTCTACTATGGTGATGAAGCCAGTCAAGAAACACTGAATGCAGTCGTTAAAATGAGCCGTGAACTTATGAAATGGTAAAGTGGATACAATTATTACCGCCTGAAATTATAGGGAAAATTCACCGATATCCTGAAATCCGCCGGATACGGGACAAAGCTGAGCGGCGGCTGGAGCGGAACCCACCCCCAGGCTGAAGCCTGGGATTAAGCATGGTTAAGCGCCTACGGCGCAGAATACATGCGAGAATTGACTGATAATCAACTCACTATGAAATCGGCAATATATGGCTTCAGAAGCGATATTTGACAGCGAACGCAGGAATCATAGCCTGCGCATGAGACCAATCCCACCTACGCCAGTCTGAAGGCTTACAAGCATTCATCACAAAACTTCGCACATTAACTTATTTTTGGGTTTTCGGAAAATATCAGGGGAAAATCAGCAAAACAGAGAAAAGTTTTGGACTAAATCCAACATAGGGTCAGGTTGTCAAAAAACAGAGAAAAAAATAATTTTAACACTTTATACTCCAGGTTTCTTCGACTGATCGGTCGGATCGGTCGAAGAAAAAAAGACAGGAATTGGCGGTACCTTAAAAGGGCTGTATGCCAATGACTTGAAGATTGCTTTTCAGAAAAATCTTTCACAAAAAGGAAGATTTTGAGTGATAGTACGAAAGAACAGAAGCCTTACATCATTTTTTCTGAAATCTAAAGTATTTTTGATTCTCGGCTTGAATTTCGATAAACAACAGATAATCTTTTCAATAAGCCGACCTGGCACTTGCCGTCGGATGAGATTTACTAGCTGCTGGCATGACATCGTTGCCTGGCAGTTTAGGTTTGGTCGTGCCTGTGGTAGCGTCTTGCTCGGGCTATGGAGATTTCCATAGAAAAACAAGTTAGGAGCGGATAATGAAGAAGATCATATTATCTCTCATGCTTCTTGGTTTCGCGAGTCCATGCTTTGCCAAAGCATATTATGCGCCCAAGAAGGAAATGATCCAGAAGGCGGAATGCATCGTCATTGTTGAAGTCACGAAAGTAGAGAAATCGGAGAAGAAAGGTAAATCTTGGGTCTACAGGCAGAAGGCATCAGCCACCGTCAAGCGGTGTCTGAAAGGCGCTGTAAAAGGTGAGATCGAAATTTACGGGCTGGAGACCTTCATCTGTGCCCAGTGTTACTACGAGAAAGGCACTTTCATTCTTTTCCTTAGGAAGGAAGAGGGCTTCTGGGTTGGGTCAAATTGGCATCTTGGCATACGGCCAATTACAAATAACAAGACCCAATGGTTTAAAGATGATGAGACCCGTTTTGAGATGCAAGAGACTCCTCTCGAAGACGTGATTAAAGAAATCAATGCTGTAATAGAAGAACAGATGAAAGAGCCCCCTGACAAGCCGGATACAGGCCACGGCAAGTAGCCGCGCCTGAACTGCAACGTTCGCCTGGAAATGAAATCAATAATCCCACATTTCACCGTCTCCTCCCTAGTACTCGCTGCGATACTATGCAGTGGTTGCGTATCAAAATACCTCGTTGATTCCTGCACATGCCATTATCCGCCAGTGAAATCGTATAACTCGGTGTACTGGAAAGGAGACTGCATTGCTGTCAGCTATTCAGTACAAGCCCCCCAGTACCCCAAACAGGAAAAGTGCGCTGATTCCTATTGGGCTATGTTGCGCCGTTCCAAACTCAGAGGCTCATCTTATTCAGACCATGGCATATCCATTTATCGGGCTCCTTTACCAAAGCGTATTAAGAACAAATGGGAGGAACTCCCGATAATCGAATTCAGCAGCTGGGATTTCATCCGCAGCCAGCCCCTCTCCGAAGTGCCAGATATATACAGGAGCGGGAACTGGCTCTACATCCGCTATTCACCAACGAATAGAGTGCTGATCCAGCATTTCTCCCCAAGAGGTGAGTACATTAAACCATCAAAGTACCCACAGCTTGCAATACTTTTTCCATTTGCAGTTATTGGCGACATTCTGACGTTCCCAGCTGTGATGCTGGCGCCAGCTGTCCACTGGCAGGATTGATCAAAGAGTGTGTACAAATCGGTTGCAGGCTATCGGCGCCAAGGCACGCCTCAGCCTGAATCCTGATGCTCGTCAGAATAGACCCAGCTGGTCGGACCGGGTCTCAGCGGACGATCTGGCTGGCCGGACTCGCGGGCGCGGCCGCGACCGATTTTTCCTGGAACGCTTAGGCGTGACTAAATAGCGTAAATATCAGCCGGTTTTCAGGTTGAAAACGAAGCCCGCAGACGACAGTAACCGCAAAAACATCACGGACATAATCACGATGAAAATCCCAACTCCATTTCTCCCAGTCGAAGTCACCTCCTCTGGATTGACGCACAAGGTCGACATTCTTGGCAGGTCCATTACGTTTGGTGCCAATTCACTGCCTGCGTCTATCGTCTCTCAAGACACGGAAATCCTGGCGGCGCCAGTCCGGCTAGTCGGTCTCGAAAACAACCAGCCCATCCAATGGGACGATAACTATCCTGACAACGAAAGCGAATCATTCATCCAGGAGCGCAACGACCGCGCCGCAACCATTTGCGGTGCCATGCTTTCAGACATGTTCATCGTCAATGCTGCCTTCAAGGTCAACTTCGATGGATGCATAGAGGTTGACATGAAGGTGATGCCGAGAGGACGTACAGTCCCCGAAGTCTTCGGTCTCACGAAACCGCGCCAACTCCGATTTGAACTCAATAGGCTGTGGCTCGAAATCCCACTCAATCCCAAGGTGGCGAAACTATTCAGCTTCTATCCAAATTCACCCGTCTATCTTGCAGACGGAACCGTGATTGATACCTCGCCGACTTCCTCGGCAGGACGACTAAATGACCAAAACTCGGCAATGCCCTTCAAATCATTGCTCTGGCTCGGAAATGACGACCTCGGAATTGGCTGGGCCGCCGAAAGCGATAAAAACTGGCAACCGGAACACGACAACCGAGCCTTGGAAATCATCCACCAACACAACACAGTCGTACTCAGGGTAAGACTCCTTGATAGCCAGCCCATCCAATGGCAACAAGCGGCACAGCCAGAAAACGGAATCAATGCATTCCAACCAATCGCTTTCAGCTTTATCCTGCAACCAACGCCAGTCAAGACATTCCCGCGGCAGCCCTACCTTCACAATGCGCTGCACCTTGATTGCTTCGTCAAAATCAAAGGCAACTACATCGACTTCCTGGCACAACAAGATAGATATGACCGACTGAAGACGATGGGAGTCGATACCCTCATCCTCCACGAAAAGTGGAATAAGTCCCAAAATGCATTCGAACTATCTGAGTTCACGACTCGCCAGCTCAAAGAAATCGTCGCCCAATGTCACAAAAGGGGCATTAAGGTCTTGACCTATTTTGGCTACGAGATCTCTTCACTTAACACGGCCTGGACAGAGGACGCACAAGACGTCATGGTCACCAACAAGGGCAAGCAAACTGGAGGTTGGTACAGGGTTCCTTTTCAAAGAGACTATGTGGTCTGCTACAACACCCAATGGCAGGACCGGTTCATCAACGGAATTGAAAAGATCATGGATACATACCATACAGACGGAGTCTATCTCGACGGAACAGTCTCCCCGCGCTACTGCGACAATGTCGCACACGGATGCGGATGGCATGACGCCAACGGGAACCTCAAGGGCACATACCCCATCAAGGCAGTGCGAAGACTCTTCCAACGCTTGGCCGAAGTCGTACATTCACGAGGAGGAATAATCAACGCACACGTATATGGCCTCCTCAATGTCACGACACTTCCTTACATCGACATGACCTGGTACGGAGAAAACTTGCAGTTCAAGTACACCAAAGGCGAATACGACGACATGCCGCTTGATTATTTCCGGGCAGAGTATTGCGGACGCAACGTCGGAGTCCCCGTCGAATTCATCGCATACGAAAACAAACCCGCATGGACATTCGAAAACGCCATCGCGATGGCCATCATCCACGGCATCCTGCCCAGGCCAAACGATATCGAACACCCACTTGAAGCCATCGCGCCAATCTGGAATATCGTCAAACGATTCCCAATCGAACAATCACAATGGATGCCATACTGGAAAAACAACGCCATGCCTTCAGACGAAAGAATCAAGGTCAGCTACTACAAATACATCGACCTGACCGAAAAAAATATACTCCTGGCTTTTGCGGCAAACACGACAAAGCACAGCATCGAAAATGTCACAATTGACTTTGGAGAAAACACCTATACCCTTGACCTCCTCAACGCCGATTCATACGATTCCCCTGAAACGACGTTCAAACCATACGGATATAAAATTTGGCTCGCCAAATAACCTCTTCCCGCAGTCGTAAGACTATCAGCCCCACGATGCGGCATTGGTCAACCGGTCAAGCTTCCAGTAGGCGCAGATTCCATCCAGATGCCTTTCCACGGTTCTTTCCATCGTATTCAGTTCCGGGTTGTCCATGCGCTGGCAGATGCCAGGTTTTTTTCGTAACACCAGGAAGAACCAGATTCTGGCTGATAGTAGTAAAAAAGCAGTTGAATTTTGGGCATGGATTGGTCAGCGTTTATGTCCCGCCCTTTCAGGACTCAAAATATTATACGCCATCGACAGCGTATTCCCGGTCGTAGTCCTGTGAATTGCCCTGGACATATCCGGCTTCTTCGACCAGGGAGGCGACGACAATCGATTCCAGGCCTTTTTCACTGGTGTCAGTCGATTTCATAGGTCCTCCAGCAAATGGGCGATGTCTTTCGGCGACGGCAGTTGACCTTTCAACGCCTTGGGCAGGGTCCTGGTGATTTCATAAGTGGCTACGCCGATGGGATTGCTGGCGTTGTGCAGAGCGTACTCCACAATCGTGCGGCTCTTTTCTTTGCACAGGATGATGCCGATGGAGGGGTTCTCGTCCTCCTGGCGGACCTGCCGGTCCAGAGCCGCCAAATAAAACTGCATTTTTCCGACGAACTCCGGCTGGAAGTCGCCGACTTTCAATTCAATGGCGACAAGGCAGCGCAGACGGCGGTGAAACAGCAAGAGATCGATAAAAAACTCTTTGCCGTCCACCTCCAACCGGTATTGGCTGCCCATGAAGGCGAACATGCCGCCCATGGCCCGGAGAAAATGCTCGATCCGGGCGATGAGTGCCCGTTCCAGCTCAAGTTCGCTGTATTCCTCGCCCAGTTCCAGAAAATCGAAGGTGTATTCGTCCTTCACCGCCAATTTGGCCTGGGCGCGAAGTTCCGGCGTCATCGCCTTGTCGAAATTGGTTTGGCCCAGCATGGATTTTTCATAGCTCTGGTTGTCGATCTGATGGATGAGTACGTTCTTGGACCAGCCAAACTTGCGAGTCATGCGCACATAGAACTCCCGCTCCAGAGGGTCCTTGCAGCGCTCCATAATGACCAGATTGTGGCTCCAGGCAATTTCTCGCACCAGTGGTGCGAGTTTTTCGTGCCCGGTGTACGCCTCGAAAAAAGCCTTCATGCGCCAGAGGTTGGAGGCAGAAAAGCCGCCCACGCCGGGAAACTCCGTCTGCTGATCGGTGGCAAGCTGTTTCACCACCGCCTTACCCCAGCCTTCAACAACCTGCCGCTCCACGATCATCCGCCCGATGTCCCAATACAGGCCGACGAGTTCCTTATTGACCGCCTTGAGGGCTTCGTACTGGGCGGAGCGTATGCGCTCCTTGATCTCGGTCAATAGGCGGGGATAGTCCTGCGGTTTGTCAAGGCTGTTCTTTGGGGTTTTGTCATTCGTTTTCATTCATGTCCTCCTCGTTGTTCATCATTTCATCGGTTGCAACGTCGTCCTTATCCAGGGCCTGCAGCTCGTCTTCGGCAACTTCGGGCACCTCGATGTCGCGCACATCTACTTGGCCGGTGACCACATCGGAAATCAGCCGGGTGCGATATTTGCGCATCAGCTCAATCTCGCGCTCGGCGCGGGTGATGGCGCGGTCGAAAAGTTGGCCTCTTCTGGGGTTTGTGAAAAAACATGGTCATTTTGGGTAGGAATTCAGTATTCGCTTGGTTAGCTCCATTGACGGTAATTTATAAATTTTCGTTAATGTGCGAAATCCTGTAGCAGAAAGGGAGACTTGGCACAGCGCTTGCGCGGGTGGGCGTCTGGTAGTGCCCATACTGGGCACCACTTTTTGGGGGATGCCTACCCCCAGGCTGAAGCCTGGGGTTAAGCATGGTTAAGCGCCTACGGCGCAAAGGGGCATGACTGTAAGCATGATACATTTTTGCCGGCTGAAGGCCTGTGGAGGACACGTGTCGAAAGCTCCTCTGTCCACTCATGTCCACTTCAGTCCACAGTCCATCGTCTACTGATGTCCATTAAAGTCCACTTGCGTCCATTGTCCACTGTCCACTAAAGTGCCTTAGCCTGGGTGCCTGGCTCTGAAGCTCACCGGAACTCCGAGTATCAATGACTGACCGATTCCAGCTGGTCGGAGGGCGTCACGGCGCCTTGGCTTGACTTCCATTGATGCCGAATTACGTTTATCGGCAAGGCGCATCTGTTCATTCGAGCGGGCAGCGAGGGGGGCGGTCGCGCTTATTCAAAAACAGTGACGTGGTTCTCATTTGGCGCCAGCCGCAGAATGGGCAGCAAGGCCAGGCAGCGAAAGGAAATATGGCAATGACTGCCGACTATGAAGAATCCAACGGAAGATGGAATAGTCAACCTCATCATTGGCTGCCTAAGTTTTCAGCGGAGTCGCTTGCCTGGGCAGTAACGGGATTTCAGGGGGCAAGAAATTCTTGGGGGCGATGGGGCGGAACGCTTATCTTTGCCGTTGTTTTTGGCGCCATGCCCTCGGTGCAGGCAGCAACAGAGGGAGATTATACGTACAGCGTAGACAATCAAAGAGCTATCATCAAAAAGTATAATGGCCTTGGAGGTGATGTCGTCATCCCCGGCAGCCTTAATGGACATCCCGTTATTAGCATCGGGGACAAAGCATGTTATGACTGCTCCGGCCTCACGGGCGTGATGATTCCTGATGGCGTGACCAGTATTGGGGCTGATGCGTTTTTCTTGTGCTCCGGCCTCACGAGGGTGGCGATTCCCGCCAGCGTGACCAGCATAGGAAATGGGGCGTTTTCCGGTTGCCGTAACCTTGCCAGCGCGGTGATTCCGGACAGTGTGACCAGCATCGGTGAAAGTGCGTTTTCCTGGTGCTCCAGCCTTGTTGGCGTGGTGATTCCGGACAGTGTGACCAGCGTCGGGGATTATATGTTTTATGAATGCGTCAGCCTCACGAGTGTGACGATTCCGGACAGTGTGACCAGCATTGGGAATGGAGCTTTTTCCCGCTGCACCAGCCTGACGGGCGTAGTGATTCCGGACAGCGTGACCAGCATTGGGGATGGGGCATTTATGGACTGCTTCAGGCTTGCCAGCGTGGTGATTTCTGACAGCGTGAACAGCATTGAGGATAGTACGTTTTGGGGTTGCTGCAGGCTTACGAGCGTGGTGATCCCCGCCAGCGTGACCAGCATTGGAGAAGGGGCGTTCATGGAATGCAGCAGGCTTACCGGCGTGGCGATCCCTGACAGCGTGACCAGCATTGCCCCGTATGCGTTTTCCCGCTGCACCAGGCTAACCAGCGTGGTGATTGGGAATAGCGTGACCAGCATCGGGGAAAATGCGTTTTCACGCTGCACCAGGCTGAACAGCGTGGCGATTCCTGGCAGTGTGACCTGCATTGCCCCGTATGCGTTTTCCGACTGCTCCAGCCTGACCAGCGTGGTGATTCCTGCCAGTGTGACCAGCATCGGGGAAAATGCGTTTTCCCGCTGCTCCAGGCTGACCAGCGTGGTGATTGGAAACAGCGTGACCAGCATCGGTGAAAATGCGTTTTCCCGCTGCTCCAGGCTGACCAGCGTGGTGATTGGAAACAGCGTGACCAGCATCGGGGAAAGTGCGTTTTCCGACTGCTCCAGGTTGACCAGCGTGGTGATTGGAAACAGCGTGACCAGCATCGGGGCAGGGGCGTTTTTCCGCTGCTCCGGGCTGACCAATGTAGTGATTCCTGCCAGCGTGACCAGCATCGGGGAAGGGGCGTTTTCCTGGTGTTCCAGCCTCTCCCGCGTGGTGATTCCCGTCAGCGTGACCAGCATCGGGGAACAGGCGTTTTACTCTTGCTCCAGTCTCTCCCGCGTGGTGATTCCCGCCAGCAGTGTGATCAGTATCGGGGAAGAAGCGTTTAGTGGCTGTCCCTGTAGCTATTGGGTGAAAAAAAACTATGGGCATCTAAACAAGCAGAGGTTTGCTCGAGGAAACATGGAAAATCGGACTATATTCATTGCTTACCTAATTACTTGGTGCGCCTACGTCGTCGCTACGCACGCATGGGTTCACCGAAAGCGGCTATCCGTTGCCGGAGTCGTGGTAGCTCACACCGTTCCCGCGGTGGTGGCGCTCACGATGACATACGTGTTTTTGATTGCAGGAGGCACCACCGTGGCTCAGTTCGTGGCCGGTTCGGAAGCTGGAATGAATATGTGGTCTTTATGGTTTCACCTCTGGCCTATTCTCCTCATCGGCTCGGCGGTGTCAGCAGTTGTCAGCGTGGTTTGGACGATTGTCGCCTGCGTGAAGAAGCCTTTGCGGAGATGGCTTCCCATAACACTTGCCACAGTCGTGATGTCCGTGTTTGCATTCATGACGGTCGCAGCAAATTTCCCTGATGCGTGAACAAAGGAGCGCGAACCATCCTTGCTGGCTGACGTTGGCGACAGCCAGCTGTAGGTTAATAGGCAAAATACTAAAGGGAGATCAAGATGAAGGCAGTTGTTCCTGTTTGTCTGGTTGCAGTTTGTGCGTATAGCGCCCCTTTGCAGTTTGTCTCTCATGCAGGCGACCAGTATTCGGCGCCTGGGCATTCCATCCCCGCCTACAAGGTTGCTGTCGAGCGCAAGGCGGACATTCTCAAGCTGGACCTGCACCTGACCAAGGACGGCGTGATAGTGATGATGCATGATGCGACCACCGAGCGGACGATGGGGACGGATTTGAAGATATCTACCCATACTTACCAGGAACTCTACGAGCAATGCACCTTCAAAGCAAAGGGCGGCTATGACAACGAGAAGATCGTTCGCCTGGAGCAGGCTCTGGAATTGGTCAGGGATACGCCAATGAATCTCTGGTTGGATACAAAGGGTTATTCCCCTAAATTGGTGGAAAAGGCGCTTGCCCTGACAGCAGAGTATGGCATTGGCAAGGAACGCCTGATGGTGGCGACATTCAGCAGGGCCGCCTTGAAGTACATGAAGGAGAATCATCCCGAAATCCGCCGGGTGCTGCACGTGTCTATCCCCGAGCGGGAGGATGGACTCTGGGTCAGCTTTGAGAAGAATGATCTGCGCACAAAGCCGGAAGAGGTTCTCCCTAAGCTGCTGAAGCAGGCAGAAGAGTTAGGACTGCACGGGTTCAACATCCCCATCTGGTCTCCGGCGTTCAGCAAGGAATGGGTGCAGAGCCTGAAGAAGAAGGGATATTGGGTGTCCCTGTGGTTTGTGCAGAACGCGGAACTGACGCGCAAGGCCGTCGAAGTCGGCGCTGACGCGGTTGTCACGGATAATCTGGAGGTCGTCCAGCCAGCGGCGAGCGAGGCCGAAAAAATGATTGCAACCGGACAAAAGCCCTGACTATCATTGAGGGAAAGCATAAGGTTTAAAAATGTTGAAACATATTCTTTTCTATGCTGCGTTTTTGCCGGTCGTACTTTTGGCGCAAATGCCGTCTGGAGGCATCTGCGCACACCAGGGCGATAATGAAAATTTCCCGAACAACACTGTTCCTGCGTTTGTGGGCGCGGTCAAACTTGGCGCGACAATGGTGGAATTCGACATCCAACGATGCAAGACAGGCGAACTTGTCATCTTTCATGACAGAACCGTCGATAACTTGACTGACGGCACTGGGAGCATCCGTGACCTTACTTTTGACGAGGTGCGCAAACTCAAGGTTCTCAAGAAGCGTCGTCCTGAGGTCGCACCTGCGCAGATTCCGACTTTTCAGGAGGTTCTCGACTGCCTGCCCAGGGATGGCGTCTGGCTGAATGTCCACGTTTACGGAGACGCTGCGCTCGAATGTGCCCGCATCCTGGAGAAGGATGGTCGCCTGCACCAGGCTTTCTTAGCCACCTCTTTGTCAATGGTCCCCAAGCTTCGTCAGCAGACGCCAGGCATCCGCATCTGCAATATGTCCCGCACCGGAAAAAGGTCTGAGGAATGGACGCCGGAGCAACACCATAAGTACGCACAGCAGACCGTGGAAAACAAGTGTGAGTTCATTCAGCTGATCAAACGCTGTCCGCCCGAGGAAATTAAGTACTTGCACGATAACGGCGTCAAGGTCTCCTTTATGGGTTGCAATGACCCAGCGCAGGTGAAATCCCTCCTCGAACTCGGCGTGGATTTCATTCTCACCGACCGCCTGACCAGCGTCAAGGCCGCCTACGATAAGGCCAAGGCGGAATTGGAGGCGCAACAGCCGTAAGAAGTAAATGCGCACAATGCAGTCCGCAGCGCGCCGTCGTACGTAGTGCAAGCTTCAGCTTGCCGTATGTTTCGTGCCTCCAATGCGCTAGACGCGCAATGCCTGTGGACGGCGTGGACATTGTGGACAGTGTGGACGGTGGCAGCAGCGTGGTGCCCCTGTGCCTTCGCTCCACAGTCCACTAAAGTCCACTTCCGTCCATTGTCCACTGTCCACTAAAGCGCCTTGCCCTAATTCTCTCACTGTGCCTTGCCCATTAACCAAAATTTCGGTTATATTGATACCTGGAATCACCGCAATCTAAATCCCCCCAGGAGTAGTCACTTTTAACTATGAGCAACCAGACCAACACCAGCGCGAATCTTGGATTTGAGAACAATCTCTGGCGGGCGGCGGACGCTTTGCGCTCCAATATGGATGCAGCCGAGTACAAGCACGTCGTCCTCGGCCTGATTTTCCTGAAATACATTTCAGACGCCTTTGAAGAGCAGCACGCCAAGCTCGAAGCTGAACGCGCCATAGGCGCTGACCCCGAGGACGCTGACGAGTACCGGGCCGTCAATATCTTCTGGGTGCCGAAAGAGGCGCGGTGGTCGCGTCTCAAGGACAACGCCAGGCAGCCGACTATCGGCAAGGTCGTGGATGACGCCATGCTCGCCATAGAGCGCGACAATCCATCGCTTAAAGGCGTGCTGCCCAAGGATTACGCCCATCCGCGCCTTGACCAGCAGCGGTTGGGTCAGCTCATCGACCTGGTCGGCGACATTGGCTTGGGGGACAAGGTCAATCGCTCCAAGGACATCCTCGGTCGGGTGTACGAGTATTTTCTTTCGCAGTTCGCCAGCGCTGAGGGCAAGAAAGGCGGCCAGTTCTACACGCCTCGCTGCATAGTGGGCGTGCTGGTCGAGATGCTGGCGCCGTACAAGGGTCGCGTCTATGACCCTTGCTGCGGCTCTGGCGGCATGTTCGTCCAGTCAGAGAAGTTTGTCGAGGCTCATGGCGGCAAAATTGGCGACATCAGCATCTACGGCCAGGAGTCCAACCACACCACCTGGCGGCTGGCAAAGATGAACTTGGCTATTCGCGGCATTGATTGCAACCTGGGCAAGGAGCATGCTGACAGCTTCCATAGCGACTTGCACCCTGATCTCAAGGCTGACTACGTCTTGGCCAATCCGCCTTTTAACGACAGTGATTGGCGCGGCGAACAGCTCAAGGATGACAAGCGCTGGCAATTCGGCATTCCGCCTGCATCTAATGCCAACTTCGCCTGGGTGCAGCACTTCATCCACCACCTGGCGCCGACTGGCCTGGCCGGATTTGTTTTAGCCAATGGCTCGATGTCGTCCAACCAGTCCGGCGAGGGTGAAATCCGCAAGGCGATTATTGAGGCTGACTTAGTGGACTGCATGGTGGCGCTGCCTGGTCAACTCTTCTACTCGACGCAAATCCCGGTCTGCCTCTGGTTCATCGCGCGTGACAAGAAAAACGGCCGCTTTCGGGATCGTCGCGGCAACACGCTTTTTATCGACGCCCGGAAGCTGGGCGCGATGATTGACCGCGTCCACCGTGAATTGACAGAAGAGGACATCCGCAAAATCGCCGACACTTATCACGCCTGGCGCAGGGACAAGGACTGTGAGGCGAAATACGAGGACGTGCCAGGATTCTGCAAAAGCGCCACGCTTGACGAAATTCGGCAGCACGGACACATCCTCACACCCGGCCGCTACGTGGGCGCAGAGGAAGTGGAGGACGACGGCATTCCCTTTGAAGAGAAGATGGCTGCTCTTTCATCAGAGCTGTACAAGCAGATGGCCGAAGGCCTGGCCCTTGATGAGGTCATCCGCAAAAATCTGGAGGCATTAGGCTATGGCGAATAAGGATCAATTAAGCCGCAAGAGCTTTGCAGCGTTGCTGGCTGACGTGAAGCTGCGCATACAAACAGCGCAGACCCGCGCTATGCTGGCTGTCAACTCAGAGCTGACCAGGCTCTACTGGGATATCGGACGCATGATTGACGTCCGCCAGAAACTCGAAGGATGGGGTTCAGGCGTCATCCCCCGGCTGGCAACAGAGCTGAAGAACGAAATACCGGAACTCAAGGGATTCTCAGAACGGAATATTGGCCTCATGATCGCCTTTTACCGGAACTATCCCGACCCGACGGCAATTTTGCAGCAACCTGCTGCAAAATTAGGCGCTGATTCCGCATTAAAATCACAACATATTGATAACCAGCCAGATACAATTTTGCAGCAACCTGCTGCAAAATTAGGCGCTGATTCCGCCTTAAAGCCACAACACATTGATAACCAATCAGATACAATTTTGCAGCAACCTGCTGCAAAATTAGATGAAGCAGAGATTGAGCAAGACGCCGCTGCGCAATTCGACAATAATCCGTTCTGGAATATTCCATGGTTCCACCATGTCGTCCTGATGCAAAAGGTCAAAGACCTCGCCGCCCGGCGCTGGTACATGGAGCAGACCCTGGCTAATGGCTGGAGCCGGAACGTCCTCGCCATGCAGATTGATGCGCAAGCCCATGAACGGCATGGCAAGGCCCTGTCCAACTTCGCTATGACCCTGCCGAAACATCAGTCTGACTTTGTTCAGCAGATGCTCAAGGATCCCTATATTTTTGACTTCCTGACCTTGACCGAGCCATTCCAAGAACGTGAGCTGGAGAACGAAATGGTGCGGCTGCTGGAAAAATTCCTGCTTGAACTCGGCCAAGGCTTCGCCTTTGTCGGACGGCAATACAAGGTCGAAGTGGACGATGAGGATTTCTACATTGATCTGCTTTTTTATCACCTGCACCTGCGGGCCTTCGTGGTAATTGAACTGAAGAAGGGCAAGTTCAAGCCAGAATACGCCGGCAAGCTCAACTTCTACTGCAACGTGGTCAACGACCGCCTGAAGCAACCGACCGATAACCCGACCATCGGCCTGATCCTTTGCCAGGAGCGGAGCCGCGTGTTAGTCGAATACAGCTTCGCCGGCATAGACAAGCCGATCGGCATTTCCACCTACGAGCTGACTCGCGCTCTGCCTAAGAGCATGAAGTCCGCTCTTCCTACCGTCGAAGAAATCGAGGCCGAGCTGAGCGAAGTGGCCAAGCAGGCGAAAGCTAAACGCGCACGCGGCCAACGCGGTGACACACTTCGCGAAATCGCTGCTCGCTATGGAACGGCCGACATCCGCATCGTTGACCAACCCGTGGACGCCACCGACGGCGTCGACACCCCCTTTGGCCGTCGCTGGGGCGGTGATGTCGTTAGCCTTACCGCCGCCCACCTCGCCGCCATCAAGTCTGGCCAGACCCTCGCCCTTGACGTGCAAAATGAATATGTGCTGTTTCTCCGAAGCGATTCCGCCTCGGCTAAACGACCCTGCCAGAAGGGAGAACGCCATGATTGACACCCGCCAAAAACTCGAAGGCTGGGACTCAGGCGTCATTCCCCACCGCACAGCGGAACTGAAGAGGGGGCAAGAGCGGAATATTGACCTAATGACCGCGTTTTATCAAGACTGTCCCGACTCAACGCCAATTTCGCCGCAACCTGCGGCGAAATTGCGCCAAAGATTCAATTTCGCCACAAGCGGTGGCGAAATTAGGCGTTAATGCTGTGCATAAGTCTCAACTGCTTGATAGCCAATCAGATGTAATTTTGCAACAACCTGTTGCAAAATTGGGTGCTGTTGCCGTGTATAAGTTTCAACCTATTGATAGCCAACAAGATATAATTTTGCAGCAACCTGCGGCAAAATTGCGCCAAAGATTCAATTTCGCCACAAGCGGTGGCGAAATTAGGAGCGGACGCCGTGCATAAATCTCAACTGCTTGATAGCCAATCAGATATAATTTTGCCACAAGTGGTGGCAAAATTAGGGGCTGTTGCCGTGCGTAAGTCTCAACCTGTTGATAACCAGTCAGATGTAATTTTGCCGCAAGCTGCGGCAAAATTGCGCCAGAGATTCAATTTCGCCACAAGCGGTGGCGAAATTGGCTGAAGCGGAGATTGAACAACGCAACATGGCTCAATTCGGATAGTACTCCGCTCTGGAGAACAGCCGTGCGGCGCAAACAAAACGAAAAGTTAGAGCAGCTTGAATAAATCATTGGATTAATCTGTCAAGGATATAGGCTATGGAGAGTGAGTGGTCACGTCTGCGGATCGACCAAGTTGCTGAGAAAGTTGCGATGGGGCCATTTGGGTCTTCGATCAAGGTCTCCACGTTTGTTCCAATCGGTGTGCCCGTGATAAGCGGGCAGCACTTGCATGGAACCCGACTTGAGGATTCAAAATATAACTTCATTACGCCCGAACACGCAGAAAAGCTAAAGAATGCGAATGTGTATCGCGGAGATGTTATTTTCACCCATGCAGGGAACATTGGGCAGGTTGCCTACATACCACCATGCTCTAAATATGACAGATACGTGATTTCGCAGCGTCAGTTTTTCATGCGCTGCAACAAGACTCTTATCAAGCCGAGTTTTGTGACCTACTATTTCAAGACGCATGAAGGCCAACACAAATTACTGGCCAATAGTTCCCCATCTGGCGTGCCTTCTATTGCTCAGCCGGTGACGTACCTGCGCTCCATTGAAATACCTGTACCACCATTACTTGTGCAGGAAGCCATAGCCTGCATTCTCGGTGCGTTCGATGACAAGATTGAATTGAACCGACGGATGAACCGTACGCTGGAGGAGATGGCGCAGGCGATCTTCAAAAGCTGGTTCGTGGACTTTGATCCGGTCCGCGCCAAGGCCGATGGCCGCGATACCGGCCTCCCTTCCGAAATCGCAGACCTTTTCCCTGACGGCTTTGAAGAATCCGAGATGGGCGAGATTCCAAAGGGGTGGAGCTCCACTTCATTTACAGATAGTATTGAAGTAATTGGCGGCGGTACGCCGAAGAGATCAAGTTCTGAGTACTGGGGTGGCTCCATCCCATGGTTTTCGGTTGTTGATACACCGGCGGACGGGGAAGTTTTTGCCATTTCCACAAAACAAACGGTGACGCAATTGGGTATTGACAATTCGTCAGCTCGGATACTCCCAGTTGGCACAACGATTATTTCGGCTCGTGGCACAGTTGGCAACCTTGCACTGGTGGGTGTGCCGATGGCAATGAATCAGTCGTGCTATGGCCTGCGGGATCAGCGTAATCTAAAGGGGTATTTCCTTTATTTTGCTACAGAGGCAGTGGTTGACACGCTACGTCAAAGAGGCCACGGCTCGGTATTCAATACGATTACACGTGATACACTCCATAGCTTGCGCGTGGCGTCCCCGCCAGATGAAGTTGCGTCTGCATTTGAGCGTGTTGTCCAAAGCTTGATGTTACGGCTCTTGGTAAGTCAGCAGGAATCCCGCACCCTTGCCGCTCTCCGCGACTCTTTGTTGCCGAAGTTGATTTCCGGCGAGTTGCGGGTTCCGGATGCGGAGCGGATTGCGGAGAGGGTGGTGTGATGGTCAAGACGCTGAGGAAACATTGCTATGTCTGACATGAATTTAACCCAGTCCGAAGCCGATGCGTTGATTGCGATAGAGAAGCATCGGGTTTCCGATGAGCGGAGTTATTTCCCGATGAGCGGCGAGTCATTGAGCCTGCCTCTGCAGTTTATGATTGCGGTAATTCCGGGATTATGTGCGGAATCTAGTGATTGAAATTATAGTTTCCAGAGGTAATTTTTTGTTAATGTGCGAAGTTTTGTGATGAATGCTTGTAGATTTTCAGGCTGATGTATGTGAGATTGGTTCCATCTGCTGGCCATGACTCCTGCGCGTACTGTCAAATACCGCTTCAGCAACTACATGTTGCTGATTCATAGTGAGCTGCTTAACAAGCATTTGTGCATGCAGTTTGCGCCGTAGGCGCAAATGCTTGTGAAAATGATTTTAAGCAGTCCTTGGTAAAAATCCTTAAATGAAAATTCTATGTCAGTTTGCTGCTTTTGCAGATGCGATCGCCCGCGAGCCATTCATGCGTCGCTTCTGGGCGAATGGGCTATGGGAGAAGTATTGACATGACTGCCTTCACCGAATCCGAGGTTGAGCAAGCAGCGTTGGCTTGGCTGGAGAGTTTGGGCTATCAGATTCTCTCTGGACTGGAGATTGCCCCGGGCGAAACGTCGTCTGAGCGGGAGAGCTATGGTCAGGTCGTGCTGGAGCGTCGTCTTTTGCAGGCGTTGCAGCGACTCAACCCGGATGTCCCGCCTGATGCGCTGGAAGAGGCGTTCCGGAAGCTCACTCGTCCGGCTTCGCCATCGCTGGTTGCGAACAACCATGCGCTGCACCGAATGTTGGTTGACGGCGTGCCAGTCGAGTATCAGAGAGCGGACGGCTCGCTGGGCGGTGACTTGGTGCGGGTGATTGACTACGACGAGCCGGAGAACAATGATTTTCTGGCGGTCAATCAGTACACCGTGGAGGAGGATCAGCACGTGCGGCGTCCAGACGTGGTGCTGTTCATCAATGGTCTGCCGGTCGCGGTGATTGAGTTGAAGAACGCGGTCACGGAGAATGCGACTATCTGGACGGCGTTCAACCAGCTTCAGACCTACAAGCAACAGATTCCATCGTTGTTCGCTTTTAACGAGTCCATGGTCGTCTCTGACGGCGTGCAGGCGCGGATTGGCACGCTGACATCGGGCCGCGAGTGGTTTATGGCGTGGCGGACTATCGAAGGCGAGGATTTGGCTGATGCAAAGCTGCCGCAGCTCCAAGTCGTGCTGGAAGGCGTGTTTGAGAAGCGTCGATTTTTGGATTTGATTCGGCATTTCATCGTGTTTGAGGATGTCGGCGGCGGTGTGCTGGTCAAGAAGATGGCTGGCTATCACCAGTACCATGCGGTCAATGTCGCTGTGCAGGAGACAGTTCGGGCTTGTTTGCCTTCGGCTGAGCAGGCTTCGGAGGTGCGAACCAGCACAGGCACCTATTTTGCCAAGGGGCGTTCTGATGCCAAGCCTGGCGACCGTCGCGTCGGCGTAGTGTGGCACACGCAGGGCTCGGGCAAGAGTCTCACCATGGCCTTTTACGCTGGGCGAGTGATCCTGCATCCAGACATGGAGAACCCGACGCTTGTGGTGATCACGGATCGCAATGACCTTGACGACCAGCTTTTCGGCACATTTGCCCATTGCCACGAGTTGCTTCGACAGCAGCCAGTGCAAGCGCAAAGCCGGGCGAATCTGCGGGAATTGCTGACCACGGCGTCGGGCGGCGTGGTCTTCACTACGGTTCATAAGTTCTTCCCTACTGATACCGAGAAAGAGCATCCCTTGCTGTCGAATCGCCGGAATATTGTGGTGATTGCTGACGAGGCGCATCGCAGCCAATATGAGTTCATTGATGGCTTTGCCCGATACATGCGGGAGGCGCTGCCGAATGCCTCGTTCATCGGGTTCACCGGCACGCCTATTGAACTGAGCGACAAGAACACGCGGGCGGTGTTTGGCGACTATATCAGCATCTACGACATTGAGCGGGCCGTGAAAGACGGCGCGACCGTCCCGATTTACTACGAGAGCCGCCTGGCTAAACTGGAGCTTGAAGAGGCGGCCAAGCCGCGATTGGACGAGGAGTTCGAGGAAGCGACTGAAGGCGAGGAGGTCGAGCACAAGGAGAAGCTGAAGACGAAATGGGCGCAGCTTGAGGCGCTGGTCGGCACGGAGAAGCGCCTCAAGCTGATTGCCGAGGATTTGGTGAGGCATTTTGAAACTCGCTTAGAGGTGATGGACGGCAAGGCCATGATTGTCTGCATGAGCCGTCGCATCTGCGTTGAACTTTATAACGCCATCGCGGCCATTCGTCCAGACTGGCATAATGACAGCGACGCGGCTGGCATGATGAAGATTGTCATGACCGGCTCGGCGTCTGACCCAGCGGACTGGCAGGGTCATATCCGCAACAAGATTCGGCGGGAAGAATTGGCCAAGCGGTTCAAAGACCCGCAGGACCCGTTCAAGGTCGTCATTGTGCGTGACATGTGGCTGACCGGCTTTGACGCTCCGTGCCTGCACACGATGTATGTGGACAAGCCCATGCGTGGTCACGGACTGATGCAGGCCATTGCACGCGTCAACCGGGTTTTCAGGGACAAGCCGGGCGGGCTGGTGGTGGACTACCTGGGGCTGGCTGACCAGCTCAAGCACGCCTTGGCAAGCTACACTGAGAGCGGCGGCAAGGGCAAGACAGCGATTGACCAGGAGGAAGCAGTCACAGTCATGCAAGAACGCTATGAGGTCTGCTGCGGCATCTTCCACGGGTTTGACTGGACGCACTGGAAGAACGGCGGCGCCCAGGAGCGCCTCTCAGCGTTGCCGGCGGCACAGGAACACGTGCTGGCTCAGGAAGACGGCAAGGAACGGCTGGTGAAGGCGGTCGGCGAGTTGTCCAAGGCTTTTGCTTTGGCGGTGCCGCACGACAAAGCGCTGGCGATTCGCGATGACGTGGCCTTTTTCCAGGCCGTGAAGTCGGTTCTCACCAAGAGCGCCGACGACACCCACCGCAGTCCCGAAGAGGTTGACCATGCCATCAGGCAGATCGTGTCCAAGGCAGTGTCGTCAGACGAAGTGATTGACATCTTCGCGGCGGCCGGTTTGAAGAAGCCGGACATCTCGATTTTGTCTGACGAGTTTTTAGCCGAGGTGCGCGGCATGCCGCAGCGGAATCTGGCTGTGGAGATGCTGCGCAAGCTGCTGGAAGGCGAGATCAAAACACGTCACCGCAAGAACATCGTGCAGGCGCGCTCCTTTGCCGAATTGCTGGAGGAAGCTATTCGGAAGTACAGGAATCGCGCCATTGAAACAGCGCAAGTCATCGAAGAGCTTATTGGGTTGGCGCGAGATATGCGCGAGGCTACGCGGCGTGGCGAGGAATTGGGGTTGACCGAAGACGAAGTGGCCTTTTATGACGCCCTGGAGGTCAACGACAGCGCTGTGGCTGTACTCGGTGACAAGACGCTGCGATTGATTGCGCAGGAACTGGTGAAGTCGGTGCGGAACAGCATCACGATTGACTGGACAGTGCGTGAGAACGTCCGCGCCCGGATGCGGGTGATTATCAAGCGCATCCTTCGCAGGTACGGCTATCCGCCAGACAAGCAGGCGAGAGCGACCGAACTCGTTCTCGAACAAGCCGAGGTGCTGTGCAAGGACTGGACAGAATGAAAAAGGCTGGTAATTTACATTCAGAGCCGTTTGTCTAAACCTGGAGACGCGATGACTTCCGTTGCAAAAGATTTTGAGCCTTTGGTTCGTTTTGATTGTTTGGAGCAGGAGATTTGCTCCTTTGGGAAGCCCGAGTGGGAGTCTGCGCTCCATGCGCTTGTCGCTTTGCATCGGGCGAGCATTTTACCGGCCATGCATGGCATGCCTTATGAATGTGAGCATCTCGGCCCCGGCTATTATTACGGCCCTGCCTTTGGTCACTGGGACGTAGTCCATACTATCCTGGACAGCGTGGATGTAGAGCCAGAACACGCAAAGCGCCAGATTTTGAATGATCTTTACTGGATGCAGGAAGATGGTTTTTTAGCCGGGGTGATGTATTTTCGCAAAGACGGCACTTATTCTCATCAAAAGGATACGACTCATCCACCGCTCTGGCCGTTTGCAGTGGAAGAGTATTGCCGGGTGACTGGAAATGATGAGTTGAAACAGCACGCTCTTCCGTATCTGGCGCGTCAGATTGGCTGGTATGAGCGGCATCGTCAACTTCCTGAAGGCGGCTTTTTCTATACGGATGTGACCGGGAATCGCAAGAATGAATGCGGCTCCGATGACAGTATCCGCTTTACGCCGCCTCCTGGGCTGGTCGCCTGTGTGGATGCATGTTCGCATGTCTATGCGCTGTATGCTTTTGCAGCGCAATGGGGCGGCACCAAAGAATATGCGGCAAAGGCAGAGACCTTGAAACAGCTGATCCAGGAAAAACTTTTTTCAGAGCGCACTGGCTTTTTCCATGATGCTGGGTCGAATTTTCGTTATACTTTTGACGGTTTTTGGCCGCTGGTATGCGGCGCGGCCTCTCTGGAGCAGGCCGAGCGGGTTGTGCGCGAGTGGCTGCTTGCGCCGGAACGATTTTTCACGGCGCATCCTATTCCCTCGGTTGCGCTGTGTGATCCTGGCTTTGAACTTCGCATGTGGCGCGGGCCGTCCTGGAACAGCATGACTATGTGGATTCTGCTCGGCTGCATGCGCTATCAGCAGTATGAAGCCGTTCGGCAGGTCGCGCAGCGGGTGTTGGACGCCACAGCCGAGCAGTTCCGCCGTACTGGTAAATTGTGGGAGTTCTACCATCCGGACCTGGGTGAGCAAAGTGCGCTTACCCGCAAGCCTTACAATAAGGAAGCCAATATGCCGTGTTCCGATTATCTTGGGCATAATCCGCTTTTTGCAATTGCCCGAATGTGGAAAAAAGCCGGAGAAGAAATGGCTTGAGGCAACGCCGTATGTGGTCCAAGCCCCCCTCGCCCTTCGCTCGCAGTCCAAGTCCACTAAAGTCCACTTCCGTCCACGTCCACTGCCACTTCCGTCCACTAACGTCCACAGTCCATCGTCTACTATTGTCCATTAAAGTCCACTTCCGTCCATTGTCCACTGTCCACTAATAACTACGGAGATGCAGATGAGATTCTTTTCGACGCTCATGATGCTGATTGCCTCTGTCACGCTGGCTCAGAACATCGTAACGAATCCAGACATGAAACAGCTGAATGCCCAGGGAAAACCTGTGGGCTGGAATCAGTTTCAAAAGGGGAATCTTCGGATACCTGGCGATGACGGCGCCGACTTCACGTTGTTTCAGCCTGATGACAAGGACGCGACCATCACCTCCAACATAAACCCCGAACCCAATGTCCCGTATACTTTTTCTTTCCAAGCCAAGAGTACTGAAGGCAGCTTGATGAACTGCTATTTCGAGTGGTTCAAGAACGTCAACGGCAAGCGGGTTTACGGCGGTGGCGCATCGGTGAAAAAACGCACTGCGCCGACGGAATGGACGGCCTACACAGTGCCGTTCATGCTGCCTGATGACTTCCATTATGGCTATTTGGCAATGCGTTCACTCAATGGCAAGGCATTGTCCATTAAAGGGATAGAGGTTAAAAAGGCGACTACTCAAAAGGACGAGGGCACAGGCGGCTTGTGGAACCTGGATGCATTGAAGGAGCGTTTTTCCGCGAAAGGAGTCGTTGTCCGCAACGATCAGCCGGCAACTCTGTATTTGATTCCTGTAGAGTCTGGCAAGAGCTATAGTTTCTCGTATGATGCTTGCGGCAATGGTCCTATTGACCCAGCGTATCCATTCCATGAGATCAAGATCAAGTTTATTCCTTCCATGCAGGGAGGCATCTCGGCGAACGATGTGTCGAATACACCCCAGCGGAAATTCCATAAATTCAAGGTTCCAGAGGGTCGCAAGATCATGCATCTGTCTGTGGAATTTGGCGTCAACACCCGCAGCAGCCAGGCTGAAGTGCTGTTCAGCAATATGAAGCTGGAAGAGATTATACCAGACCCGCGAGATGACTGGCGCTTTGAAATGGTGAAACCCTTCTACCGGGACGTTATTTTTGAATCCCAGGCGCTGGAGGCGATGGAATGCCAACTGCTGACCGACGGAAGCGCGGCATCCTGTGAAGTTGAGTTCAATGGCGGACAATTCCGCCAGCCGGTGAACGGCGAGCGCGATGTCAGGATTACTATACCCATCAAGGACTTGAAGAACGGGACATATCCGATGACTTGCAAGGTCTGTGATCAAGACGGCAAAGTGCTGAAGTCGTTCTCTAAGAAAATTCTGAAGGTGCCGCCAGCGCCGGTTGAAGTTATTTGCAAAGAAGACCGCTATATGTACGTCAACGGAGAGCCGTTTTTTCCGAATATGATGAACATGCGAAATTGGTCAGAGGATTATGTGTATTATGCTGCCCGTCATGGTGTTAATCTGTCCATTACGCGCCCCGGGGCGACCGAGGAAGAGACGCTGAAAAGGCTGGATTTGGCGGAAAAATACGGCATGAAGGTCGTCCTCAATGGAGGCTGGGCAGACGGCAACGCCGTTTCCTACGACACCTTCCGAAAGAAATTGGAAGAGATGTTCACGCCAGCGGTTCGCCGACATCCTGCATTTTTGTTTTATTTTATGATTGACGAGCCTTTCTGGGGTGGAAAACCTTTCGAGCCTCTTCAGAAAACATACGAGATATACCGTGAGTTTGATCCGTATCACCCGGTCTGGATCAATGCGGCTCCGCGTGGAGAAATCACCGATTTGCGGCCATACGCTGATGCCAGCGACGTGTATGGATGCGATATTTACCCGGTCCCGGCGCCGAATTCACATTCCGGGCTGGAGGACAAGATGATGACCAGCGTCGGAAAATATACCGAGCGCATGAATGAGGTAACACGTTGGAGGAAGCCAATTTTGATGATCTTGCAGGGTTTTGGCTGGGGAGAAAATCCCGAATGCGGGCCATTGGGGAGGGCTAAATCCCATCCAAACCAGGAAGAGATGCGTTTCATGCTTTTTGACACCATGGTCAGCGGCGCGACCGGCGTGGAGCAGTGGGGTACCAATCATGTAAAAGATGCAGACTTCCTGGAATTGGTCTTGGACACCTGCGAAGACTTGCATGCGTTCTCTGGGTTATTCCTGCATGGCAAGCCATTGCCGAATGCAGTCACATCCAATGCGTCGCTGCGTGCATCAGTCTGGGAGTATCAGGGCAATTTGACCTACTTCATTATGAATGTGACGGATAAGGACGCTGAAGGCGTGGTGGATGTGGCTGACAAGCCGCTGATTGACCATATAAGCTGGGGCGGCACGCTTAAGAATACCGCGGCAGGCAAGATGACCGTTGCGTTGAAGCCGTATGCCTTTATGGTTTATGGCACTGCGCCGCTGCCGCCGCCATGGCGACCGCTGATCGAGAAAAATGCAGAATTCGAAGCCCTTGGCAGTCCTATTCCCGGAGCGATTCAAAAGACCTTGGAACCCTATAAGGGCAAGAAAAACTTTACGACGATGGCTAACTGGGTCTGGCAGGGCCAGGAAGCTCTCATGAATGGAAATGTCTGCTATGTCGCCAAAAAGTTCAATGTGGCTGCTGGGGAAAAAGTCCAGCTGAAGCTGGCTGTAGATGATTTGTCGACGGTGTTCGTGAACGGAAAGCAAATTGGGGAGACGAAGGGCTGGAGCGAGTTGTTTATATTTGACTTGACCGACAAAGTGAAAACTGGCGAAAACTTGCTGATGATTCGTGCCGCTGACGCAGGCGGCTTGCCTTGCGGCGTGTTGGCTGAACTGCATGTCGGAAAGACGATTATGCTCTCTGACAGCACTTGGCTGGGAATGCCGGTGAAAGGAATCCAAGCTCCAGTTCCCGCGACCTTGGAAGGCTTTAAGCCTGTCACAATAATCCAGGCATACGGTGGCGGCGCTTGGAGAAATAACGTCATGACAACGGAAAAATGAAAATCGTGGCAGAGTCGGCTGCCGTATGTATTTCAAGCTTTAGCTTGCTGCATGTATATGTAAGTCCAGGCATCACCGTATCTTCGCTCTAAAGTCCACTTCTGTTCACGTCCGCTGCCCACTTCCGTCCATTAAAGTCCACTTCTGTCCATTGTCCATGATCCACTAAAGCGCCTTGCCTGCGGCATGTTGCGCTGCAACTTGCAGGAACGCTAAGTGTCAATAGGTAAACAGACGGGGGGGCACGGAAAGCCTCGCTTCTGAATCTCTTTGTCTTGGCAGGTTTAGGTGCCTCAATAAGCGCAAGGATTCAGATGCGTTATTCGATTGGTTGCGAGTTGACCTAACTTAAGGTTTATGAGCAACATGCACACTTATCATCAACATAAGGACACTGCCTAAATGAAAAAAGTTGATATCAATTTGATCAGAATTCTTGATCGGGTTCAGGAAGGTCATGCATTGTCTAAGGCCGATGCTATTGCGTTGCTTAACTTCGCGCCCACCTCGGTGGAAGCAGGTGTCATGCGCGGCGTGGCAGATGCTTTGGCGCGCCAGCGCTTTGGCAACGAAGCCATCATTTTCGGCCAGGTGGGCGTTGAGATTGCCGCCTGCCCGGCTAAGTGCAAGTTCTGCAGCTTCGGCGAAGGGCATACGCAGTTCAAGCCCAGCAAAATGACCCCGGAAGAGATTATGGACGCAGCAGACAGGTTCACCAGTTCGGGCGATTTGTACGCATTTCTCCTGATGACTATGCACACCTTTGATTTTGACGCGCTCCTGGATATTGTGCAGCGCGTTCGGACTCGTGTGCCAAAGCGTCAGCAAATCGTCGTCAATATCGGAGACATTGACCGGGCGCAGACCGAAGCATTGCGACAGGTCGGCGTGAACGGCGCCTACCATGTTTGTCGGCTGCGTGAAGGCACAGACACTACGCTTGCGCCAGAAGACAGAAAGCGCACGATTCGTGCGATCAAGGAAGCTGGGCTCGACTGGTACAATTGCTGCGAACCGATCGGGCCTGAGCATACGGCGCAGGAATTGGTGGATCAGATTTTCCTCGGCATGGAGTATGGCTGTTTTCAGCACGCGGCCATGCGTCGGGTCTGGATGCCAAGCAGTCCGTTGGCGAACTATGGTCAGATCACCGAGTTGCGCCTGGCGCAGGTGACTGCGGTGGTGGCCCTGGCCAGCCTCGGCTGTCCTGACACGATGAGTGTCGGTGTGCATGAGCCAAATCTGATCGGGCTGACCTCTGGAGCTAATGTGGTGTACGCTGAAACTGGCGCGAATCCGAGAGATACCGAAGAAGAAACAAGCACACACCGGGGACGCGATATCCGAGCCTGCAAGACGATGCTTTACGAAGCAGGGTTCGAACACCTCCTTGTTGCGCCGAAGGAGCGGCGCCCGCTGGGAAATGCGTATCGAGAGTGACTTGGGCGAGGGGCTGAATGCTGAATGCTGAATGCTGAATGCTGAGGCGCATTTGTCATTCATAATTCATAATTCATAATTCATAATTCGTTAGGGGTGAGGTGAATACATGCGGTAGCCCCCGTCCACAACGTCCACAACGTCCACCATGAGCATCCCGCAGGGCGTGACATACGGCGCTACAAACGGTTATACCGCATTTCGCACATATAAACCATTATTTTGAAAGCACCAAGCCATGAAACTGAATTCACTTATCGCCGCCGGTCTCCTCGCCGCTACCGTATTCACCGTCACCTCCTGCCGTACTTGCCGCCAAACGGAGTGCGTTCAAACGGAAGCGCCCCGCTGCATCCATGTCAAAGACAAGAAACTCATTCATTTCGGCTGGGTCGCGCCGAGCACCATCGAACATTTCAACGACAGCACCATTGAGCAGCTTAATGAGGGACCTTTTGACGGTCTTGGAATCATCCCTTCTCTCAAACTCAACCGGAATGGCGAAGTCATCAGCTACTATCTCCCGCGCGCAGTTGGCGCACCCCAGATTCTTACGGAAGAAGACCTGAAAGACTGGGTTCCCGCTATCAAACGCCTGCAACAGACACGCCTCAAGCATAACTTCATCCGCTCAAATTCCTCACTGTTCACTGGCAATTGGTTTGACGATGAAGGCTGGAAGCGCACTCTCAACAACTACGGTATGCTGGCATGGCTGGCCAAGCAGTCTGATTGCGAAGGCCTTTGCATTGACATTGAGGCCTACGAGTACACTGGCCGCCCATTTCAGTTTAAGCCTGAACTCGGCTACACCTACGAGGAGACCGCCGCCAAAGTCCGTCAGCGCGGCAAGGAATGGATCGAAGAACTCAACCGTCAGTTCCCGGGCCTCACCCTTTTCACGTTTTTCTGGACCAGCCAGTGCGACGATGAACAGAAGATTTTTGCTCGCGACGCCAAGGATTTCGGCACTACCGGCCTCCAAATCCCCTTTTTCAACGGTGTTTATGACGGTGCGCCCGACAACATGAAAATCGTGGACGGCAACGAACACAACGGCTACCACGCTGCTGGCATCAATGACTATAACCGCATCACCGCTAACTTCTATCGTTTCGGCAAAGGCTGGATTGATCCTATTCACCACGAAAAGTTCAACCGCATCACCTCAATGGGCGTCGCCCTGTACCTGGACAGCTATGTTCCCAGGGAAAAGCCAGGAGCCTATAACTTGTTCGCCCGTACGGACAACCCTACGCAGTTCCTCTACGAAAATCTCTCCCATGCCCTCTCATTCTCTGATGAGTACGTCTGGATGTGGTGCGAAAAAGGCGTGTTCTGGCCCTCCATCAACGGCACAAAGACATTCAAAGCCTGGGATGACCTTCTCCCCAGCACGAATCTGGTCATTGAAGCGGCGAAAAATCCATTTGCCACTACGCTTAAATATGCTGACAAGACTAATGTTTTGCGCAACGGCGAATTGAACGCCGGGGAGAGCGGCGCTGCCTGGGGGCCAAACCAGGAAAAATGCGGCATTACATCCTGGTCTTCCTGGCAGAGCAGCCATTCGCCAACCGGCATCATCAAACCCGCGGACGGCGCGGTTCGCATGATCGGCGTCACCGATGGCTGCATTGCGCAGAGCATCCTCAACATCAAGGAAGGCGAACAGTTCGTCGTCACTGCCAAGGCGAAGAGTGAAAGCTCTATTTCTCAGCCTAACCTCACCTATTTCTTCCGTGATTCCAAAGGCACAGGTCTTTGGGCGCTCCAGCGTTCCCATCCATTCACCGAAGAGATCAAGGACGGCTGGAAGCGCTCCACTGTCATTGTCACGGTTCCCTCTGGACTTGACGTTAAATCGCTTTGCATAAGTGTCGGCTGCAAGGGTGCGCCGCTGCCAGAGGGGAAAGAAGACAAGGGTGTCCTCTTTGATGATGTAGGAGCCTATCGCGTCGCCTATCCATGGATCAAGAAATAGGCGAGGGGGCTGAATGCTGAATGCTGAATGCTGAATGCCGAATGCCGAGGCGCATTTCATCATTCATCATTCATCATTCATCATTCATCATTTGTTAGGGGCGAGGAAGTGCGAAGGCACGGGGCGGCCCTGTCAGATAATAATTCAGGGCGGCGCGGGGCTGTGAACCCGCGCCGCCCTGGGTAAGGCGGCATAAATTGTAAGGCCGTGCTGCGTCTGGGCAGCACGGGATTCCTGCATTGCTACTTGAACATCATTGGAGTGAGTACCAGACACCGTTGCTTTGGTAGGGTCGGAAATAGATGCAGTTTTTGCCGCCATTGCCCAGCTGGTTCCTTTTGACATTGTTCACGGAGCCATCTTTGCAGACGCCGTTGGCGCTGTCGTTATGCCTGCCGCTCATCGCGTAGGTGCTGGCGGCGTTGTATTCACGGAAGGTCGGGTTCGTCAGGTTCAGGCATGCTGTGGAGTCCCAGGTAATGCCGGTGGCTTTGGTTTCCGCGGAGTCGGCGAAGATGAAGGGATTCTCGCCCTTGGTGCATTTGGTATCAAGGAGGGACACGGTCACCGGCCATGTCACATGGTTCTGCAACAGGTGGCCGTAGGTCATGTAGCTGTGGCCGTAGCTGGGGTTAAGAGCGGTGGCCGTGTGCGTATTTGTGGCGCTTGGGCATTTGAGAACCTTGTAGTCCAGCCCCATGTCCCTCACCATCAGCTGATACCACCAGCCCGCAGTGCCGTAGTGGCTGACGAAATAATAATCGTCGTATTCCATGGTGTACATGATTGTCATCAGGCCAACTTGCTTTAGGTTGCTCCGGCACGATATGTCCCGGGCCTTTTCACGGGCTTTGCTCAAGGCAGGCAGCAGCATGGCAGCCAAAATGGCGATGATGGCAATGACCACCAGCAGCTCAATCAGCGTGAAGAGTAGCTTCTTTTTCATTTTGTTTGTTCCTCCGTGGTTTTTTGTAGACTGCGTGCATTCGGTAAAAATAATGGTGCTGCGGTTGTGTGGAATAAGGAAATAACCCTTTTTTAGAGGGGACGGGCTAACGTCGCAAGCTCGTGGCTGTCGACGTTTATTGGTTATGTAATTAACTGGAGTTCAAAGGCTTGAGCTTCCCTTTATAGTTATGTCATTGTTGGGCGACGACGCGCGTTCCCCAGGCGCCGCCGCCGTATGGAGTTATCACTATCACCGGCTGGAAGGTGCTTAGGCTGTTCTTGTTTGCCTCGGGCATGGGGTCTTTGGCTTGGATGGGCTTGGCGAGCCAGCTGCCGTCAGACTTGAGGACGGTTTTTTCGTCGATTTCCAGTTCAGCCAGGAGACCGCAGGGCAGGGAGCCGCTGTCTTCCGCCCTGACCATGATGATATTCTCGCCTGGAGTCAGCGCGGCGGTGATGTCGATTTTCTTCATCAGGCTCCAGGCGTCAGTCTCTCCGACGAGTTTGCCGTTGACGTAAATCTTGGAAAAATCATCGACGGCAATTTTGAGGAAGGCTTTTTTGCCTGGGGTTTTTACTTCAAAGGTTTTTGCAATCAGGCAGAGGCTGCCGGCGGCTTTGACCAGGGCCTTGTCCCAAATCCATGACGCATCGCCGCGGTAGAACTTCGTGTTGCGGTATTTTTCTGCCTCTGCCTCAATCAGCCCCGGGAAGGGATTGCCCAGCTGGTCAAATTCCTGGTTGGCTTTAGGCAGTTCGTAGATGGGCGGGGGCAGGGCGGCGGTGCCGCACACAATGACCTGGAAGGGTTCAAGAGGCAGAGTCAGCTGCCCGTTGGCCGGTTGCAGCGCGCTGTTGTCTGCAAAGACGGTGAGTTTGCGCTGGCCGACGCCGGCGTTGAAGTGCGCTTCTGTCGGCTGGTCGGTCAGGTTCAGGATGAACAGGTAGGTTTCGGCCTGGTGTTTGATGACGGCGACGCGCACGTCCTGGTTGTCGGTCGAAATGTCTTCTTGCTGGGCACCGTCAACGAAAAGCCTGGAGAGCTTGTGCAGTTCGCTGGTGGTTTTGTGGATGGTGTCATAAAAGGACGGCGTCCTGATGTACTGGGTTCCCCAGAGGCCATAGCCGGTGCATTTGTTCAGCATGGCGTCCATAGCCATGAAGCGCATGACAGTGTCATCCGGGTACTGGTGTTTTTCGACCGGCGTTTCCCGATTGAGCGAGGCCCAGGCAAAGCCTTGCAGGGCCATCCAGGTCGGTTTGCGTCCGTACGTTGTCTCGGACATGCGCAGGCAGTATTTGCCGACGCTGGTCAGGCCTTTGTCATCAATGCCGGAATGCGTGTTTGGGTAGGGGTACGGGTAGATGTCCGCGCCCCAGATGTCGCAGGCTGCGGCGTAGGGCCGGAGTTCCGGGTTTTCATTGCGGGGGGCGGCATTGATCCAGCAGGGATGGTAGGGGTCGAATTCCTTGAAAAATTCATAGCTGGCGCGGATTGGTTCGGATGGTCTTCCGCCCCAGAGCGGCTCGTCAACCAGGAAATAGCCGAGGACGGCCGGGTGGTTGCGGATTTCCGGGGTGAAGGTTTTGGTTATGCGTTCGCGGTATCGCGCCATGATCTCGGGTGCATTGCTGCCAGCGACGCCGGTGGGGAGGATGAGTTTCAGTCCGTAGGTGTGGGCCTTGTCGAGGTCGGCCATGACTTTTTCCTTGTTGTTGCCTACGGAGTAGAAGCAGCTGTTGATGCCGTTTTTGGCGCTATAGTAGTAGACCTCCGGGGAAGAGAAGGCGATGTTCCATTGGGTCACCGGGAAAAATGGCTTGCCATTGATGTAGAAGTAGCCGTTCGGCTTGGCGATGACTTCAACCGAGTTGGCCGGCACTTTAGCCAGCGTCAGCGTGAATTGTTTGAGCACAGCGCCCTTGGCGTCGTAGACGTTGCAGGTGACTGGGTACCTGCCGATGGCCAGCTGTTCGGCTTTGAACGCGAAGCTGCCCTGGCCTTGGGTGAGCGTGATTTCCGTCGACCCCAGGCCATCGATGGTGACTTTGGCCTTGACGGCGGTCGGGTCGGCGATCAGTTCGCCGGCAACGCGGCCAGTGTCCTGGCTGGCGTAGATGGTGTCGCGATAAAATGGCTCGGTCAGGTGGAATTGCCATTCTGCGGTGGCATCCGGGATGACTTCCTGGAAAGTGAAGTCAGTGAAGAGGACTTTGCCGGCAGTTTTGGGAGTGAAGGCGATATTCACGGTTTTGAAGTCGGCGTCCTTGGGAACCGTGAAGGTGTGGTTTTTGGGCTGGGGTGAATTGGTGACGTCGTTGAAGGAATAGGCGCCTGTCACCTTTGGCGTCACCAGGGAAGTGATTTCATGGAAGGGGTAATCCTGTCCCGTTGCGCCCATGCCTTGCGCTGTGTAGGAGATGCGGTAGGTCTTGCCGGGTTCTACGGGCAACTTCAACAGTTGCGCTTCTTTGCCGCCTGGAACCAGGAGACCGTTGTCTGGGGAATCCGCCAGACCTTCCAGGTTCCAGTATCCGCCCCATTGCTTCCGGATGCGTGCGGCGCGAATGTTTACGTTTTTGAATGTCACTGGCGTGCCGCTGACGCTGCGCAAGGCGAGATAGCAGCTGCTGGGATTGTCTGGGATGGAGAAGGTCACCTTATACTCGTTCCAGGACGTCTCCACATTGAAGCGTTTGGCTCCGCTGTTGACCCATTTCTTCTTGCCGTCCGGCAAAGTCACGACCGTTTCAATGTACGCCTGGGCTTCGGTCGGAGCGTCAGCTTTGATTTGGTAGCTGAAGACATGCGGCACGTCTGATTCGAGGCTGAGCGCCTGGGTAATTGTCGCCGCTTTGTCGTCAGTAGCGAACAGGGTGATGCTATCATCAGCGGCTTTGAGCTGGGTATCCGGGGACGCACTGCGCCAGTGGACAGGGAAGCCGTTAGGGCCCATTTCCTGAAAATTGGCGTTCTTGAGCAGGTTTACGTCTTGGGCAGAGGCGCCGGCGCACGCGAGCAGAGCAACCAGCAGAAAGAGCTTTTTCATGAAGGCGTTCCTTGGAAACGATGGTTTGTAATGTTAATGGTGATGAGCGCTTGCAGTCTAGGCTTTTGTCTGGCGTATGCCTATATATGGATAACGTCTGATTGAATTATACCACTTCCCTGCCAAGATTGCAATGCGAGACTGGTGTTTTTAGTGAAGAGCGTGCCCGAAATACCTAGTCAGGTTTTGTAAAGGTGTAAAAAGGGCGGCAGGTCTGCGGGACGCTCTGGGTAAGGCAGTTTAGTGGACAATGGACAATGGACGCTAGCGGACGTTAGTGGACTTTAGTGGCAGTGGACGTGGACCTTAGTAGACTTTAGTGGATAATGGAGTGAAGGCTCGGGTGTGTACAGTCTGGAATAATTCGCTGCGAAGCGGCAAAGGCCCCAACAGGTCGATTGCCCCCAGGTCTTTCATATCTCGGCTTCCATCACATAGTCGTTCATGAAGAAGCCGTGGCCGATGGCTCGGTCAACGGTCTCCACGGTTTGGAAGCCATTGCGGACGTAGGCCTTGATTGCCTTGGCATTATTCCGGTTTACATTCAGGCGCAGCTTGGCGAAGCCTGCCTCCTTGGCATAGACCTTGGCCTTGTTCAGCATCATCGAGCCAATGCCTTTGCCCTGGTATTCGGGCAGGAGATAGCATTTGTGGAGCTTGGCGGTGTCTGGCGCGGAATCGCTGCGTCCCCAGGCGAGATACCCGATCGGCTTCTCCTCGTCGAATACGCCGCAGAAGGAGACGCCTTCGTCGTATTCGCGTTCCATGACCTCGGCTGCGTACATCATCTCCATCATGTAGGCCATCTGCTCCGGCGAAAGTATCTCCTGGAAAGTGATAGGCCAGACGATATCAGCCACCCGGCGCACTAGAGCCAGCTCGGCTTTGTCGAGAATCCGCAGGTGTATGTCCATGTTCATCGCCTTTTTTCTTGAGAGCGCCCTCGAACTGTTTCCAGCATGGCGCGGACGACTTTTCCTATAGGCTCATTCTCATTCTCGCCGCCGACTAAACCTTCCTCGCGCGCGACCATTGGATGGAGGCCCCCTCAGGGTGGGGGGGCTTGATTTCTGGAACCCGCTGAAAAAGTAGGTTGCCAAACGCCCTTTTTCAAGCTGTTTTCTGCAGAATCCTAGCAATTTTGTGCTATAGCATGATTTAGCTTGCACGCAGGCACGATGCTTTCCATGATTCTCGCTTCAGTCTGCGTGCTGTGCTACTATCAATCTGCTTCCTGTTTTTTGGTAATGTGCGAGTATAGCCCCCTCGTCCCCGCCCTCCATGCTCTTGCTGCATTAGCCGCAGAGCGAAGGAGGGTGCCGCTCTTTGTCAGTAGCCAATGACGTCGACGATTTCTGCTGCCAGGCTCCGATTGCGTTCAGAGCCGTCATTGATGTTGACGCTTTTGCAGATTTGCGGCATTTTGCCCTGCGCCTGCATTTTTTCAATCACCTGGGCCACCATCATCCACATGATCATAGCCGCGTTGATTCCCGACAACGGGAACGCCGGTACGTCATAGCCCTTGAGCTGTATATGGCCGTCCCCCAGCGGCGCTTGGTTGTCAATGAACAGGTCAGCGCATTCATACAATCGCTTGCCGCTGGGATGGAGCGATTCGACCTGCGAGGAATAGCTTTGGGATGAGATGACGATGACTTTGCAGCCGATGCGTCGGCATTCGAGGGCCAGTTCCACGGTCGCTAGCTTTCTGCCGCTGACAGAGCCGATGACCATGACGTCGTCGGCACGGACATTTGAAGCGCGTACGGCCAGACGCACGGTTTCCAGGCCGACATTGTAATCGGGATCAGCGGCGGGTCGTCCTTTGCGGCAGGCGGGGACGTCGTCATTGACGGTGAAAGCCCAGGAAAAGGCCTTGATGCACATCAGGCCGCCAGCGCGGTAGATCAGCTCGTGGTTGATGATGTGGCCAGTGTCATGGACATGCCAGGCGCCGCCGTTGAGAAGGGAGTCGGCGACCATGGCAGCGGCCTGGTCGATGCGTCCCAGTTGTTCTTTTTCCAATTGGTCGAATTGGACCCGAAAATTGTCCAACAGTTGTTTTGCCAGCATGGTCATTGTCCTTTTGGGTTTTGCATTACGTAATCAACAAGTTATGACTTTTACACAGGGGCCATAATACCGGTAGGAGTCCGATTCAAAACCACTTTCCCGGTATAAGTGTTACTTAATAGGCTTATTATGGATTCCACGAAAATTCTTGAAGAGCCGAAAAACATTCATGCAATTGTCGTTGATGGAAAATTTTCATTAGTATGCCTCTGCGTAGACAGCGGCGAAATATTCAAATTCCGGCAGGACGCCATCTTTGGGCATTGCGATGTCGCGCCCGTCGAGTATAAGCCTGGTGATGCGGAAATTATCCGGCAGATTCCACTTGACTTCGGAGGAAATCACTTCCACTCCCAAGTCACGGATTAGCAGCAGTTTGCGTTTCCCATCCGCAGAAGTGTACAAATCGCTGCAGACATATTCATGGGCTCCGGGGCGCCGGAGGAAATCAGCTCTCACCTTCACCCCGCTGTCAGCTTGGCAGAGTTCGATTATTTTGAGCCACATATCCACCAGGCCGCGCTGGCGCAAATTGTCGAAATCCGACACTGCTGCGGAACAGCCGATAAAGAAGACCCCGTTATGACGGGTCACTGCCGCCTCACCTGTGTTGTAAGCATACAGGGTATCCCCGTTGGCAGTGAATTTTATTGCATCGCACGGCATGCCGAACCACCATTTTCCCGCAGTTCCTGGTTTGGTGACGAAATCCGCTTCACATTCACGGACATTCAATCCACAAGCGGCATACAATGCGGGGGAACAGCGCCCAATGACCACCGCTTGTCCGCCGGCTGCCAGGAATTTTTCCAGTTTGCGCGCATCATCGGAGGAGAAGGTCTTTACCGCGTCAAATATCAGACAGCGGATATTCTCCGTCGATTCCGGTATTTCCGCAGTAAAAATCAGCGGACGGGCCGTAGCCTGCAATTGCCCATAAAGAGAAAAGAGATGCTCTCGGTAATAACTACCGTAACGGTAATCATCTTCGAGGCTTTCCCGGTAAAAGACCGCATTCTGCGCCTCTCTTTTCATGTTTTCCAGCAATGGGCGCAAAGTTTCGACAAAGTCCATGCCGCGGAGGACGGCTTTGCGCCGGATAGCTACCTCGTCGTCATTGGCATAGCAATTGAATACTTTTGCTCCCGGATTCAACTCAACTTTCCACAGCGGCAGTTTTTCCGCCATGAAACCGTAGCAGAAGAAAGAAATCCCGTGAGGCGTCAGCGTGGACAGTATCCAGTCGATGTATCGCTTGGAATTTAGCTCTGGCAGTTTACCGGCATTGCATTCGTGGTACCAATGGGTGTCCGCGACACACGGCTTGTCGGTAAGAGCTTCCAGCAACTCAAGTTCCATCTTGAATTGTCCGGGATGATCGCCCAATGGCGGATGCAGCTGCAGATTGAAGAGATCGATCTCATCTACTTTTGTAATGACTTCCAGATTGCGCGCCGCAGCATACGTATTGGGTTCGAAATGGCTCACCGTGCTGATTTTGCTTATCGGATAATGCATCAGCGGCAAGCCATATTTCTGTTTGATATGGCGGGCCAGCTTGCGGAACAAACGCAGATATTCCTCCTCCAGGAAACGGTAAGTCTCCCGCTCCAACGCTTCGCTTTCAGCAAGTTCTTCTGGAGTTGGCAAGGCTCTGCCGGAGAATTCTCTCCACGCTTTTTCAGTATAGCGGTCGTAGCTCAAACAGGTGCTGTTCTCCGCCGGCAGGCAAATCCCCCGGAAGCTGGCGTGATGCTTGAATTTATCAATGAAGGCGTCATATTTGGCGATAAAGAAATCTGCCGTCACCGGTGCGGAAGGCACCAGTCCGATACGCCCATAAACTGACTTTTTCCCGTCATGCGAATGCAACATGGCGTCGCTGTGACTTTCAACAAAGGAAGCATGCATGACTCCGCACTCCGGTAGAAAGGCGATTCCCGTCTTGTCAGCTGCGGCAAATGTTTCTTCCAGCGGGTCCCTGGGGCAGTCCTTCCAGAAAGAGCTTCGCGGATAATCCGGGTGTATCCACAGTACCCCGTCCCAGCAATTCCAGGTTTCCAGCCAGGCGGCATAGTCCAGATGCAGGCGTTTCATGTCTTCGAAGGCGCTTTGCGCGTATCCGACCGGGAAGGATTCAGGTTTCCGAATCAGGAAGAGCGTACCGGCGTTAAAACGTTTGAAGTCGATGGGGTTCATTGAACGAGCTCCTTATTTTAACATTGTGAAGTCGGTATAGACCAGCTGCATTTCTGCGCAGGCTTTTTTCACGGTGGCAACTTCCCGGGTGATGTTGCGAAGAACTCGTTTGACCGCCACGGATGCCGGAATGCCCTTTTGTTGCTGGCGAGGGTCAATATTTCTGGACAAGGAATTCTCTCATGCGAGCAGGCGTGTGCTTCTTTCGATGAAGTGACGGGTAATGAACATGGCATTGGTAATCATTTTGCCGATCACCACGCTGTGGGCGCCGGCGGCCAGGCCGGCATCCACGTCTTCCGGAGTAAGGAAACGTCCTTCAGCGATGACGGGGACGTCCACAGTGCGGCTCAGGGCGTTGACCAGCTCCAAGTCCGGGCCAGCGGTTTTGACGGTGTAAGGCGTATAGCCGCTTAAGGTGGTAGCGACAATATCCGCACCGGCTGCCGCCGCGGCAATTCCTTCCTCTAATGTGCTGATATCTGCCATGACCAGAGCATCGGATTCTGCGTGAATACGGGCAATAAGTTCGGCTGCCCGCTTGTCATCCGGCCGCAAGGTGGCATCTACGGCAATGATCTCTCCCAAGCCGTAAAGTTTACGGGCTGCCGCAATATCGGGTGTGATATACGGCTCAGTCAGGGATGGAGCATATTTATTGATGGCAATGATCGGCAGGCTGACCAGTTCTCTGATGGCGGTGAGGTCTTCCACCCCGTTGGCACGGATAGCCGCGGCGCCACCGGCTGCTGCCGCCGCCGCGAGGCGCGCGATGCAGTGGGTGTCGCGCAGTGGATTGCCGGGAAGCGCCTGTACAGAAACGATCAGACGGTTCCGTAATTTTTCAAGAAGTTCGTTCATTGATTATTTTGCACCATGTTTCAGAGGTGATTGTATGTCCGTCCAGTTGAATCACCCGGGCAGCTGCCAGTTTGACGATGGAAAGCCGCTCATCATACAGCCAGCTGCAATCCGGCCGGCGAGCGTGAAGGAGCCGCTCACACCGACGCAAATAATCCGCCCCGAGCTTAAACAACCCTCCCAGCATCAGGATTTTCCCTTTCGGAGGAGCGATGGCAGCGGCGAGCGCCGCCATGTTTTCCGCGCTGGCATCAATGATTTTTGTCGCTGCCGGATCACCTCCTTGCGCCATCTGCGCTACCTGCGGCGCTAGTGCTGCCAGGTCTCTGCGGGTCAATTCATTTATTCTCCGCTTCAATTCCATGCGCCCGGAGAAATCGCGCAAATTCAAATCTGCGTACATTCCGGAAAAAAGCTTCGCCAATCCTCCACTGTCCTCAGTGCCGTCGAGTCCTCGTAGAAAGGTTTGCACCGTTCGCAATCCGATTCCGCCGCCGGAACCCAAATCTCCGTAAACCGGCCCCCATCCCTCCGCATAGCAACATCCACCGGCGGTGAATCCCACGGCGGTTACCCCAGTACCGCCCAAGATCGCTCCATCGCAACGAAGAAACTCCCGGCAGGAAGCGATCAGTGCTCCGGACGCTTCCCTGCCGACTTCTGAAGGGACATCTGGCCAGACTGCTTGCAGCGCCTCCTGTATTTCGAGAGTATTGGGGCCGCCTAGGGAAAAATATATCTGGCGGACTGGGGGATTTCCCAGCATCGCTTTCGCCGTGCGCGCGGTATCCGCTACCGGAAGCATGCCTGCGTGGAGAGAAGCAACCCCGGCCGTAGTGCATTTTTTCACGCAACGTCCGCCCGGAGTCATCAGCCACCAGTCGGTTTTGCTCCCGCCAGAATCGGCAGCCAGCAGCAAGGAAGTGGTTTTATTCGGCATTATCGTGATATCCTTTGGCAATGAATTCCCATGAACGCTCTTGGTTGCGCATGCTGAAAAGCAACGTCAGCGCATCCACCACCGCCAGTTGCGCCAAGCGGGCGCTCATCACTCCAAAGCGGATTTGCGGTTCGTTGCTGCAAGCAGTGACCAATAAATAGTCTGCCAGCAACGCCAAAGTCGACCCTGGGAAACTGGTAATCGCGACAACCGGAATATGCTCTTCTTTCGCCAACTTTGCCAGCATAGTAACTACTTCCGTTTCACCGGACTGGGAAAACAGGAAGATGATGCCATTTTCTCTGGCGAACCCGAGGTGGGTTTTCGTTAATTCGATATCCGCAAAACAGTGAATCTGCAAGCCAAGCCGCAGGAATTTTATCTGCAAGTCGATGGCTGCCAACTGACTGGTGCCAGCGCCAAAAGCCAAAATTTGGGAACTTTTTTCTAGTATGTCACAGATGTCTTCCAAAAGCTTTTCATCAAGAGACGCGAGTGTATTTTGCAGTGCGTTAACATGGCGTGAAGCCAATTTTTTCAATATCCCAGTAGCTTCTCCTTCTTTCGTATCGGTGAATTCCGCCCAGACGGAGTTGAGCTGCCGGGCGATGGCGATCTTTAAATCCATGTAGCCTCGAAAACCAAGTTGCTGGGCAAATCTGACGATGGTGGTCTGCTCGCAATCACAGATTTTAGCCAGTTCCTGCACCGAAGAGGAAATCACTTTCATCGGGTTTTCCAACACGTAATCAGCGATAATCCGCTTTTTGGCGCCCAATGAGTTGTATCCCGTTTGGATTGCGGTGCGGTAGTCTATGGTTCCAGTAGTCATCGCGCTCCTCCAAATTAATATTTGCCTTAATATAAGCAACAAAAATGCCTTTTCAAGCAAAATAAAGCATTTTTATTGCTTTTTGCAATCGGGCAGCAATGGGTCAGTGTACACCCCAGCAGAGCGCCGGGGTGTACACTGACCCATGACGACCGATTAGAGAAAATTCCAGCTATTGTTTTTTGAGGATGCAAAAACGTTTTGGCGAAGTAAGTTAAGGTTGTGACCTGGTTGTGAATGGAAGTCATCTTTTGTTCCCGAACTGTGGCAGAGTTATTTTTCATTGAAAGGGGGTTGGCCATGCGGAAGTTTACTTTGATTGAGTTGTTGGTAGTCATTGCGATCATTGCTATTCTGGCGGCGATGCTGCTGCCGGCCTTGAGCAAGGCCCGGGAAAAAGCCCGCATCATCAGTTGCGTCAACACGTTAAAGCAGATTGGCCTGGCCAACCTGATGTACGCCGATGACAACGATGGCTGGCGCGCCACCACGGATATCCGTGCTTCCGACATCACCACCTTCGGTAACATCGTCTCCTCGCAGTCAGTCAGCGGCCTGACCTCCAAGAATTTTGGCATGTACTTGGGGACGGGCGAGGCCAATACTACGGCCAGCAATGCCGAGTACATTGAGCGCTACTGGCGCTGCCCTTCTGATAACACCAACTACAACCACTGGGCTACGACTGGTGAGTATAAGCCAGGCTACAGCAGCTACTTTGGCTACTGGATTGCGCCGGCGAAGGTGGGGACGTATTATCCGACTGCCAGCTTTGGCGATCAGAGCGGCCGGCGACAGCGGAACCGCTATAGCGGCGACACTGATCCGAGCAATAAGATTTTCAGCGATGTCGGACTGTATTTTCACAATGGCACGACGCCCGGCGTGACGCCGAATCATCTAACCACCATCAATATGCTGGCGATTGGCGGCCATGTCATCAGTTCAACCCGGCCAGTGGGTGGTCGCACGTGGGCGGAAGCTATCCGCTGGCTGGACGCTAAGTGAGCTGGGGCCATAGATGGACACGGATTCAGCAATTCACCTCACTGTAATCATGAACAAGGTCAGCCATGAAGATTAAAGCGTGTACGTTTTTGGCGATAATGTCGATGGGAACGGCGGCAGTAGCCGGGGCTTTTTCCCTGGCTGCGGAGAAGAGCCTCCAGATCAGTTTTGGCGGGACGACGCTGGTTTTGGAGGAAGAGATGGATTTGACGCCGGCCTTGCCCCCGGGCGCCGTTCCCGAGGCGCCGCCACCGCCGTCAATGTCGTTGCTGCGCAATCCCCAGACTAATATTTCCGACTTGGGCGGGAATCGTCGCGTGTACAATGTTCATGGTGAGACCGATGGCGTCAAGTACCGGCGCGAAGTCTCGGCGGCGGCAGACGGCTCGGAAGTCGAACTGGCGTTCATGGCGCATTGCCCGGCCTACCAGGATCATTTGACTGGCAGCACTATCCGGTATCGGCTGCGCCTGCCGCTGGCCGCGTTTGAGGGCTGCACGTACACCGCCCTGTATGGCCGTTCCAGCGAGCTGAAAGAAGTTTCCGGGACGGTTGTCGCCTCGTCCGGCCGGATCGCTAACGCGCCCATCCGTCAGATTGCGTTTTCCGGCCAGGGCCGTCAGCTGGTCATTGACTGCAATCCCAAAGGTGTCAATGCCCATGGCGATTACCCGCCGAATGCCGTTGTCGGAGTCTGGGATTTGATTGTCGAGAGCGACTGCCTCGTCCTTTCCCGTACCTATACGCCGTTGTTCTTTGGGGGGATGGTGGCTGGGCACCTGGTTTTCTACGAGGGCACGCATGAGGATTTCACCCGTCGCCACGCTACTGACTCATACCGCTACTTCTCCGAGATGCTGCCGGATCGTCAATTCGTGTTCGGCGCACGGAAATTTGGGAAGCAGTACACCGATGCTGGCGTCAACGTCTTTTCTCCGGAAAAAGGTTTTGGCTGGCTGGTGACCGAGGGATTGCGGGTGAGCACGCACCGGCCTCAGGGCGCTCTGTATTCTGCAGTTCGCGGCAGCGGCGAAGCGTCGTTTCGGATGACTGGCCTGCGTTCCGGCGTCCACATCATCACCATTGTCACCGGCGTTGGCCTGGAAGGCGCTGGGCCGTTCTCGGTCAGTTGCAATGGGCGTGTCGTGGCGTCGAACTTGTCAATTGCGCCATTGACGGTGCAGACCTTGTCCTTTCCAGTCTGGCTTGAAAGCGGCGAGGCACGGTTCACTTTTGCGGGCAACTGGGCGGTTTCCACGCTCAACGACCAGTTGTTGCAGACCAGCTATGAGGACTATTCATTCCGGCGCGGCTTCTGGCGTCATACCGGCTTGCCCGAACCCTCGGTGATGTTCTCCAGCGCATCCTACGCCAAGGCACCGGAATTTGCGGTCAGCGTGTCAAAATATCCCTTGCCGGAGCCAGGCCAGGAAGCGGCTGCGCCATTGAAGTCCTGGGATTTTCCGACCTCGCATGCCGTGTTCAAGCCTGGTGAGGACTGGCGCGGGCGGGCTAACATCGGCAGCCTCGGCCCCAGTAACAATGGCACATTCTCCGAATTCAACACCCCGGAACTGATCGCGAGGAGAATCCAGGAATTGAAGGCGGACAATCTCAATGTCATCCTGACCAATGGCATGCTTTCCCGCCATACCTACCCGACGCACTTGCAACGAGCCGAGCAGAACCTGGCCGACTTTGTCCGCGCCGGGCATCCGCACGGCATTAAATTCGTTGACCACCAGGATCATTCGCTGCTGTGGGACATGGATTCCGGCTTCCGTGTCCTGGTCGCCAATATGCCTTATCTGCAACAGACGGTTGATGGACAGCTGACCGCGCGTGGCTTCTGCCCGTCCAACTCACAGTATTTCGTCAAATTTGCTGATACTATCGCTGCCCACGTGCAGGCCACGGGCATTGACGGCATCATGATTGACGAAGTAAGCTTTCATGGCTTGAAATTCTGCGGCTGCGCTGATTGTCGCCAGACGTTCACGGCTGAGTCAGGCTGGCAGCTGCCTGCGGACGAGTGCAGCCCCGACCTCTTCAACAAGGAATCGGCCTTGTGGCGGGCCTGGCTGCGCTGGCGACAGAAACGCCTCGGTGACTTCTGGTATCATTTGAAAGAACGCATCCGGACGTTCAAGCCTGACTTTGTCATCATGGGCTATTCGACGCATTACGGCATGACGTCGACATACGGTTCGCTGTCGCAGGGCGGGGCCTTGGAGCAGTCGACGCGTGGCTGGGATTTTGTCGGCACCGAGATTATGACCCGCAACATCTACGCCAATTATCGCGCACTGATGACCCTGCGCCAGGCCAAGGGGCAGTTCCAGCACTCCGCTGACCTGCCGGTATTCGGACTGGTCTATACGTCGGGATTCAACTGGGATTTGATGTATTTTGGCTGGGCCCTGAACAATATGCTGGGCCAGACTACCTGGGAGATGACCGGACGCTACTGCCCGCCAGACAAGAGCAACTACCGGCTCTTCACCGCCAATAACGGCAACATGGCGATGCGCGAGGCTGAGCCGGTGACCAGCGTGGCCATGCTGTTTTCAAACCAGAGCCGTGACTGGCCGCGTGGCGTAGCGTATCCGCCGGATGTCCTGGGAATGTCCCAGTTGCTCAATCTGAAGCACATCCCGCATGTGTTCATCAATGAGACTGGCTTAAAGCAGGATATCCTGAAGAAATACAAGGTTCTGTTCGTCTGCAACGCCATGTCTTTGTCAGACGCGAATCTGGCGGCGATCCGCGAGTTTGCGCAGCAGGGCGGCACGGTTTACTTATCCAACCGGATAGGAGCCTCGAATGAAAATGGCGATTTGCGTTCTTCCTGGCCATTCGCGGATTTGTTCCCCTTGGAGCGTATAGACAAGCCGTCGCCGGCCGTCAAAATGTATGCCGGGCCGACTTTTGCCGAGACTCTGGAGTTGGCCAAGCCGATTTCCGGAGTGGTCTGCCGCGCCACGGCGGAAATTGCCGCGCCAGTGCGGGTTTTGTGGGAGTATGAAGGCCCTTCCGGCGCACGTTTCCCAGCCGTGCTGGAAGTGCCGCTGGGCGCTGGCAGGGTGGTCTATAGCCCGTTGCTGCTGGGCGTCCCGGCCAATGCCACGGAAATCGCTGTCGGTCGCGAATTTACTTTTGAACGCCAGCTTGATGCCGAGGAAATCGCCCATCGGGTTCTGGCTGAAGTGCTGGGCAAGGAGACTACGCCGTGGGTGCCGGTGACGGTGCCGGAGGACGTTCTGACCAACATTTTCCGTGATCGAGGCGAGACGGTGGTGCATTTTCTGAATGCAACGGGCAGCCGCATGGCGCCTGGGCAGACGGTTTCCGCGTCGCCGCCAGACGAGCCGTTCCCGGCCTTGGAAAAGGATCTTCGGTTTGTAATGCGGCTGCCGTCCCTGCAGCGTGCATACGCCGTGTCGCCGGACTTTGCCGGCCAAGTCGAGCTGAAGACCCGGCAGGTCGAGCTGGGAGCATACGAGATAGTGCTGCCAGCCGACCGCCTCAAAATATACACCCTGGTGAGAATCCGCTGAGGCGCTCAGGGCGGGGCGTTTTTTAGGGGCGAGATGAGCTTGGCCTGCCTGCCGCAGGGCTGTCCACAACGTCCACCATGTCCCTAAGGTGGACGGATAGTCTTCCCTAAGCTTTATTTAGTCAATCTCAGCTTGCCATCTTCGGTTGCTGCCAGTACGCCATTTTTGGATGGCTTCATGATCGTCACCTGGGATTTTGTGTCCAGTTCCCGAATCGATTTTCCTGCGGCGTCAATTTCGACGATGCGTCCATCGCGCAAGCCAGCGAAAACACAATTTTTGCTGCCTGAAGCCAAGACATTCACCGGGCTGCCCAAATTGCGCGTCCAACGCAGCTTGCCGTTTTCGAGTCCCCAGCAATACACAAACTGGGAGAAGCTCCCTGCTAGTGCTTCGTCAATGCCATCGCCATCCAAATCCTTGCCCAGGACACAGCGCACTTCCTCTCCGGTATTGAATTCGATTCGCTTTTGTCCTGTTGAGGAAAAGCAGTAGAAGTGTCCATTGCCCGAGCCTGTCAGGACTGATCGCTTTCCATCGCCGCCTATTGCCGTGTCAATGGCCCAGCAGATGGGTCCGAAATTGGCGGCCCACTTCCTCTTTCCGGTATGGTCCACCACGCTCATCGAATAGTAGTGCGTTCCGCAAATCACCTCTGCCTTGCCGTCGCCATCCAAATCAACCACGGCGCCCGACCTGGAAGGATGCACTGCCTCGTAGTGCCACAGGCAATTACCCTTTCGGTCAAAGGCGTAGAAGCGCCAATTTTCGGCGCCGCAGACGATTTCCGGCCAGCCATCGCCATCGAGGTCGCCTATGCGAATCAGATTTCCATCTGGGGGACGCCGGTAGAATTGCATTTGGTAGCGCCAGATTTCGTCACCATTTTCTTTGAGCAGGATGACTTCTCCGGACTTCATCGCCAGCGCGATTTCATCAATTCCATCCTTGTCTATGTCAACGGCGGCGATATCGTTTACGGCGGAAATCATTTGCTTGCTCCACAACGTTTTCCCATCCAGGTCCAAGGCCATCAACTCCCCGGTGGCGGCACCGACCAGGATGACCTCCTTGCCGCCAGGGCCCCTGCTTGTCTCAACGGCGGAAATCTGTATCCCAGCCGCATTTTCGGCATTGACGCCATCACCAAAAACCACAACCTCGGACAAGTATATCGAAGAACCCGGCCGGGGACGCAAGCGCATCCGCAATCCCTTCGCAGACTTTCCGTCCAACTCAACGCGATACTCAATCGGCGCCCCCCAATTCGGCAACTGGCGATTTTCGACATACGAATGAACCGGGCGGACATCTGAGGCAAATCCGTCGTCGCTCAACTCAATTTCGACCTTGTCAAGCAAATATGAGGTTCCCTTTGAGCTGGTGGTTGCGTGCCATTGTCCCCAGACAACGCTGTCAAGCTGGCACGTTTCCTTGAAGGCGAAGACGATTTCCACCACGGCGTCGACCGGGAACATCACATTGTTGTTGCCTCGTGCCTGGCTTCCATCCACCAGTCCTTCAACGCGATTGCTTCCGCCGGTGAGCACATTTTCTCCCAATTTGTCTGGCGTGCATTTCATCGTTGAAAATCCCGTCAGTGCGCCTGCGCTGGCTGCATTGCCGCTCAAGACCAGCAAGGTAGGCTTGGGCGTAACGCACCACACTGTCTGCAAGGACGGCAGGTCGCTTGTCGCCGGCCGCACCGGCTCCACCTTCAGGCATCGAGGGGCGTTGTTCCCGAATGCACTCCAGGAGGGTGCAAACGAAGCTGCGGGAGCATGCGTCGGAGCATGTACCCCGCTTGCCTTGCCAAACGCATATTGTTTCCCGGTTGATTCCTTGACTACGACGCAGCCGCGTGACTTGTCCCCAGCAAAGCCATCCAGGGCGATTGCCACTTGCCGCTGCCCGTCATCCAGCATCACTCCCCAATCGTCAAACAGCCTTTCCAGCTTCCACACTGGCTCGTCACCGGAAGCATTGCCGTGGAAAACCGCCGCGAACAGATATGATTCGCCGGCCTTGAGATCAATTTCCGCCAAGGCGGTCAATGTCCGGACTACAGGTTTTGCGTGGGGATATCCTCCCCAGTTGCTGCCTAGTTCCGCATCGTCAACCAGCGACAATTTCGTGCCTCGGGCGAGCTGGACTCTCATCGAAGGCCCTTTTTGCCTCAGCAGCATCCCGTCCGCATCCAAGGTCGCCTCGCCGACTCCATGCCAAAACTGGCACATTTGGTAATTGGCATTCTCGCGGGCAGTCACCCGGTCGAGTACCAAAACGCACTTCTGCTCCTTTAACCATACTAGGGCACGGCGCCAATCCGACCTCGCATACTCGCGAAACTCGGTCACTGAAACGCCGCATGATGAATTCTCGTCAACCAATACGCACTGCACATAGTCTGGCAAGCGCGCGGATTCTCCGTTTGCGAGTACGGACAGCGAATTGTGGTACTTAAGCGGCGCCTTGAAATAATCATTGTCTGCGAGCCAGATTCTGTCGAACTGGGAGAGTCGTGGGATGCTGTTGCCATCGTCATGTTTATGTCCCCCTGTAGTCACTCCATCCAGGAGCAGGAACAGTGCATTTGGTTCCAAGGCTTCCCGGAAGGTGATCTTGTCTACGCAATCGTTCAGTTCCGGTCGCCAATTTCCGGCATTGAACGTATTGTAGAATCCTTCGATCAGCGGGAATTTCCTCACGCCATCGAAGCTTTTCGGTGCTTTGTCACCGGGTTTCAGAGGTTGATAATAGTCTCCGATTGGTGGTTTGTGCCTTCTCATCTTCAGCTTGTAGTCATTGGCCCATCGTGCGTCTTGGTTTCCGGTTGCGAGGGCGATGATATTGAGGCAGACTCGTTCCGAAATCCAGCATAACCATGATCCAGTGTCTCCGTATGGGACTTGGATGCCGTGGTTGTCCATATTTCCGATGCAGAATTCGGTGATTTGGTCTGCGACGCCATTGTTGAAGATGGTGTAGTCCGGCCTCATCATGGCATATTGGAGGGTATGGTGGAGCGTCAGCCACTGGTATCCGTTGCAGTCCTCCATTGGCTTGCTATGGCGCGCCTGTTCGCGGAAGATTTTGTCCGCCCTTTTTTCGTATGTTCTCTGTTGGTAGAGTTTCGGGAAGTTGGCCTTCAGGTAGAGTGCGCATCTTGCCGTCCCCATGGCGGCAAAGGTTCCGTGGTTGTGGGTAACCCGCCCTGGGCGCCCGCCATCACAGCTGGGATAGACCGTGGCGTCCATCCATTTCATCATGGCAATGAGGACGAGCTTCCGTTCCTCGTCCGTCAAGCTTGGCTCTTCCTCAAGGATATCCCAGGATGATATCACGGAGATGGACGGGAAATCGCTGTCAAATCCCCACGCGCCACCATACCTCCTCGGATCGTGAACTGCGCTTTGCTGGTAAAGGCGCCACAATTCAACAAACAGCTTCGCCTCAAGCGGGTTGTTGCCGATCAGGTACCGTTCTCCCAAGCCAGCCAATTGACCGGCGATGCTCGTGTGCGTCCCCTTGTCCAAGCGCTCTTGGCCGCGGCGCAATCCAGCCTCGACGTAGTCCTGCGGATACGGCCTCAGCACACCACGGAAGCGATTTGACATCTCGGCGTCAAGCTTCACCTGATGAATGCGTCCCAGCACCAGGTCTTTTCCCTTCTTGTTGTCTAAGACAACCTCGCAAAGCTTGTCTGTGGCCAGGTTCAATCCTTGCTCGTCCGAAGCTCCAACCATAATGACGTTACATCCATCGCCCAGCGGGTTATGGATGGTATGCAACAGGTATCCTCCGGCACCGGGAAGCACATGGTCAACCAAGGTCAACTTTCGTGCATACAGCAGGCGAACCGCCAAATTGTCATTCAAATTGCCTAGCAAGATTGTGTTCGTTCCCTGGACTCCATCCTGGAAACTGTCCAACGCGCCTGCCTGGCAGGGAACTGTACAACCGGTAAGGGATCGTATTGAATCCGCAATCCGCTTCGCCGCTTTGCGGCCTGATTCCGTATCGGGATGTACAATCCTGGAAACCGCCTTGCCATCCTTGACTAGTGCCGTTTCCTGGATGCGGCGGGGATATTCAGTTATTTCATCCAGGCGCTCAACAAATTCAGTCTTTGCCAACCGGAGTTTCCTTACCCGAATCGACACTGGCTTGCCGTAATCCCGCGTACCAATGATGATTTCTATTGAGCTGACCTTGTCCGCCGCCTTGCCCGAGACCACGTCTTGTTCCCAGCGCATGTCATTGTCATCGCTGCTCATTCCCCGCTGAAAGTGGAACTCTGTCCAATCCGTGGTCAGCTTATTGTCCCAGCTGCTGAAGCTCCATGCGCTTCGCTTTTCCCCCTTGTTGAACATTCTGACGTAGAACGCCGCCGTCGACTCCGGATTCAGCGAGCGGGCATCAAACTGGATGGCGGATTTTTCGATATCCATCGGTTCGGGGAACGTGCACAAAATGCTGTAGTACTGGCTTCCCTTGCCTTCCGGATTTGTGTTGGCTGTCAATTCGACGCATTTCGCGCCGCCGTCGTCAACGACCTGGAGTTTTCCAGGAAAGTCACGTATGTTCAAGCTCAGGCGGAGTCCGTCCAGTGAATCGAACTCCATCAGGGTTCCGAGTTTGGCGTCAGCCGGCTGCCCACCACAAAAGCAACACAATCCGCATACTAGGAAAACAAACGCAAAACGCATGCTCATGCTCCTTTGTCAACGCTGCAATCAGTTTGCTGTTATAGCCATGGTCGTGGTGCTTTCGAGTCCGGTGAGGATGTCGCGGACTAGGATGGTCCAAGCGCCGTTTTTTCGGTTCAAGCCCAGGGGAATGGTGGTTTTGAACAGGCCATCAGAGGCGGCCAGGTTTTGCCGCCAGGGCGGTAGGGTCAAGCCGTCTGGATCAGTGAGCTGGCAGTGGAGGACGTGTCGTCCCAAGCGCGCGGTCGGGTCGGCGGCAGCCAGGGTGACAGACACGGTCAGCTGTCCGGGGGTGTTTTCGCGGGCAGCCACTTCCAGGCGTTCCAGCTGGTAGGGCAGGGCAGCGATCAGGGTCGTATCGCCGGGTGCGATAGTCAACTCGGCTGTGTTGGAACGGCCGAGGAATTGTCGGCGGCGCACGTCATAGAGGTAGGCCGGAGCCGTCAGCTTGATGCTGGCGGTCTCAGGGTCAGAGGTGCGTCGGAAGTCACGGATGAAGCCGTGGACAGCGATGTCGCCATGCCGGAAGGTGTTCAGTTCAAAGCAGCGCGGGGGCTTGGCTGGATCACTTGCAAGCACGGGGGCAGGGCTGCTGATGCCAGCAACGGCAGTGATTTGGGCGAGCAGAGCGCGCATGGCAACGTCATATTCCGGCAGGCGGAAGTTGAGGTAGATGGTCAGGCCTTTGCCTAATGGCCGGATGAAGATGGCCGGGGCGCCGTCGGCATGGGTGGCGATGGGGACGGCTGGGTTGACTTCGGCCGGGGTCAGCTGTTCGCGCCCAATGGCGGCAATGACAGCGCCTGGGACGCCGATGCCGTTGATGCTGCGGTTGATGGTCACGTCGTTTGGAGCATAGTCGACAGCGGCGTCTGCAGGTCGCTGGACTCCGAAGAGGCGGGCAAGCGGCTGCACGTCAGTGGCGTAGGGCGTGCCGTGCGCGTCCGTGCGCAGCCCGCGCAGGTCAGCGAGAATGACGCCGCCATTGTTGACAAAGTCATAGAGGACAGAGGTCAGTTCAGGCGGGAAGGCGACCGCGAAAGGCAGCAGGAGCAATTTGCGTCCAGCCAGGCCTGAGCCGTCGAGGACTTGCGGGTCAGCGACGTAGTCGGCGTTCAGTTGCAGTTCATTCAGGTGTTGCCTCAAGTCGAAGCCGGCTCGGAAGTAGGAGCCAAAGCTGTCGGTTCCAGGGCGTTCGTTAGGCTCTGGCTGGTCAGCGGTTGATTCGCACCAGGCGACCAGGGAGGAGGGGTGCGACCAGAGGATGGCGGTCTCGGCTCGGTCGCGCTGGTATTCGAGGAGCAGTTTGCCGACGCCGTGGGTCAGGTCAGTGAGGGAGTCCTTGATTGCCAGCCCGAAAGGCGTCTTGGCCTGGTCAGCAGTGAGCAACGACCAGGAGATCATTCGATTAGTGTCAAAGGAATTGGTGGAGAAGTAGCTGGCGCCGCCGGCGTCATGGAGAGCCAGCCACCAGCATTCGTAGCGGGCGGCGGTTTCGGAGTGGTTGTAGCCCAGCCAGCCGTAATTGGGGAATTTAGGCGGGGTGAAGGAGCGCCAGAGTTCAAAGATCGCCTTGTGTGCTGAGGTCTTGATCGCCTCGGAGTATTCCTGACCCCAGCCGAAGTTGGTCTGGGTGGCGAGTTTCCAGTAGTCGTTGCCGCAGAAGGGCGTGACGCCGAAGGTGTTGGTGTGTCCAACCGGGGTGCCGGGATTGGTGGTGTGGTAGGAGTCGGTGATCAAGCGGCAGGCTTCGATCCATTGGTCGGTCATGTAAGTGCGGAAGTCGACAAAGGGAGCGAAGTTTTTTTGCTGGCGGATATCGGCGGTGCGGGTCGGCATGACTTCAGACCAGTCGGTGTACGCCGTGCCCCATTGGTGGTTCAAGGCAGCCAGGGTCGGGTAGATTTTCTTCAGCCAAGCCCTGAAGCCCTCCTGGCAGCGAGGACAGAAGCAGAATTCGGTGACCTTGTGGTGCGAGGACAGGAAGGCTTCGTCGGTAATGCCAGCGCCGACATAGCCGAAGGGCTGCTGCCTGGCGCCGGCCTGGACGCCGCGATCGCGAATTCCCGCCTGGATGTCTGGATCATTGTAGCAGCGCGGGCGGATGCCGTCGTCAAAGTGGCGCGTTTCGCGGAAGAAGTCTGAACCGATGTAGCCGGCGGCGCTCATGCCGTTTTCGGTGAGAAAATAGCCCTGGCCCGGGAAGTCGACATTCTGGCCAAGGTCGCGCATGATATGGTTGAAAGCGACTTGGATAGACGGGTGGCCGCCGCCTGGCCGCCAAGGCAGCACCGCGAAGTCGTTATATGTCTTTTTGGCGAGGGCGGGCACACTCAAGGCAGTCCACAGGCGGTCATGCTCCAGGTTGTTCTGCATGAGTCGGGCTTCGACGCGGAGGAAGACGGTGCCAGCGAGCGTGAGCGGGAGAGGCGTGAGCTTTATCGTGGTCTCCGCCCCGGCGGCAGGCACAGGCGTCATAGTTTGAGCGAGAACTAGGCCGGACGGGTCGAGCAGCCGAGCCTGGACGACCAGGTTTTCCTGGCCTGCAGTGGTCTTGATAGTGACGGTTGGGGTGACGACGCTGTCCGGGGCGTAGACGCCGCCGAGGCCGCTTTCCAAGTCTTCTGGGGGCTGGTCGAGGGTTAGGTTGGCGATGGTTCCAGCCTGGGGGCGGTCTAAGCGGAAGGAACGCCAGGCCATGACTTCCTGCTTGGCGTTCAGGGCAGCCAGGTCGGCCAAGACAGGCCCGGGCGGCAACGTGTCTGGAATCGTCAGGGAAGCCTCGCCTTGCTGGTTCAGGGCGAGGACGACCGGCGCCAGGCGGAGTCGGGCGGACGGCGCCAGGGGAGGCTGATCCAAGCGAATTTCACGGGCAGAACGGAGGATGACGCGGACAGCAGTGGCGCGCGGCGTGCCAGCGGCGGCAACGTCCAGGCGGTCTGGAGTCTTGCAGGTTGCGGTCAATTCCAGGCGGTGTTCGCCGCGGGCAGCGAAACGGGCAGCCTCGGCGATGAGGCCGAGCCAGTCTTCCCAATAATCGAATTGGCGGCTTGTCCACGCAGTCTGGAGGTTAGAGGCCTGGGGCATGATGGCCGAGAGCCTGGTCAGTTCCGGGTTAAAGGCGAGCCGGACAACGCGGCCTTGGCCGCAGGCTCCAAGCTCAATGGCGCTCAGGCAGTCTTTTTCCGGGTTGTTGGCCAAAGGAACCACTTGGCGCAGCGGATGCGTGTCAGGGGCGTCTTGCAGGGGCGGCAGTTCTTTCCAAGCTTTGATGCGTTCGCCGCGGTCAAGCAGCACCAGGCCAGCGCCGCGCTCGATGTTTTTGACGATGTCCCGGCGCAGCTGCTCGGTAAGCGAAGTGGAGACGATATAGACCTCGTAGAAATTCTGGGGCATTCTTTCGGTGACTTGCCTGCCAGTGAAGGATATCGCTTCAGGTTTTTGACTGTCGGCCTCGATGACGTCGCAGGTCATTTGCAGTCGTTGCTCCAGTTCCGTGGTTTCGCGGAGCGGCCTCAGGGAGGGGATGACGAAGAGCGCCTTGAGCGGCCCACCTGATAGCGGCTTGCCCGTAGGCAAGTGATGGAACACGGGCGGCGGTTCGGCGGCGCGGTCGATTTGGCGGAGGTTGAAGTGGTTGATGATGGTCTGGTCTAGTCGGCCTGGGCACAGGGAAACCCAGTCATAGCTCACATTGCCGGTTTTAGAGATGTCATAGATATAGATGGTGCCGGCGTTTTCCGGGGCGGTGAAGGTGCGCATGGCAGTGACGTATTTGCCGTCGCTTTCCTGGTTCCAGAGCAGGTAGAATTCGCGGCGCGGCGTGGATTTTCCATGCAGGAGGAGGAATCCAGCGCGGCCAGGGCCGGTGGTCTTGAAGCGAGCGCGGATGGTGTATTCTTGGCCTTCAGTCAAGGTGACGTCCTGGGTTGCCATGACGTAGGCGCCTGGCTTGGAGCTGAGTACATAATTGCCGCCGAGGTCGGCCAGTTCGTGGCGGTGGGTGAGTGCCTCGCTGGCGGCCCAGGTGGCAGGCGGGCCGTCCTGGCCTGCAGGTTCGTCAAAACCGTGGTTTTGCAGCAGCTCGGGGCCGAGCTGGGCCTGGGCGGTCAAAGCCAGGCCAAGGATGATGAGCAGGGCCGGAAGAATGTTTTTGAACATAGCGGTTCTCCTGGGCGGAAAAAATGAGGTGGAAATGGCGTTGAAGCAGGAGCGCATAGTCAGACGATGGTGATGTCCTGTTCCAGAACCGTGAAAATTTTGGTAAGGTTTTGAATCAGCTCATTGATGGCTGGTATCACTTCTTCGCTGCGGTCGTGCATGTCCATGATTTCGGCGGTATTCTGGGACATTTCGGTCAGTCCGATGGATGAGAGCTGGCCTTTTAGGCGGTGCAGGATGGCGCGGGCGTCCTCCCAGTTGTTTTTCTGGGCATAGACGGCGAGGTTGTCCAGCAGTGGTCGCCAGTCGGCGACGGTTTGCGCCAGCACCATTTTGATTTCGCCGATGGAGATATGGTATTGTTCGCGCATGAAGTCGTGCATGCGGCGTGCGATGGCCTCTTCCCTGGTTTCGATCAGGTCGCAGGTTTCGCGCAATTCGCGTTGCGGCGTGATGCCGAGTGCGTCAGCGATGCTGAGCAGGAGCTGGTCGCGTTCAAAGGGCTTGGGGATGAATCCGGTGGAGCCGGCGCCCAGGGCTTTTTCGACGTCCTCTTGGAAAGCCGAGGCGGTCAGCGCGATGATTTGGGTGGTGCCGGAATTAGGCAGTTGGCGGATTTCTCGGATGGCGGTATACCCGTCCATCACCGGCATTTGGATATCCATGAAAATCAGGTCAAAGCGCTGCTGTCGGCAGAGATTGAGCGCTTCCAGGCCGTTTTGCGCGGTGCGGTACGGCAGGCCAGCGCCTTGGCAGATGGTTTCCAGCAGGAAGAGGTTAGTGGGGGTATCGTCGACCAGAAGCGCAAGGTATTTCTTCAATTCCTGGCGGGGGAGGTTGACGCGGAAATGCCCAGAGAGCCGGACTTGTTCTTCTGGTTTCGCCTTGACGGTTTTGATGGCAAAGGCGAAGCGGGTTCCTTCGCCGACCCGGCTGGTCATGGTGAGTTTGCCGCCCATCATCTTGACCAGGCTGTCAACGATGCTCAAACCGAGGCCAGCACCGCCGAACTGGCGGGCGACGCTGGCGCTGCCCTGCACGTATGGCTTCAGCAGATGCTCCTGGACGTTATGGGGGATGCCGATGCCGGTGTCACTGACTGTGAAGGCGATGTGGACTGCACCTTGATCATCGTCGGTGACAGCGATTTGCAGGCGGATTTCGCCATGCTCGGTGAATTTGACGGCATTGCCGAGGAGGTTGTCGAGGATTTGGCGGAGGCGCGTCGGGTCGCCGCGAATGATGAGCGGTTCGACCTGGTTGGTGTCCAGGACGACTTTCAAGCCTTTTGGCTTGGCCAGCTGCTTGGTCATGGCGATGCGGTCTTCCGCCAGGGCGAGGCAGTCAAAGGCCAGCTCTTCGAGTTCCAGGCTGCCGGCGTTGATCTTGGAATAATCCAGCACTTCGTTGATCACATGCATGAGGCTCCTGGAGCTGGCCTCGATGATGCGTACATATTGCTTCTGCTGCGGATTGAGCGGGGTTTCGCGGAGGTTGGCGAGAAAGCCGATGACGCCATTGAGGGGCGTTCGGATTTCATGGCTCATCACCGCGAAGAAGTTGTCCTTGGCGCGGCTGGCCTGATCGGCCTGGGTGAGGAAGCGGCGGAGCGTGGCTTCCAGTCCGGCCAGGTCGTCATGGCTGGGGATGACGACCGAGGGCTGCCCGCCAATCGGGTACAGGGCGATTTGGCGGTTGAGGTCGCGGATACGGGCGGCGATGTCCCGCCAGAAGAACAGCCCTAGGAGCAGGATGGAGGCCGTGGTGGCAGCCAGCCAGAGTCCGGCGGTGATTTTGCAGCGCGTCATCGTCCGAGCCAGTTTTTCTGCAGCCAGCTGGCGCAGCTGCCGGGCGTCGTTCGCCAGGGCGAAAGCGTTGGCGTCAGCGATTTCCAGGTTGCGCCGGGCGTCGCGTCCAGCGATGACATCCGCTTGGACTAGGCGCAGTTTTTGCCAGGCACTTTGCAGCTCGTGCTGGCGGCTGAGGGCAAGGGCGTCGGGATTGGCGGTGAGAGCCGCGAGGAGTTCATCGGTGGCAGCGGCGTTTTCGTCATACTTGAGAGCGGCGTCTTTTTCCGCTTCATGAAGTTCGCGCTGCCGTGCGGTGACAAGTCGGTTGAGGATGACGGTTTGAGCCAGGACATGGTCGCTGGTCAAGGACAAGTTGTCGATAGTGTCGGTCAGACGGCTGACATGGCGCAGGTCAGTCATCACGGCGGCGATGCAGACCAGGGAAATGATGATGGTGACAGCGGCCAGGGTCAGTAATTTATGGAAAGTGCGCATGCCATCATGGTGCTGTGATGTTCGAAATTGGCGGTTGCTGGAGTGACAGCCCAGAGCCGTCTCCCGGCGCTGGCACCAGCGCCGGGAGAAGCATGAACTTTGGCCTGTCGGGAACGGCGATGGTCGGGCTTGGCCGTCTTTTTCAGAAGCAGAAATTGACGAGCGGGAAGAACGGTATGATGGACTCCCGGATGATGTTGATGAGGCCGACCTGGAATCCGGTCATGAATTCCGTGTAGTTGATGAAGCCGATTTGCAGGCCACTCATTTCCGTGGAGGTGTTGATGAGGCCGACTTGGATGCCTTTGGCGACGCTGTCAGTGGTGTTCATCAGCAAGCCGAATTGGACGCCGCTGGAGTTGCCGGTCTGGTTGAGGAGACCGACCTGAAGGCCGGCGTAGCGGTCATGGACGCGGTTGAGCAGGTTGACTTGCAGCGCCGAAGCCTTGCTGCTGGAAGAGGCGATGCCAGCGTCGAGACCGACGATGTTCTCATTGCGGCCAAAGGGGAGATTGAGCTTGATGCCAGACACGTCAATGTAGTCTGGCACGACTTGCAGCCGCGGCGGCCAGATGGCGAGCTGGAGCGGGGTGGTGTCAAAGGCAGAAGCAGAGGCGGCGGCAAAGGCGATGACGAAGGCGGTGAACACAAGAGCTTTTTTCATGGGAGCGTCCTTTTGTGGGGGTGATAGGGATGTTATCTGCAAAAAAGAAAGACTACGGATGAAATATGGTGTTGTGGGCTATCTTATCAAGATAACATCCTGGGCAGGGAAATTCCAGCCTGTTGACGAAAAAGATATGGGATATGGGCGTCGTAGTGGGGGTTATGGGTGGCGCCAGCTGCATTTTGGCCGGCGCATGGTCTTTGGTCAGCGCGTATTGGCGAAGTCGCGGATGAAGTCGGCCAGCATGTCGGTGTACTTGGCGATGCCGTCGAGGTCAGCCCATTCCAGGTCGCTGTGGACGTTTCCTCCGGGGGTGCCGATGATGGCTATGGGGACGCCGAACGGGCTCAGGTGGCGGGCGTCGGTGGCGCCGTTCATTCGCCGCACGGCGATGTCCTTGTCAGGGAAAGCCTGGCGCATGGCAGCGAGCAGGGCTTGGATGGCGGGTGCGTTTTCATCCGTATAGAGTGGCTTGCAGGTCCTGGTCACTTCCGTTTCCAGGCCGGTCAGGCTTTCGACTAAGCGGATGATGGTCGCGAAGTTCTCCTCTTGGGTATATCGGATGTTGATGGTCATTTCCGCTTGCTCCGGAACCTGGTTGTCGGCAAAGCCGGCTTGGACTTGGCAGGGCACCATGGTGTCATGCCACTGGTCGTCCGCCTTCACCTCGGGCCAGGCGCTTTTCAGCTTGGCATAGCCGCTGAGCAACTTTTCGATGGGATTGTCGCAAGCCCAGGGGGCGGACGCATGGCCGCCAGCGCCGCGGGCGCGCAGGCGAATGATGATGATGCCTTTCTGGGCGATGGCGAGGGCATAGGTCGGGCCGTCGATGACGATGGCGAGTCGGCGGGCCCGGTAGCCGAGCTTGACCATGGCCGCAGTGGTGGCACCGCCGATTTCCTCGTCGCAGGAGAAGATGGCGCCGACGCTGGCCTGATCCTTGAGGTTGATGAGGACTTGAGCGATGGCGACGGCGTTGCCAAGGCAGTCGCCGACGCCGCGGCCACGGGCGATGTCGCCGTCAAGTTTCAGGGTGAACAAGTCGTCGCTGGCCGGCACCACGTCAATATGGGCGTTGAGGAGTACATCAGGCTCTTTGCCAGGAGTGGTGGAGGCAAACAGGACTTGGTAGCCGCCGCAGTTTTCGAGGGTGCAGTGCAAACCGGCCGCCGTCAAGTTCTGGTTCAGGATGGCACTGGCCCGGTTGACGTTTTCCGGTTGGGAGCTGACGGGTTTGCAGGCCATAAGGTCGGCCAGGAGTTTGGTGTCGAACGACATGGTCGGATGATTCCTGTGGCTTTGGAGATTGGAAGAGGTCAGGGCTGGCGCCAGCTGCTCTTTTTACAATGGCGCAAACATAAAACCCCGCAACGAAAGGATTCCGTGTGCGGGGTTCGGCGGTCAAGCCCGAGAGCCGTTGTTGTCTATGCTCACGGATCAATAGCGGCGATGGAAGGCCGGGCGCTGGACACGCCAGGTGGTACTCTTCTCTTTCTGGTAGAAGTATTCAGGCTGGATGATCGGCTCCCAGCCAAAGGGGAAAGTGACCAGCTCGACGACGCCGACGACTTCCCGGCAGAAGAAACGCCAGACGCCGAGGCCAAGGCCCTTGGAGATGCCGGCCATGTCGCCTTCCTCTTGATTGACGCGGATGATGTTGGCCGGGACTTCGCAGATGCCGAACAGGATGTTGCAGACGCCGCGGCCGAATTGGTCAGCTGGCCGGCGGATGGCGGTCGGATCAGGCACCTGGTCGTCTTCAGACGGGTCCCAGCAGACGATTCCGGCCAGGAAGTCGTGGACCTCGGCGGCGCTGAAGTTGACATAGAGGTGGCCAACGCCGAGCGCGGCCTGGGCGCGCAGGTCCCACTTGTTGCGCGGGAAGCGAGCATTTTCGTCCGAATTGGGGTTAGTTCTGCGCCAAGGGCCGAACGAGGCGGTGGAATAGTAGCCCTCATGTTGGTTGAAGATGGGCTTTTGCTGGTAGTAGTGAGTCAGCCAGAGCGGCGGGATGAAGTGGGGGAAGTCGACGCCGTTTTCTTTGGTCACGTAGGCGCCGAGCTGGGCATATTCGGTGACGGCGATTTCCGCGCCGATGCCAGGGCCGCCGGCGATTCCGCAGCGGAAGATGTCCAATGCGTCGGAGATGCGGTTCCAGATGTACAATTGGCCGCGAACCAGAATGTCGTTCAGGTCAAACAGTTCGGATTCGGCTCGCAGGTTGGCGCTGGCCAGGACGATGGCGGCTAGCAGGCATTTAATCGTCAAACCCCATGGCTTTCTGATCATCAGGTGATTCCTTCAGCAAGAGTTGGTTGTCGCACGATATGATTTGGAAAATTCGTGTGTCGCAGGAAAATCGCCGGCGCAGCGGACTGGGACGACCGAAAACAGGCGCCAGCTTTCCCAAAGATTAAGTAATATATCAGCCGTTTTGGAAAAATAGCAAATGCATAAGTGAAGAAATCTGCATCTGGAGGCAAAAAATGTCGTTTTCTTCTGGAGAAAGGCACTTTTTTCCGTTTTTATTTTTTGTCAATGGGCGAAATTCGGCGACGGGCGCCTTGTCCAGGGCTAAAGCCCGGGCATAGAACAGAGGTAAAACAACAGCGCCGCTCGCCGCTCGCCCTATTTTTTCAGGATCCAGGCTGGTTCCACGCCATTGGTTGCTTCTATCCGTCTCAGGGTTTTGTTTTGGTCGAGGCTGAAGAGCGTCAGTTCGGGTTTTGCTATGGTCATGGGCCAGGGTATGGTGACCAGGTTCCAGCCTTGGTTCAAGGTTGGCAGGTCTTCCTGCGCCATCCAGCCCTGGAGCGGGATGTCCTGCTGGGCGTCCGCATAAATCCAGGCGGCTTTGGCTGCGGGCAGGGCGTTGATGGCGGTTTTTTGCCAGGCTTTGCCATGCCAATGCCAGGCGTTCAGTAGTGGGAGTGGATTTTGGTCGGGATCAAGGGCGACTGGGATTCCGGCCAGGTTCCAGCCGTCGCCCAGGTTCAAATCGACGGAGCGTGGTTCAGCCGTCAGCCAGTGTTGGCGCAGGGGCGGCTGTTCGCTTTGGTGCCAGGCAATGGTGGTTTCGAACAGATGGTCAGCTCTGTTGGCTGCGGGTGGCGTCATAGTGACTTGCAGGCTTGCGGGCAGTGCGCCGTCCGGCGACGCGAGCACGAGCAGGGCGACGGCGTCAGCCGCTTCTCGGCGGATGGCGTCAGCTGAGGTGTGGCTGGCGGCTGGCGCGGCCCAGCCGGCTGGCAAGGTCAGGGTGACGATGGCGGCGGCTGGCGGCGCACCGACGGCGGTGATGTCCCAGGACAGGGTGTTCGGATGTTTGGGCAGGAAGCGGTTGCGTTGCGGCATTGGCCTGGCTCGCACAGAGCTGGTGCGCGTCAGGCCGATGGGCATGATGGCGGCCTGGCCGTCGGCGATGTCAACGCTCAGGGGGCCGACCGGCTCGCAGCCCGGCGCGATGACAGTGACGAGATGCGTCCCAGGGGTGAGCGGCCGATGGCAGAGGCCGTCTGGACTTGCGGCCATGGCCTGGCCGTCAGCGATTTCGATGATGGCGCCCGGCGCCGGCTGGCCGGTGGCCTGGTCGGTGATGGCCAAGCTGACGCCGGTCGCCGCAGCTTCCAGCCAGGCGAGCAGAGCGTTGCGGTTGGCGTTCCACAAGGCGTCCAGGTGGCTGGGATTGGAGCTTTCCTTGCCTTCGGAGTTGACTGCGCCTTCGCTATAGGAATAGCGGTACAATTCGACGGTGAGCGCGTGGATGCCGAGGAAGCGGTATTGCCAGTCAGCGAATTCGCCGGTCACCGGGTACCACTGGGCGCTGTTGATGATGCCGTTGAGTGGCCAGTCGGCGGTGCGCATCAGGACATTGGCCTGGGCGTAGGCGGTGGCCAGCCGGACCATCAGGCCGTCATCAGGCGTCGCGGTGTAGACCTGTTTGCGAGCGGCATTGTTGCCATACGGATAGCAGACCAGCAGGGCGCCAGTGTGCAGATTGAGCGAGGCCGAGAAGCGGTGCGCGGCGCACCAGCGGATGAGCGACTGCGTCTCTGGCTGGCGACCAGCGAGCTGGAGGCTGTCAGCAGCCGCAAAAACACCCAGGCCCGGCAGGATGACGCCGTCAGGAAAGTCGCGGTTGAGGTCCTTGTTGTTGGCGTTGTAGCGCGTGCCATGCGCGATGCCGTCGGGATTGACGGTCGGGAGAAGGTGGATTTCGGTTTTGGCAAGCAGGTTCCGGACTCGGTCGCCAGCGGCGCCTGCGGCGCTGGCGGTTTGGGCCAGGTATTGCGCCAGCCTGAGGACCATGACAGTGGCCGGCCGTTCATCGCCATGAATGGTGCCGACTATCAGCAGCTTAGGAACCGTTCCCGGGTCATCGCTGGCCGTGATGCGCAGGGACAGAATTTCGCGTTGCTCGACAGAAGCGCCGACATAGCCGGCCCGGCAGAGGCCGCCGTAGTCTCTGGCTAGCTCCAGGATGGCGTCGTTGATTTGCTGCGGGGACGGATAGAGCGGATTGGACTCGGTTCGAGTCGGCGCGATTGCCTCCATGCTCTGGAGCGCAAAGCCGGCCTTGGCCAGGCGTTCCGGCGCGTTTGGGTTGCCGTGCAGGGTGACGGTGTTTGCAGTGGCGGTCACGATCTCAACGCCGGTTTCGGCCAGCTGGGCAAAGGCGTCTGGGTCAGGCGCGGCGATGACGATTCTCCAGGTGGGCGGCGCGATGTTGGTCTCGACCTCGTCTGCGGCGGTTGTTTCCGGCGTCTCGTCGCCCTGCCTGGTGGCGGGTTGTGCGCCGCTGTTGACCCACTGGGCGATGATGGCGTCTCTGGCTGATTCGGTGGCTGCGAAGGCGCGGCATTCCTCCAGGCTGGCGAGCAGTTCGCTGTTGGAGATGGCGCCGTCGTCATTCTGGTCAGGTGGGGTGAGTACGCTGATGGCAGCCGTGATCCGGTAGAGGACGTCGCCCTGGGTTCTGGCTTGGAAGGAGAGGGCGTAGGCGCCGGGCGCGGTGGGAATGCCCCGCAGATGACCATCCTGCTCAAGAACCATCCCGGGCGGCGGGCCGGAAATGTCCGTCAAGGTGTCATGGGCAAAGTTATCCGGGAGCAGATTGAGGTCTGTGAAGGCACTGGTGAAGACGGTTTCCGGGGGGATGGCCAGTTCCTGAGGCTCGAAGTTTATAGTTCTGGTGCAGGGCCAGGCGCTGGCGTCATGGATTTTCAGCGTCAGGCTGCGGCAACTGGGGTCGCGAGTCCAGGCGACCGCGCCGTCGGCGTCAGTGGCGGCGGCATGAAGGAGGTTTCCGTCCTGGTCGGCCAAAGTGACGATGGCGCCAGGGACGGGCGCTCCGTCTTCCCAGGTCGCGGTGATGGTCAAGGCGGTGCTTCCCCCGTCATGGCCGACGCTGGCGGTGATTTCTTGCAGTGGTCGCAGGCGGGCGGCCATGGCGCAGTCGCCCAGCAGGTGCATTTGTTCGGAGTAGTAGGCGGCAGTGTCGTCCAGGAACGCATTGGGGTCGCTCGGCCAGGCGGTCGTGGCGGTGGCGTAGTCAAAGCCGGCCATGACGGCGGCTTGGGAATAGGCGCCGAACTGGGTCAGGCGGCTTGGCGAGAAGGCGGCGATGAGGTCGTCGCGGAATTGATAGACGGAGGCGATGGGCGGGTCCCAGTAGGTGTTGCTGGTGGCGGCGAGGATTGCGATGGCGCCGTGGCGGGCGCCGTTGCCGTCGTTGGCGTGCAAGAAGCTTTCGGCTAGGCAGTCGCTGCTGGGGTAGGCGAAGTTGCCGTTGTCACAGACCGGGGACAGCACGAAGGGCAGTTTGTTGCCGTTGACGAGGGCGGCTGCCTGGGGCGCGTTGAAGCCAGTAGTCGTAAAGGCGGTGTTGGTGCCATGGCCGAGATAGAGCATGATTGCGGCGCCCGGGTTGAGGGCATGGGTCAGGGCAGCGGCGGTCGCGCTAGGCGCAAACAACGAGGTGCAGGCGGCAGCCGGATAGACCTCGGCGTCGATAAGCGAGTCGCGCACACGGCCCATCAGGACATGGTCCGGCTCCTTGCCCAGAACGGAGGAAGGCGACTTCTGATTGGAGGCCAGGAAGACGGCGTGCTGGCGCCAACTGTCATCAGCGGGCGGAGCGGCCTCGTAGGCGATGAATTTGGCCAGGATGCTCCCTAACTGGGCCGAGGTCGCGGCCGGCACCCTGGATAGGAACACGTCAGGAACCAGGTCGTCGCCCTCGAGCTGGCAATAGCGGATGTCCGAGGTCGGCATTCTTCGGCTGGGGGAGGCTGGCGTAGTGCAGACCCGCCAGGGCGGGACGTCGCTGCGGTCGCCGCAGAGGATGACGTGGGTCAGGCCGCGCTGTTGGTAGGCGTCTTGGATGTGCGCGAGGAGGGCGTCAGCGTCATTGCCGGTGTCGGCAGGGTAGGAAACTTCCTCGACATTGAAGCCGAGGCTCTGTTTCCAGGCGATGAAGGCATCGGTCGCGCCAGCCCAGGCGTCAGGACGGACGACTAGGATGACGCCGACTACGTTGCTCGAATTGCTGCGCAGGAGGCTCGCATTGAGGAAACGGCTGGTTTGCAGGACCTGGAAATTCCATTCCTGGTCAGCGGCGGGATAGTCGTCAGCCTCGGCCTGCTCGGCTCGCAGCGTCAGTTCCAGTCGGCGGAAGATGCGGAGAAGTTGGCGCTGCGGGAAATATTGCACTGGCGCGACAGTGACGGCGGCGCCAGTAGTCTTGCGGAGCCGATAGGGCTTTCCCAGTTTGGCGGCGATTTCGGGGTAGGGCTGGCTGGACTGGTAGATGGCCGGGTCAGGCGGGAGGTCGGGCGCAGGCTGTTCGCGCCAGGACGGCCCAGCAGAAGGAAGCACGGGCAGGGTGGGGATGTCCTCAAACTCGGCGTTGGCGATTTCCAGGGTCGCTTCCAAGCCGTCAGGAAGGAGCAGGTCGGTCTGAAAGACTGGCAAGGCCGGCGCTCCGGGGCATTGGGTGAGCCAGGCGTCACCGGCCTTGACCAGGGCGAAATCGCCGTCCGGCCTGGTGATGGTGGTTGCTTGGAGGTCTCCCAGCTCGAAGACAAAGCGGGTTTCGGTCGGGGTGGCGGAGATGAGCCGGAAGTGCTTCCGGGCAGGGTTGGCGGTGCGGGGCTGAGCCGATGCCGAGCGCACAGTCGGCGGCTGGGGTTGCGGCTGCCTGGCGGGTGATTCTGTCGCAGCAGGGATGTTGGCCTTGGCCGCAGCCGCTGCGTCGCTCGTCGCCGCTGTTGTCGGCGGCGGCGGGGCGGCCTGGTCTACTGAGGCGGCACGCCGGAATAGCGGCGCCAAGACCAGCAGTCCCAGCGCGAAGAGCAGGACTGCGGCCAGCAGGAGCAGACGGCGATGGCGCAGTGGGGATGTCATGGGGCGGAAAACCTGTGACAAGGTGGAAAATCGCAGGCAGTGTCCTTACATGGCTTTAATATAGTGTATCCTTGCGGTATTATCCAGAATCCCGGCGTGGTGAGGGGCGAGAGTGAGCTTGGACTACGTGCGGCAGCCACTGTCCACGCCGTCCACTTCAGTCCACGTCCACTCTCCACTAAAGTCCACTTCTGTCCACAGTCCATCGTCTGCTAACGTCCATTGTCCACTGACGTCCATTGTCCACTGTCCATGTATTAAAGTATCCTAACCCTGGGCGTCTGGTGCCGCAGCTTGCCGGAACTCCGAGTATCCAACGCTGCTTGCAGATTTTGTCTTTGTCGCTGGTTGCGCGGACTGGAACGGGGGATAATATTACCGGTTAGTTCCATGCCGTTGTTCTGCGGAGGCATTCCGCAGCGGCGGCAAACCTGGACGGATGAGCAACGGACACCCGGGGTGTTGGCACGGATTCGCATTGGGAAAAACCAAGATAGGAGAAAGCGCGATGCGGCACGGAAAAATTTTATGGTTGGGGCTAGTGGCGGTTTTGGCCTTGGCTTGTCAGGCTGGGGCGGCAGAGGTGCGCTATGAAGCAGAGGACGTCATCGTCAACCGCGAAGCGCTGATACCGGAAAAATCGGCGCCTGACAAGTGGACGGTGTGGAGCACAGACACCAACGCGCACAACTGGTCAGGCCGGGTTGTGGTGCGAGCTCCAGCTGTGCTGGCTGACCGCGAGCGTCCAGAGGATGGTGCGCCGCCATTGCAGATCCGGCTGCCGATTCCGGAGGATGGCGTCTACACCATCAGCCTGGGCGGCACCCAACGGCCGCTCGGCCTGTCTACAGACGGCGGCAAGACTTGGCGTCGCTTCACGCAGGGCACCATCGCCAGAGCGGTGACTTTACCGGCCGGGCATTTTGAATGTTGGTTTGACGATCGCTATGCCGCAGAAGAGCCGAGCCAGCGCGGCAGCGGTTATCTCGACTATTTTCTGGTCAGCCGCCTGGAGCATGTCCGCAACAACATGTCCAATCCCGATTTTGAGACTGGCGAGCCGGGCCAGGCTCCCCCGGGATGGTCCTGGTGGCACCGTGAGCAACAACAGGGCGAAGGCATCATCACGACCGAAGCGCATAGCGGGCGCGGTGCTTTGCGCATCAAAACGCCGGAAGGACGCGACTGGGCGCTGAGCAATGTGTATTCTATCGCCGTACAGCCCGGCGAATACTATCTTCTGACTGGATGGGGCAAGACGGTCGCTGGCACTAAGCCGACCGTCAGCGTCGTCGGCAAGAAAAATGGCCAGGTGGCGAATTGGGCTGTCGGCCGCAGCAATGTCTGGGGCAAGGAATGGCGGCAGTTCCGGACGCAGGTGTGCATCCCCGAGGGCATTGATGAAGTTTATGTGCGAGTGAACGGCTCGGGCGCCTGCGAAGCGCTGATTGACGACTTGGCATTGGCACGCCTCGACGGCCCGGCGCCAATGCCAGCTCCGCCGCCAGTTGAGGGATTTGCAAAAACGCGGGTGATTGAGCCGATGGGCCGGGGCGTCGTCGCCCAGGCCGTGTCCGACGGCGTCTATGTCAGCTGGAGGCTCTTGCGCGACGACCCAGCCGAGATCGCTTTTGACGTGTTCCGGCGCCAGGATGGTCAGGAACAGAAGCTGAACGCAGCACCGATTCGGCAGACCTGCGATTTTCTGGACCAGGCTCCAGCCGACGAAACGGCCGTCTATATCGTTCGCCCAGCAGCTGGCGCGACCGCCGCAGTCGGAGAGGCCCGCGCCTGGCCCGCGCCTGACGCGACAGCGCAGCCGTACCAGAGCTTCGCTTTGAGCAACCCAGAGAGCAGGGCACAGAAAGTCGGCGTGGGGGACTTGAATGGCGACGGCGTCTATGACTATGTTGTAAAACACCCGATAGAGAATGTCGACCCCTGGAGCGTCGTCTGGTATAAATCGCCGGACACGTACAAGCTGGAGGCTTTTTTAGGGGACGGCACGCGGCTGTGGACGCGCGACCTCGGCTGGTCAATCGAACGCGGTATATGGTATTCGCCGTACATTGTCTATGACTTCAATGGCGACGGCAAGGCCGAGGTGGCGGTCAAGATGGGCGAAGGCGACCCGCGGGACGAAGACGGCCGCGTCACCAGCGGACCAGAGTGGCTGGTGATCCTGGACGGCATGACCGGCGAAGACATCGCCCGCGCCCCCTGGCCCTCCCGCGAACCGTTTGAAAATTACAACCCCAGCTGCCGCAATCTGCTGATCGTGGCGTACCTGGACGGCCGGACGCCGTGTGTGGTGGCTCTGCGCGGCACATACGGTGTGCAGCTGGCCGAAGCCTGGCAGCTGAAGGATGGCAAACTGGAACGGCTCTGGACCTACGACAACGAGGCGTTCCCAGGATGCTGGGGGCAGGGCGCACACACTAATTACGCCCTGGATGTCGACGGCGACGGGCGGGACGAGATCGTCTTGGGCAGCGTCGTCCTTGATGACAATGGTGTGCCGTTGTGGACAACCGGCAAGGGGCATCCGGACGGCGTGTTCGTCGGCGATCTGCAACCCTGGCGGCCGGGCCTGGAAGTGGCGTACGTGATGGAAACAAGGCAGAAGACAGGCGGCTTGTGCATGGCTGACGCTGCCACCGGAGAATTGCTGTGGGAACTCGGCGTGCCGACCTCGCATGTCGATGGAAAGGGTACCTGCGCCAATCTTGACCCGCGTTATCCCGGCACAGAATTGGCCGGAGCTGACATGCGGATTCTTGAGCCGGGCACCAACAAGCGCGGCCTGCATAACGCCTGGCTGTTCACGGCAGCCGGCGAATTGCTTTACGAGGGACAGGACATGCCCTATCGCTTTGGCACCTGGACCGCATACTGGGATGCTGACCTGCAGAAGGAATTGTGCCGCGGCAAGATGTTAGACCCGGATGGCGGCGAGGTCGGCGGCCATTACCAGGGGTCGCTGCTGCTGGTCGCAGACGTGCTCGGCGACTGGCGCGAGGAAATCTTCACGACCGTGAAAGGCGAGTTCCGCATCTATTCGACGCCGCTGCCAGCCATGGACCGCCGTGTCTGCCTGATGCAGGAGCATAACTACCGCCTGCGAATCTCGTCCAACGCGATGGGCTATGGCACTGAGGCGCTGCTGCCGTATGACCCGGAGTCGGAATCGCCTAATCTGAATCTCACTTTCCAGGGCCAGGACACGACGCCGTCGCTGCAAGTCGTGGCCGTGGCCTCGCGGCGCCAGGCCATCAAGGGCCGGGTGGTGTTGATTGGCGAGGCTGGCGTGCGCTTTGAGCCAGCGAGTTTCGCGGTTGAATTGCCGGCGGGAGAACGGCTGGTGCAAAGGGTGACCCTGGACCTGCCTGATGGTTATCGCGGGCTGGTGCGAGCGCAGTTCGAGGTGGGCGACGGCGCGATCCTGCATGGACAGGTGCCGGTGCTCGGCCAGAAAAAGGTGATGACAGAAGGGATTTTCGTGGAGGCGGAATCGTTCGTCAGCCAGCAGGGAGGTGCAGTGCAGGTGCGCGATGACAAGCCTGGGACGCGAGGCAAGTCAATTTCGCATTGGGATGCAGCAGGCCATCGGCTGACCTGGGAGGCGAAGACGCCAGAGGCAGGACGCTATCGGTTGCAGATGCGCTATTGCAATCCCGATGGGGCGCAGAGGAAGCTGGTCGTGGCCGGGCGTGAATGCGGAACGTTCACACTGCCAGGCACAGGAGGATTTGGCCAGACTAACCAGGAATGGGAACACTTTTCGCCGGTCGGAAAGGATGGCAAGCCCATGGTCTTTGAACTGGCGGCCGGAACGCACGCCATCGTCATGGAGAATGTCGACAACAAAGGCTGTAACCTGGACTACCTCGTCTTGAGCAAGGAGAAATGACCAAGAGTTCCTAACCGCTAAGGATGCCAAGGAAAAAAGAAAAAGAATCTTGGCGTTTTTGGCGTTTTGGCGGCCTTGCCTTTTATGTGATACGGTATTATAATTAGCTTAGACAAGGATAAAGTTAGATAAGGATAAAGACGATGCAGGTGCTGCCTCAGTGAGGCGGATGGGTAGTTTCCGGAGATTCCAGGGAGGCCGTGATCATGAAAAAAACTTTTACCTTGATTGAATTGCTGGTCGTCATCGCCATCATCGCGATTCTGGCCGCCATGTTGCTGCCAGCGCTGGGCAAGGCGCGAGCAAAGGCGCGCGCGATCAGCTGCACGAACAACTTAAAGCAGAATGGCATGAATTGGCTGATCTACGCTGATGACCATAACGGCTCCTATCTCCCTGCTGTGCACACGCCCTGCGCAGGAGCATCCACCATCGACAAGTATAGACACAACTGGCATGACTTCCTCTTTATGAGAAACTTCTTCGGCGGCGTCAAATTCAGCAAGAACCTCTTTCGCGGGTATGAGACTGTTACAGGCCGCTACATGGATTCATTTATCTGCCCGGCCTGCCCGATGTCCTCTCCTGGCAACTACAACATCGTGCCGCTGGTGACCTCATATACCTATAACTATTTCATCAACACCGTCAACAGCTCCTCGCATTCCCTGGCTGGCGACTTCGACCGCAATCCGTGCCCCTCCCAGACGTTCGTCTGGATGGACGGCTGGACCGTCGAAATCGCGGCGTGCATGGCCGATGGCCAGACCCTGCCGGTGCGCGACGGGAACGGCGCACAGACCAGCAAGTACCTCCCGGAAAGAGCGAATGGCCACACTATCCCGAACATCGGCAAATGGGCTGCACATCCCGGCGGCACAAACTGCCTGTATGCTGACGGCCATGCCGAACTGCAGAATTTCGTCTGGGTCAATGGTAATGACACGAACTATTACACGAGCGTCTGGAAGGCGAATCCTGGAAATGTCATCAAGAGACCATGATTCATCCGTTTCAATTATTTACAGGCAATGCGACAACGTTCCATCAAGGCAAGGAGGCACATCATGCGATTTTTTAAATTCACCCTAATTGAATTGTTGGTCGTCATTGCCATCATCGCGATTCTGGCGGCCATGCTGCTGCCGGCGTTAGGCAAGGCGCGGGAAAAGGCGCGCGGCATCAGTTGCGTCAACAACTTCAAGCAACTGGGCCTGCTGTCGATTTTGTATGCCGATGAAAATGAGGATTTTCTTCTCGGTTACAGAATTTATCACGCCAATCGACCGAACCGCACACCTTTGTTTTGGTACGAATGGCTGCAGATTTCCGGGTACATGCCAGAGGCGGCGAGGCTCGCCAGAACCGAGCAGTATCCTAACTCGAACGTGTACCACGTCTCCATGCTGATTTGCCCGAGCGACACCAATGGCCCGAAAGCAGCATGGCATTGGCGCCCGATTGCCTTGAGCTATGGGATGAACTCCTATATCGACTGGGTGCCGACTGGCAGCCATACGGGCACGATTTCCTACCTGAAGCATTTGGCCCAGGCCAACACCCCTTCCAGCATCGTCCACATGGCGGACCATTGGGTCTACTACCTGCAGAATCCAACGGTCAGCTTTCTGGATGTCAAATACCTTAGCGTCTCAAGGGCCAGCGTGCGCGGCCGGGCGGCGCATGCCGGCGGTCGCAACAACCTCTATCTTGACGGCCATGTCGAGACGCGGGACAAGGTCACTGTCGTGCTCTCCAGCGGCGTCGAGAACGTCTGGGATGCGACCGGCCCAGCGCAGCTGGGCGACCGGTGAGGCTAGTTCGGCTTGCCTGAATCGGCGTAGTCGCCGGTGCCGCGTGAGTCCATGATGACCGCGCCAGTGAGGCTGACCGGCAGGTTTGCATGGCCTACAGGCGGTCGTCTCGCACCATGATTATTGTGGCGGCGGGGCGACCGCCGTGTTGTCTATAGCATTTTCCAGGGTGATAGCGCGGACGATCTCGGTCTGCATCTTTTCCAGGCGCCGAAATTTGGCCAGCAGACAGAGGCTGCTGACGTAGACGTAGAGAATCAGGAAATACAGCAGCAGGTCAGTGCCGCGGCCAACCCCAAGCAGGGCGGCCAGGCGGCTGGACAGATCCGGCATCAGGACAAAAAGGCAGCCGAGCAGAAACTGGCTGATGAAGAAGATGCGACCCGCCAGCTGATTTTTCAAGATCAGGAGAGCCAGCCCAGCAGCAAAGATAAGAGCCGCCAGGATGATGATTTGAATCGGATGAAAGGTGATCGGCATGGCGCACTCTACCCCTGGTTCAGAGAATCTTGTTCAGGATGAGGTCGATGAGGATATTGAAGGCATGGTACCACTTTTGGCCTTTGGCGCGGGCGTAGTCGCTGTAGCCAATAGCCGTGGGCAGTTCCCGGATGACAAGACGATGGGTTCTGATCTGCGCGATGATTTCGGTCGCATGCGCCATGCGGTTCTCAGCCAGGCGGATTTTGTCAAGCGCCTTGCGGTTGAGGGCGCGGAAGCCGTTGTGCGCATCCGATAGCCAGACGCGGGTGAACAATCCGTTGACGATGCGGGCGGCTTGCAAAAGCCAGCGTTTGGTCACAGGGATGCGCTTGACGTCCTCGGGCCGGAGAAAGCGGGAGCCGATGACCACGTCCGCCCCGTCATCCAAGGCGGCCAGGAAGCGCGGGATGTCGCCAGCGTCATGTTGCCCATCAGCGTCAAAATGGATGACGGCGCGGGCGAGCCTGGCCTTGGCATAGTCCATGCCGGTCTGGAGCGCGGCGCCTTGGCCAAGGTTGACCGGGTGGCGGAGGAAATGGACAGGCAAATCCTGGAGCTGCGGCCAAGGGCTTTGGGTTGAGCCGTCATCGACAATGACGAGCTGATGCCCCAGGGGCAGGAGCTGCTTTACAGTCTGCCGGATGACGGCGGTTTCGTTGTAGCAAGGGATGATGATGAAAACGTCGTCAGGCATAACAGGGCATCTGGCTGGCTTGGATAAGTTGGCGATGATGTTTCCTGCCTGGTTCTAGGCGGCTTGACCATGAATTCGCCAGCCGCGCTATCGTTGGCTGGCGCCGCATATACGAAAAAGCCTCGGCTGGATTCGGGAAGAGAGGGAGGAGGGAAGGGGAAATCCAGCCGAGGCCTGAGATGTAGGGTGCGAAGTTAGGGGAAAAGGCCCTCCGAGGGAATCGGGAAGAGAGGGAGGAGGGAAGGGGAAATCCCCTCGGAGAGCCAAATACCCTAAGAAAACCTCCGGCAGGGTCGGGAAGAGAGGAGGAGGAGGGAGGAGAATAACCCTGCCGAAGGTAAAAGGGGGAAACCGGCAGCGGATTTGCACTAGGCGCCCTTCGTCTCAGAGCGCGAATGCCTTGTGCTTGGCTGTCCTTTCTGTCAGCCCAATGTCTCCCGAGAGCAAGAAAATCAATTGATGAGAAAAACCGTTATTTGGTGTAAGCCCAACCGCCGCAAGAAAGCAAATGCCAAAAGTAAAAAACCGGCAATAAGATAACGCAGGTTCCGAGCTTGTCAAATATATAGTAAATTGAAAATGGAAAAAATGTAACGCCAGCCGTAATGCGTCAGTCATTGATACTCGGAGTTCCGGTGAGCTTCAGAGCCAGGCACCCAGGCTAAGGCACTTTAGTGGACAGTGGAC
>MWEG01000105.1 GCA_002070945.1 Lentisphaerae bacterium ADurb.Bin082
CTATGCCCAAATTCCCGGATGGCAAACCAGAAGAGGAGCGAATCTGAAAATTCAAAATTTGATTTCGCATCGCTGAAAATGGACTCCTGACATTTGTATTTCAGGAAATTTGAAATACATTTTTCAGCTTTATGCGTCGGGTGCCGCTGGCATGATTTTTCCGAGAGGTCGGAGATGGCATCCGCTCCGAGAATTGCGATTGACGGGACAGCGTCTGTTTATCGCGCTTCCAGCCGTGTATGGTGTTTTATCCAAGGTGGTATTTCATGACAGGTTTGACCGGTTCAATCATAGATGACATGGCTTTTCGGGCTGAGATGAGCGGCCTCGCCGAACAGGTGAAGGCGTGCCTGGCCGATGATTTGCGGCAGCATGGCTCTGTTTTGCCGCCGCATCTGCGGCAGGTTTCGGAAAGCTACCTCGCCCATACCGGCAAATGCCTGCGGCCGGCTTTGCTGCTGCTCAGCTGCGGCGCAGCCGGAGGCACCCTGAAAGGCGCCTTGCCAGCAGCGGCGGCCGTGGAGATGTTCCATAACTGGACGCTGCTGCATGATGATGTCATTGACCATGACTCATTTCGACGCGGTCGGCCAACCGGCCATGTGCTGGGCGCGTCTCTCGGGCAGCAAGATTTGCAACTGCCTGCCGCCGCTGCTGCCGAATATGGCCAAAGCCTGGCTATTCTCGCTGGCGACCTTTTGCAGGCGCGAGCCATCAACCTTCTGTTATCCGTTAACGGCCAAAAAGATAAGGTCGTCATTGGCCTGGCTCGGCGCATGGCGGCCAAGCTCACCTCGGAAGTGCTTGCCGGGGAACAGCTTGACGTGCAATTGAGCCAGACGCCGTTTGAGCAGGTTAAGGAAGCCGATGTGATGGAGGTGATGCGCCTGAAGACCGGTGCGCTGCTTTCATTTTGTGCGGAAACCGGCGTGGCCCTGGCGGAAAGACGCCTTCCCGAGGACAGCAGCGCGGCTCAGGGCATGGCCAAATTCGCTGAATTGTGCGGCATCGCCTTCCAGATTCAGGACGATATCCTCGGACTCAGTGGCGACGAGGAGACCCTTGGCAAGCCTATTGGCTCTGACATCCGGGAGGGCAAGCGGACGCTGCTGGCTTTGCGGGCGTTGAAGTCTTGCTCCGAGCGGGATCGCAAAACGCTGCTTGGTATTTTAGGCAATGCCCAGGCCGATGCTGGCGACATTGAGAAGGCGCGGGAGATTCTGTTGCGCAGCCACAGCCTGGATGGCGTGCGGGAGTATTCCGAGGACTGCGTGAAGCAGGCCATGGCGCTGCTTGAGAAGCATTTGCCTGAAAATCGCTGGCGCAATTTGCTGGCAGCCTGGGCCAAGTCGATGACGCACCGAAGTGTATGATGCGAGCGTTGCCGCGCTGTGTGTTCCCTCTTGTAAACGCACAGCGACCAGGGCTGGTCGCTGGTTGGCCTTGGTCGTCCGTCTCTGAGGACGGATTCAGATGTCGTTAGCGCGGCGGAAGAGGGCGCGATGCCTGAGGCCGACTTCCAGGCCGAATTCTTCCATGGCGATTTTAAGGCTGCGCTGCAATTTGGCCACGTCGAGAGTCGGCGGCAGACTGACCAGGAACATCATGATATAGTCGTCGTTTTCGCGCCGGGTCGCCAGGTCGATGATGTTGATGTCTTTCTGCCGCAGGTATTCGGCCAGGGCAGCCACTAGTCCGATATGATCCGGCCCGGAAGCGGTCAGCACGTACGTGCTATCAGCGTCGGCAGGCGGCGGTGCGGTCGGAATGTCTTCCTGGAATGGCTCAATGCCGATTTCGAACGTCGCCAAGTCTTTGACGGCGTGGAGAGCCTGCCGGAGATTGTCTTCTGTGGTGCCGTCAGGAAAGCGGGCGAGCAGGATCATGGAGAAATAGCCGCGCACAACGGTCTGGCTGAGGTCTTCAAGATTTCCGTGCAGAGCCTTGATGGCAGCGGTGACGTCGGCGATGATGCCGATGCGGTCATGCGACATCACCGAGATGATATAGGGGATAGACATGGCGGTTGGCTCCAGGGCGAGTGGGGAGGGCGAGAGCGTACGGCGTGGCAAAACAGCGGCGCGGCGCACCGCCGCCAGGAGGGGGCAGCTGACGGCAGCTGAGAAAAGGCTGGCTGGCGTGGTTATTTCTGTCGGACGCACTGCCGTCAGTCGTGAGGTACGGCTGACGGCGGCTGAGAAAGCTGGCTGTGCAAGCGGCTGTTAGCGGGCGCGGATGACCGTGCGGTCGTAATCGGTCATGGCGTTGATCCAGGCGGTTCCGGCCGGAGACTGGTGCTGGTGGCAGAACATGTTCCAGACAGCGCCGACCGGATACGTCTTCAACTCCTCAAGCAGGGCCAGCTTGGAAGCGCCATCGCCTTTCGCTTCCAGCTCGCGGAGCAGGTCGGTCGGCTCCAGCAGGGCGCTTAGCAGGCCTTTCTGGGCGGCGCGGGTGCCGATCACCCAGGCGCCGATGCGGTTGATGCTGGCGTCAAAGAAATCCAGGGCGATGCGGGTCTTGCCTAAGAAGCCGCCGCGGACGATTTCCTGGAACAAGTAGCGGATGTCGTCGTTGAGAATGACCACGTGGTCGCTGTCCCAGCGCAGGCCGCGGCTCACATGCAGCAGCAATTCGTCCTTGAAGCAGAAGATGGCGGAAATCTTGTCGTGGATGGTTTCGGTCGGATGGAAATGCCCCATGTCAAGGCAAGGCATCTGCGGTCTGGTCATTACGTAGCCCAGGAAGAATTCGTGGGAGCCGACTACATAGTCTTCGCTGCCGATGCCGAACAGCTTGCATTCGACGGCGTCCTTGCAGAAATTAGCGTCAATCGGCTCTGAGAAGATTTCATCGAGGGCTGCCAGCATGCGCAGGCGCGGGTTGTAGCGGTCGATGGGATGGTCCTTGGCGCCGTCGGGCATCCAGTGGTTGACGATGCAGGGTGTGCCCTGGTTGCGCCCCATGGCTTCGGCAATGCGGCGGCAGGCCTTGTCATGGCGAATCCAGAAGTTGCGCACATGGTCATCGGCATGAGAGAGGGTGTAGCCGTCATTGGCGAGAGGATGCGCGAAAAAGGTCGGATTGAAATCAAGCGGAATGCCGCGCTGTTTGGACCAGGCCATCCAGCTGGCGAAATGCTCGGGGCCGATAGCGTCGCGGTCCACGATTTTGCCGTCGGTCTCGGCATAGATCGCATGCAAGTTGAAGCGAGTTTTGCCGGGGATGAGGGAGATGGCTTTTTCGGCGTCGGCGCGCAGCATGGCGGGGGTGGCGGCAGGGCCGGGATAGTTGCCGGTAGCCATGATGCCGCCGCCAGAGACGCTGGTGTCATGGACTTCAAAGCCGCGGACGTCATCGCCCTGCCAGCAATGCAGGGAAATCGGCGTGCCAGCCAGGGCGTCGAGCGCTGCGTCAGTGTCTATGCCAAGAGCTTTGTATTGACGGCTGGCAGCATCATAGTCGCGGTTGATCTGTTCAGGGGAGAGACTTGGCAACATGGTGATTTTCCTTCTTTATTTGGGATTATGGTGGCTGGGATGTTTTCAGGGTATAGCAGCGTTTATTGCCAGGCGTGCTTGGCTGCGCTGTCGGCCAGGTAGGCAAACGCCTGGTCGGGAGCACTGTCAGCCAGTTTCTGGCGAATGTTTACCGGCGGTGCAGGCAGGGCGCCGACACTGGCAAAGAAGGCCAGGCGTTGCTCTGGGGTGGGTTTGCGGCCGTCGATGGTTGGGTCGATGTAGGACACGTTGGCATAGCGCAGCAGGCGGGTGTGGCCGACCATGACTTGCGCTCCTTCCAGGAAGGCTTGGTGATGGCGGCGCATGGCCTCGGCGGTAAAATCGTCCACCAGGCGTTGACCTGGCTTGTTGCCCTCGGTGCCGACGTTGATGGGAAGATGATAGTGGCGAGACAGGCGCACAAATTCATCAAGCGCGGCGATTTTTTTGGTTTGGACGTCTTTGTCCTTGAAGTTCCAGTTGCGGTCTGGGATGATGTTGACGGCGACAACGCCTTTGGCAATGAGCGTCTGCAAGAACGGTTCTGGTTTTTGTTCGGCTTGTGAAGCGCCATCCAGCCAGGCGCACATCGGGATGGCGCGGCATTCTTGGATAGCGGCGATGACATCGTCAAGCAGCGGGAAGGTCTGGGCCGTGGGCTGCTGGTAGCCGAGGCCGCCCCGCTTGATGAGCTTGCTCCGCAGAAATTCCGCAAACGCATTGGTGTCGGCGATTTTGGCGTTCGCATCAGCAGGGTCAATGCTGAAAGTGTCAGCCCAGTAGGCCGCAGCTTGGGCCTTGCCGCCGAGTGCGTTGAGGGCCTTGGCTTGGAAGGCGGCGATAATATGGCGTTCAGTGGCGTTGCCGCGTGGTGTCAAGGGCAGGACATCGCGGTCGTAATCAAGTTGGAAGCGGGTGATTTTAGCGTTGATGCGGGCGATCAGGTCGCGGTTGCGGGTGTGCGAGCGGTTGAGCATGTCCGCAAAGGCGCTGGCGGCTTTGCTGCTGGCTGGCGGTGGGTGGACAAAACCCATGCCCATGAAGTAGAAGACGCCCGGTTCGCCTGGCGAGTTGATTTCCTGGTCGGCGTATTCGTTGAAAAAGACGCGGCTTTCAAAGCCTGCGGCGCTGCGCAATTGCAGCAAATCAGCGGCGGAGAGGAATTCCTCGACGCCTTCGAGCACGTCGAAGTCACAGATAGCTGCGGCATAGAGGCCGAGTTTTTTCATCTCGTAGGCGATGCGAGTTGGCGACCATCCTTCGCCATTGTAGGAGAAGAAGGTATGGATGTGCATGTTGACCCAGTCGCGTTCCGCTGGGAAAGTCGTCTCAGCGGCCAGTTTACGCAGGGCGGCTGCCCTGGTCTCGGCCTGGAAAGAGGATAGCAAGGCTACATTGTCAGTCATGGAAGCATGCTCCTGGGGGGATGATGGTCTGAAGTCAAGGGTAAATCAGGTCATGCTGGCAGGCGTTTGCCAGCCTACGGCGTCACAGCTGGCGGCATTTCACCAAGGTGACGCTTTGGAGAACGATACCAGGGGTGCCGGCAGCGTCCTTGAGCGCGATTTTGAGTTTGTTGGTTCCTGCGGGCAGGGCGACCTTGCCGAGCTGCCGTTTTTGTCCTTCCGGTTTGGAGGTTTTGGCGGTGAAGGTGAAGGTCGGCGTTGGCGCGTCTGGATTGGCGCCTTCGACGAAGGGCAGGCCATTCGGCGCCATCTTGGTGACTAAGCCGGGGTTGGCGAAAACGTCAAGGACAGCGCCTTTGCGCTCGACGATGGCGTTCATGTCAACGCGATAGATGCCAGCGGCGGGCAATTCGAATTCCCATTCGATGCTGTCTGGCGCACGGTACCAGTTGGCCACGACGATGTCGCCGTTGCGTTCTTCATAGCGGATGCGCTGGCCGTGCGGGCCGACTGGGTCACCGTACAGGGCGGACAGCTCGACTTGGCTGCGGCGACCGGGGCGGATGACGACCGGCGTGGTGCGCGGCGACCCATCCAGCTGCACAGCGATGACCGAGGCGGCGGGGTCGGTGGGCTTGGCAGGCAATTTCAAATACCAGTCGCCGTCGCGCTTGGCAATCGGGAGGCGTTTCTGGCTGCCGCCGACGAGCCAGGCGTCGAGGATGTTGTTTTCCAGGTTGGGCAGTTGGATATAGCCTTGCTTTGGCCAAGTAAAGACATGGACGTAGAGGCGGTCGCCCTTGACGGTCACGCGGCCATAGAAAGGCAGGCGGTTGAACGGGCTGGCAGTGGTGTCGAAAATGGCTTCGGAGTATTTGTCAAGCCATTTGCCAATAGCCAGCAGCCGCTCGGTGAATTCCTTTTGGATGGTTCCATCCGGCTTGGGGCCGACGTTGAGGAGGAAGTTGCCGCCTTTGGCGACGATGTCGATCATCATGCGGATAAGGAAGTCTTTTTCCTTGAATTTAGTTTCGTTGCGGTCATATCCCCACCAGTGCGAGGTCATGGTCATGCAGGCTTCCCAGAGGACGGGATTGCCGTTTTCGTCGCGCAAACCAGTCGGCGGGATGCGTTGTTCCGGCGTGATCAGGTCTTCCTTGGTGCGATGGCGGTCATTGATAAGGATGTCTGGCTTCAGTTTCCGGACCATGGCGTTGGTCTCGGCGGCGCCAAGGGATTCCGGGGTGTTGAGCCAGCCGCCGTCATACCAGAGGACGAATGGGGCGGGGCGGTATTCGGTGATGATTTGCTTCAGGTGTTCGCGCATAAAAGCGATGTAATCCATCACATCGTGGCCTTCGGATGGGCGGTCAGCAGCCTCAAAGGCCATGCGCGGCAGGTAGTCCGGATGATGCCAGTCCATGATGGAGTAATAGTAGCCGACGCGGATGCCGCGGTTTTCAAAGCTGCGGGTCACTTCCTCCACGATGTCCTTACCGTATGGCGTGTTGGTGACTTTCCAGTCGGTGTTGTGGGCGTCGAACATGCAGAAGCCGTCATGGTGCTTGGTGGTGAAGACCATGTATTTCACGCCGGCTTTCTTGGCCAAATCGGCCCATTGGTCGGGGTTGAAGCGTTTTGGATTGAAGCGTGGCTTGAAGCGAGCGTATTCCTTTTCGCTGATTTTTTCATAGCTGCGCAGCCATTCTCCGCGGCCGGGGACGGCGTAAATCCCCCAGTGGATGAATAGCCCGAACTTGGCGCGATGGAACCAGGCGCGGACGTCTTCGCGGGTGGTGGGAGGAGTTGTCGAGTCTGCTGCGGGTGTGCGTTTTTTTGGTGTTGCCATGAATCCAGTGCCTTTCTGCCAGGGGAGCTGTTCAGGGGAGTTGGTCAAGGAACGCGAGGGTCAAGTCAGCGACTTGGTTGAACCAGAGTTGGGAGGAGAAATTGTGGTTGGCGCCGTTGATGTGTTCGATGCGGATGGGAAGGCGGTGTTCAGTGATGTGGGTGCCGTAGTAGTCGATGGCGGCCCTGGCGTCTGGGTCGCCGGTGCCATAGATGAACAATCCGGGCAGGCCGGGGCGGAGATTGGCCAGAAATTTGCGGGGTGGCTTCTGGCCTGGCTGGAGGCGGCTTTCCGACTGCGTGGCACGCGCCACTTGCGGCGTCGCCGGCTTGGCGGCGTCCTGCTGTCCTTCCCGCTGCTTGCCAGCTTGGCGGCGAAGGAGCGGGTTGAGGATGACTTGAGTCACTTGCTTGAGATTGACGTCGCCGCGCCAGAGCCGTTTCCAGGTCTCCAGGCGAGTTGCCTTGAGCCAGTACACCTTGAGGAAATGGAGGGTGCGGCGGGCGTCGCGGCCAAAGGCGTCGCCGTCCGAGAACGGGTAAACGGAGAGCATGACGATGGCCTTGGCGTCAGGCAGCCGGTTCAGTGCACCGATAGCGACGTTGCCACCCGAGCAGAGGCCAGCGTAAACAGGCTTGTGGATACCGCTCAAGGCGGCGAATTGCCGGCTTGCTTCGACCAGGTCATCGGCCATGGTAGTCAGGGTTGATTCGAGTCCATGGCCACCGCTTTCTCCGCGGCCCCTGAAATCGAAGCGAAGGCTGGCGCAGTTATTTTGTGCGAGGCGTCGGGCTAGGGCGGTGATGATGGCGGCTGGGCCGCAGCGGTTGCCGCTCCAGCCATGCGTGAAGATGACGCCCTGTCGGGGCGCGGCTCCGGCCGGCAGAGTGAGGATGGCCTGGATTTGGTCGTCGCCGACCGGGAAGCTCAGATGGCGTTCCGTCACTTCCGGCAGCGGTTGGCATTCGGGCTGGATGGCGATGGCGGTCATGGCTCTTCCCCCTTGGGTTTGGCCGGAGCAGGGCTGGAGGGGGGGTAGTGCTGCTGCAAGAAGTCATGCTGCTTTTGCAGGGCGAAAAGGGCTGGCGGGCTGCCTTCGCGGAGAACGAAGTTGTGGTCGCCGTTAGGCACCAGGACGTAGGTGTATTTTTTCTCCAGGCGGTCCAGTTCCCGTCGGAAGTCGGCATGGCTGAGATGAAAGACGCTGCCGTCGTAGGCGCCGCCCATGAAAAGAAGCAGCGGGCATTGCAGGTGGCGGGCGTTATGGACAATGCTGCGGGTGAGCAGTCCACGCAGCTGGTCAGCGACCGGCTGGTTGCAGAAGTCTGCCCAGGACAGCCAGTTGTTCGCGCCCCGGCGCATGCGGTCCCAGTAGTAGCGCTGAGGGTTGACCAGCCAGGCATCATAGCTGACGACCGCCTTGGCGCACTCGCCGGCACGAGCAGCCGCAAGGAGTCCGACGCCTGCCCCGAAGCTGTGGCCGATGACGGCAAATTCGTTTTTGCGTACGCCTGGCAATTTCCAGGCTGCGCTGAGCATGGAAAGGCAGTCATCGACTTCGCCTTCGAGGTTTTCGATTTCGCCTTCGCAGGTCAATTCGCTGCCATTGATGGGGAATTGCATTTGGAAGAGCGGTTCTCCGCGCAAAGCTGGCGCGATGATCACATAGCCCTTGTTCACCAGTTCCGCCAGCCAGCCGCAGAAGGAGTTGGGGATGCCGAAGGCGGCGCCGTGCGTGTACAGGAGCAGGGGATAGCCCGCTTCTGGCGCCGGGTCGGTTGGCATGAGAACAAGGCCATATTGCTTCAGCTTCGAGACCGTCCATTCCACGACTTGGATTTTGACTTTTGGATAGGAGGACAGCCTCAGCCTGGTGACCTCCTTGAAGTCGCCGTCAGGCCAGGCGGGCCAGACGGTTTCTGGCAGCCGCTGCAGACCCTGGAGCTTGGTCAGTCCTTCGTTCCATTTGGCGTTGGCCGCGTCAGCCTGGTTCTGGATATGCAGCAGGCGCCCGTCAAACCAGTCTTGCAGCGCTGCTTCGACGTCGTATCCTTCCAGGAGCGGTTTGCCGATGGCCTCGACAAGTGCCAGGTCCGCGGCTGGCGCCAAGGTGTACTCAATGTTTTCAAGGCCGGGGCGGACAGTGTCGCCGGCAAAGGCGGCCGTGATGGTGATGGCGGCAGCGAGGAGCAGGGCGGGAATGGGCAGTTTCAGCATGGCGTGGTTATGTTGTTGAGTTGGCGGACGCAGTTGGAGTGGTTGATGCCGCGCTAGGGCTCGGCAGTTGGCGAAGGTGGCGAGGCTTGACGGCCAGTCAGCAGGTCGGCGATGGCGTCGTTGACCAGGGGAGACTCATAATATTCCAGTTGCCCCCAGAAGGGCTTGTCAGCAATAATGGCGGCTGTTCCGGAGGAGGCTTGGCAGCGATCCAGCAGAGGTTGCCAGGATGCAGGGAATTTTTTGGCGCCGGAGACGCGAAGCAGATGGATGGGGGTGGCGGCAGGCAGGCTGGCAACCAGGTCGGCCTGGCGGGCTTGTTGGAGCAGGGCGTTGGACACGACGAAACCGCCGAAGTCGCGTTCCGCAGCGTTGTTGGCCGGCGGTTCGGCGTCGGGGCTGGCTGCGCCGGTCATCATGTCCTTGATTTTCTGGCGGCGTTCCAGGTCGGTGATCATGTCTTCGCCGGTGAGGATAGGTTCGGCCAGGATGACCGCCGCAGCTCCACTGGCTGCGGCTGGGGCGGCGAGCAGGGCGCCGGCCCTGGCGCCAAGGATGACGGCCTGGCGCGCACCGGTCAGGCCAGGGGCGGCCTGGAGCGCGGCGGTCGTCTCTGCCTGCCATTGCTGCCAGGTCGCCTCGCCATGTGCGCCGCTGCTGTCGCCAGTGCCGCTCAAGTCAAAGCGCAGGGTCGCCATGCCGAGGGCAGCCAGTTGCCAGGCCAGGCGGACGAGCATGCGGAAGGCGCAGCGCTTCTCTTCGCCGAAAGGTTCGCAGACCACGAGGACGGCGTCAGGGTGGTCATAGTCAGGCAGGCTGAGGCCGACATGTAGCGGCCGCCCGGCAAGATGGAGGTATCCGTGTTGTTCGCGCATGGCTGATTGGAGGCTGGCTGAGCGTCCGTGGTGTTATTTTGGGGTTCGCAGATAGCGGCGGTAGATATTGTGGCGCAGGTAGCGGCCAAGGCGGAGGTACCAGGGCGGGTTGTTATAGCACTCCAGGGCCTGTTCGCCCAGCAAGCCGGGATAAAAGGATTCGGTGATTTTGGCAAAGGAAAAGTTGTCCGAGTTGATGAACAGCCGTGAAGCGACTCGGCGCCAGGGCGGGGATTTTTCAGTGCATTGGACTGCGGTGGCGAAATCGATCAGGTAGGGTCTGACTTGGTTGTCGACGAGGATGTTGGCTCGGCGCATGTCGCCATGGGAGATGCCGGCGTCGTGCATGGTTTTCAACATGTCCGCCAGTTCCAGGAAGAAGTCGCTGGTTGGAAAGCGGTCAGTCGGCATGGACTCCGGGGTTTTCAGCGGCCTAGTGTCGCGGAGGAATTCGATGGCGAGGGTGTCCTTGCCCAGCAATGCGTATGGTTTTGGGGCGCGGACGGTTTCCAGGCTTTGCACCAGCCGGAGCTTGTCGAATTCATTGCGCAGGCATCTGCGGCCTATCAGCCAGCGGATGAGCCGGGGGCGGTTGATGTAGGTTTTGATCAGGTAGCAGCAGTCGTCCAGGGTCAGCCGGAAAACGTCGGCGTCGGCAATGGACTTGGCCTGCTGGATGAGTTGGGCTCGTTCCAGCATAGCCGGCAGCGAGCCGGCGGCTACGAGAAAATCTTGCAGCTTTTGCGTTGCTTGTTCAGGAGTGATTTTATTCTGGGTGGACATCAAGTATATTATAGGCAGGTAGAGAGCTTCGGGCGCTGGACAAGTCGTCGGTCATGGCCATTTCAATGGGTATAACGTTCGAGTTCGGATTTTATCCGGTGCGGCAGTGTCTTTTTGGGGGGCGTCTGAAGCTGATTTCATGGTCTTGTGGTTGTTTCGGTCGTAGTTTCCGGCGTCGGCCCGGTCGAATCTGTTCAAGGCCATCCATACTATAGCACCGCCCTGGCGTTGATTGTAGCCGTGTCGGCGCAAAAAAAACGACGGTTTAGCATTGAAGCGATTCCAATGATACATTTTGTGCAGGTATCTAAGGCCTTTGGGACGCAACAGGTCATCAACGAGGTTACGTTTACGGTTCATCCTGGTGAGCGGGTCGGCCTAGTCGGCCCGAACGGTGCTGGGAAGAGTACGCTGTTCGAGATGCTGGCCGGGGGGCTGCCGCCGGACAAGGGCGAGGTCGTGCGGCCAGCGGCGTTGCGGCTGGGCTATGTGCGTCAGCAGTTGTATGGCTTAGGGGAGGGCGAGTCGTTGCTCGACTATGTCGAGAATGCGCTTCCTGAGCTGAATGACCTGCATGAGGACATTGAGCAGCTGGAGGCCCGGCTGCCGTCTGTTGACGCCGAGGAACGCGCTCGCCTGCTCAATCGCCTAGGCGCGATGCAGACCGAGTTTGAGCACCAGGGCGGCTATGAATTGAAGACCAGGGCGGAAGCGACCTTGTCCGGCCTTGGGTTTGACATTAGCCGTTTTGGCGAACCGTTTTCCGCTTTCAGTGGCGGTTGGAAGATACGGGCGGAGTTGGCGCGGATTTTGGTGTCGCGGCCTGACATTTTGTTGTTGGACGAGCCGACCAACTATCTTGACGTTCCAGCTGTGGAGTGGCTGCTTGACTACCTCAAGGCTTACAGCGGGACGCTGCTTTTAGTGTCGCACGACCGCTATTTGCTCAATACGCTTACTGCGGTGACTCTGGAGGTCATGGGCGGGCGGGTGACCCGCTACAACGGCAACTATGCGCACTACGTCCAGGAGCGGGAGGCAAGGCATGAGCAGCTGTTGGCGCAGCAGCGCAACATCGACCGCCGGCGTGAGCAGCTGGAGCGTTTTGTCGACCGCTTCAAGTACAAGGCGACTAAGGCTGCTCAGGCGCAGAGTCGCCAGAAGATGCTCGACCGGCTGGAGGAAGTCGAGATTCCGCAGGTCGTGGTCAAGGCGCCGAAGATCATCCTGCCGACGCCGCCGCGCTCTGGCCAGGAAGTGGTGCGGATTGAAGACGGCTATTTTTCCTACGACGGCAAGACCGATGTCCTGCAAGGGGTCGACTTGCGTCTGGAACGCGGCGAGAAGGCGGCGTTCGTCGGGCTCAACGGCATGGGCAAGACGACGCTGCTGCGACTGATTGCCGGAAAAATGCCTTTGCGCAGCGGGCGGTTGACGCTTGGATACGGAGTGACCGTCGGGTACCAGTCCCAGGACTATTTAGAGACTATGGACGGCGACCTGACCGTGTTTGACACGGTCAGGCAGGCGTCTGGCGACCGCTCTGACGGCGAGCTGCGCAACCTCTTAGGTGGCTTTGGGTTTCCTGGCGACGCCATTGACAAGCGCGTGCAGGTACTCAGCGGCGGCGAAAAAGTCCGCCTGGCCCTGGCAAGGCTGCTGATGCGGCCGAATAATTTTCTGCTTTTGGACGAGCCGACCACGCACCTTGACATCTACGCTCGCGAAGCCTTGGAGGAAGCCTTGCGGGATTACCCGGGGACGCTGTGCTTGGTCAGCCACGACATCACCTTTGTCCGCAATCTGGCGACGACCATTTTTGCCTTGGCGCCTGGCAAGGTGACCCGCTATTACGGGAATTACGACTATTACCGCGAAAAGCTGCACGAGCAGGAGCTGCTGCGCCAGGGGCAGACCCTGCCGCAGCCGACGCTCGCCGATACCCGTCCTCCGCTGGGACGGCGCGACCGCAAGCGCGAGGAAGCCCAAATCAGGGATGAATTCAGCCGCGAACGCCGCCAGTGGGAAGAAGCCGTCGCCGCAGCGGAAAGCGAAAGCGAAGCCTTGGAAAAGGAACAGGCCGAAATCTGCGATGCCCTCGCAGCAGCGCTCCCCGGAACTGATTTTGCCGCCTTGAACCGACGCCTGGCAACGCTCAAGGAGGACATCGAGGCCGCTGCCGAACGGTGGGAAGAAGCTGCCACCGCCTTGGATGATGTCCGTAAAAGACAGGAAGAGAAATTGAACAGCATCTCTTGAATGTTGAATGCTGAATGTGGAATGTGGAATGTGGAATGTTGAGGGGCGAGGGCTACTGCGTACGGCAGGCTAAAGCCTGTACTACATACGGCAAACTAAAGCTTAAACTACGTACGCCGCTGCCGCCCACTATGTCCACACGGTCTGTTCACCGGTAAAACAAGTACATTCCTGGCTGATGGCCGTATTGGCTTTTTAAATTGCCAATATGGCCTTTTTGTTCCTTTAAGTGTCGGGATACGTCTCCGGGGCTATTTTTGCTAAAAAGGCATTTTTTGGGCGTTCTGGGCCATTTTTGCTGGAAATTTTTCCGGTTTTTGCTCCGTTCTGATGGAAAAGTGGCATTTTTGTGCTATGTTATTTACTTCGCCCTTTATCAGCGCGTTTGCGGTGATTGTTGATGTCCCGGCTGGGAAACAGTTGCCAAGTTCCGGGGGGGCTGCTGTGGAGGAGAGTTTTTTTCTTGAAGGAGAAGTCACGTCGATGGAAACGAATGAAGATAAGGACAAGGCTGCGTTTGCGTCTCCGGACGGGCAAGTGCTGCCTCCAGAGGTGAATGGCAAACCGTCTCCGAATGGTCATAGCGAGTACAACGCCAATCAGATCACTGTTTTGGAAGGCTTGGAGGCTGTTCGCAAGCGTCCGAGCATGTACATCGGCGATACTGGTGAGCGTGGCTTGCACCATTTGGTCTACGAAGTCGTTGACAACAGCATTGACGAGGCCCTGGCTGGTTACTGCCGCCACATTGAGGTCACGATCAACTTTGACAACAGCATCACGGTTAGCGACGATGGCCGCGGCATTCCGGTTGACATGCATCCGGTTGAGAAGAAGCCTGCCTGCGAGGTGGCGTTGACGATTCTGCACGCGGGCGGCAAGTTTGACCACACCGCCTACAAGGTGTCTGGCGGCCTGCACGGGGTTGGCGTGTCGTGCGTCAATGCGCTGTCAGAATGGCTCGCCCTGAAGATTGACCGTGACGGCAGCGAGTACCAGATGCGTTTCAATCGCGGGACCACGGTCAGCCCGCTGGAAGTGGTCCGTCCTAGCGAGCGCTGCGGCACCACGGTCACCTTCAAGCCAGACTCGCAGATTTTTCCGGTGATTGATTTCAAGTGGGACATCCTGTCCAACCGCCTGCGCGAGCTGGCGTTTCTGAATGCCGGCATCAAGATCGTGCTGACCGACATGCGCGGTGAATCGCCCCGTGAGGAGACTTTTCATTTTGAGGGCGGCCTGCGCGAGTTCGTCAAGCATCTGAACGAGGGCAAAAGCACGCTGCATCCGGTCATTTATTTCCAGATTACGCGGGATGACGTTGAGGCCGAGGTCGCGATGCAGTACAACGACGGCTTCAATGAGAATATCTTCAGCTATGCGAACAACATCAACACGATTGAGGGCGGCACGCACCTGACCGGTTTTCAAGGGGCGTTGACGCGGTGCATGAACACCTATATGAAGTCGTTGCCGGCCTATCGCAGCGAGGCGGCGGTCACGGGCAGCGACGTTCGCGAAGGCTTGGTGGCGGTCATCAGCGTCAAGGTGCGGGAGCCTCAATTCGAGGGGCAAACGAAAACCAAGCTTGGCAATGGCGAGGTGCGCGGCATCGTCGATTCGATTGTCTATGGGACGTTGAGCACGTATTTCGAAGAGCACCCTGCGGACGCCCGGCAGATCATTGAGAAGACAGTGCTGGCCTCGCGGGCTCGTGAGGCGGCGCGCAAGGCCCGGGAAAGCACGCGGCGGAAAACGGCCTTGGACGGGTCGGCGCTGCCGGGAAAGCTGGCGGACTGCTCGGAAAAGGACCCGGCTCTGTCGGAACTCTACATCGTCGAAGGGCAGTCAGCCGGCGGCTCCGCGAAAAAGGGCCGCGACAGCAGATTCCAGGCGATTCTCCCGATTCGCGGAAAGCTGCTGAACGTGGAAAAGGCCCGTATTGACAAGATGTTCAACAACTTGGAGATACGTTCTCTTATCACTGCTATTGGCTGTGGGGTGGGAGTGGACGATTTTGACATTTCAAAGGCCCGCTACCACCGCATCGTGATCATGACTGACGCTGACGTCGACGGCTCTCACATCAGCACGCTGCTGTTGACGTTCTTTTTCCGGCAGATGAAGCCTTTGATCGAAGCCGGCTATATCTACCTGGCTAAGCCGCCGTTGTTCAAGGTCACTCGGCGCAAGCACGAGCAGTATGTCGAGAGCGAGGATCAGCTTGACGGCATTTTGTTGCGCCTGGGCATGCAGGACATCGCCATCCGGCGGTACGGCAGCGAGGCGGCGTACCAGCCTGACGAGCAGAGCGAACTGATCCAGCTGGTGCGCGAGTTCATCCGGCTGTCCAACAACCTTGCCCGATATGGCATTGTGCGTGAGAAGTACATGGAAGAGGCGGCAAGGATGGGCGATTTTCCTCTGGGACTGGTCACGGTTCGAGAGGATGACGGCTCTGTCACGATGACGTATTGCCGTGACAAGGCGGAGGGCGAGCGGTTCGTCGCCGAAGCGACCGAGCGGATTCTCGCGGCGCGCCAAGCCCAGGCTCAGGCCGAAGGCGCAGAAGAAAGCGGCGAAGAAGACACCGCTCCTGCGCAAGACGCTCCTGGAGCCGAGAAGGAGGCCATCGACTACAACTTGATTTCCATCGTGGAAGCCAAGCTGTTCCGAGAGTTGGCAGAGAAGCTGCGTTTGCATGGCCTGTCAGCGATGCAAGTCTTCATTCCTGGTTCAGAGCCGGTGGCGGAGATGATCCAGGGCGGTGCGGCGGCCCCGGTGCAGACCTTGTCGGAGCTGTACACGAAGATCACTGACATCGGCCGTCAGGGGATTTCGATTCAGCGCTACAAGGGTCTCGGCGAAATGAATTCGGAGCAGCTGTACGAGACGACGATGAATCCTGCTAACCGGAAGATGTTGCGGGTGACGATGGATGACGCAGTGCAGGCGGAGAAAATGTTCTCCCTGCTCATGGGCGAGCTGGTGGAGCCGCGCCGCGACTATATCGAAATGTACGCCGAAAGCGTCAAGGACCTCGACATCTGAGCGCCCGGCGGCCTGGGCCGACCCATAGCCGCCTTGATCCGGACAGCAACCCCAGTCAAGCCCTGAAAGAATAACGACCATGAGTGACGACAACAGCAAAAATAACCTCCCCCCCGATGAACTAGCGGCGCAGGCGAAGGCGGACATCAGCCGGAACGACATTCCGTTTGCGATTGAAGACATCATGCACCGGGCCTATCTGCAATATTCGTTGAGCGTCAACGTCGGGCGGGCGATTCCAGACGTGCGCGACGGCCTCAAGGTCGGCAATCGGCGCATTTTGTACGCGATGCGGCAGTTGGGCTTCACCAAGAGCCACTCGTATTCTAAATGCGCCAAAGTCGTCGGTGATGTCATCGGTAATTATCATCCGCACGGCGACATGGCAGTGTACGACACCCTGGTTCGCATGGCCCAGGACTTTTCGATGCGCTGTCCGTTGATTGACGGCCAGGGCAACTTTGGTTCGATTGACGGCGATCCGCCCGCAGCCTACCGGTACACGGAATGCCGCATGGAGCGCCTGGCCGAGGAGATGCTGGCCGACCTGGACAAGGACACGGTCGACATGCGGCCGACCTTTGACGAGAAGATGACGGAGCCGGTCGTCTTGCCGGCGCGTTTCCCGAATCTGTTAGTCAACGGCGCCACTGGCATTGGCGTCGGCATGGCGACGAATATCCCGCCGCATAACCTCGGCGAGACGATTGACGCGACCGTGGCCGTGATCGACAACCCGCTCATCTCTATCCGCGAGCTGATGCGTTATCTCCCCGGGCCGGACTTTCCGACCGGCGGCAGCATCCAGGGCATTCGTTCGATCATCGCGCTGTACGAGACCGGTCGCGGATCAGTGCGGCTGCGCGGCAAAGCCGCGATCGAGGAAAGAAATGGCCGTGAGCAGATCATCGTGACCGAGATTCCGTTTGCCGTCAACAAGGAAGCCCTGGTTCTGAAGATCGCCGAGCTGGTCAACGAGAGGCGGATCGTCGGCATCTCTGGCATCGAGGATTTGTCCAGCGACCGGGTTGGCATTCGGATTGTGATTGACATCAAGCGCGGCGCCATTGCCTCGGTCGTTCTCAACCAGTTGTATTCGATGACGCCCCTGGAGACGTCGATGGGCGCTCAGTTCCTGGTGGTTGACCGCGGCCGGCCGCGCACCTTGAATCTGAAACAGGTCCTGGAGGCGTACATTGACCACCGCGAGGAAGTCATCATTAGGCGGACGCAGTTTGAGCTGAACAAAGCCGAAGAGCGCGACCATATCGTCCAAGGGCTGATGATTGCGCAAGCGAACATCGATGAAGTGGTGCGCATCATTCGGCAGTCGCCGAATCGCGACCAGGCCAGCCGGGTTCTGATTGAGCGGTTCGACTTGAGCGACCGCCAGGCGCGTGCGATCCTGGAGATGCGCCTGTACCAGTTGACGAACCTGGCCGTTGACGAGCTGCGCGCCGAGCATGAGGAACTGCTCCGTCGCATCGGGTATTTGCGCGAGCTGTTGGCGAACCGTAACATGATTATGGACGTTGTCAAGAATGAACTCTTGGAGGTCAAGGCCAAGTACGCTGACCCGCGCCGCACCATGATTGTGCCTCAGGAAAGCGAGCTGCTGATGGAAGACTTGATCGCCCGGGAGATTTGCGTGGTGCCGATTTCGGCGTCCGGCTACATCAAGCGCGTCCCTGCTGATAGCTACGAGGCTCAGAACCGGGGCGGCAAAGGCGTGCGCGGCATGAGGACGAAAGAAGAGGACTACGTCGAAATGCTGCTGACTTGCTGCACGCATGACATCATTCTGTTTTTCACTAACAAGGGCTTGATGCATTGGCTGAAGGCGTATGAGCTTCCTGAAGGCGGGCGCGACAGCCAAGGCAAGGCTCTGGTCAATCTCTTGCAGCTGCAGCAGGACGAGCGGGTGCGGGCGATGATTCCCGTCACCGAAGTCGACGTGGAGGGGCTCTATATCGTCATGGCGACCAGGAACGGAACCGTGAAGAAGACGGAATTGCGGGCGTTCAAGAGCATGCGCCGGAAGGGCATCATCGCCATTACCCTGGTAGAGGGCGACGACCTCATCGACGCTCAGCTGACCGACGGCCAGCAGGAGATTCTGCTGTCGTCGGCGCATGGCATGGCATGCCGATTCCTGGAGACGGATTTGCGGCCGACCGGGCGTGGCGCCATTGGCGTGCGCGGCATGAACCTGAAAGGCTCGGGCACGACGCCGGACTCGGAAATCGTGGCCATGAGCGTCGTCGTCCCAGAGGATGAGCTGCTGGTGATCACGGCCAATGGCATGGGCAAGCGGACGCCGATTGGAATGACGCCGCAGGCCGCAGAAGGCGCAGACGTGGATGAGACGGTCGAGAATCTCAATGACAACGGGGCGGATGTTGATGAAAATGGCGCTGAAGCAGAGACTAACGGCGAAGAAGTCGTCGAGTCAAGTGCACGGCGCTATCGCCTGACCCGCCGCGGCGCCAAGGGCGTGGTCAGCATCAAATTGCGTCCTGGCGACCGGGTGGTGGCGGCTCTGCAAGTCGCCCCTGATTCCGACCAGGAGGTGCTCATCACGTCCATCCAAGGCCAAATGGTCCGGCTGCGGGTTGACGACGTCCGCCAGACCGGGCGCGCCGCATTTGGGGTGATTGTCATGCGGCTCAACGAAGGCGACGAGGTGGCGTCGGCGACGTTGGTGGATGAACTGAGCGAAGAGGAAATCGCCGCCAACCAGGCCAAGAAGGCCGAGCTGGAGGAATTGGCTGCCCGCGAAGCCGAGTTCGACTCGCGCATGAATGCGCTGCGAGAAGCGGCCGAGACTGACCCGAACGGCGAGAGCGAAGACGAAGACGCTGAGGACGACGCCACGCCATCCGGCCAGGAACAGGACGGCCGCGAGGAATAATGCTCCTCTGAACCCAGGGCCAGCCGCCGCCGAAGCATAGCGGCAAAGACGAACATGAGTTGAATCACGACGAGGCCCGCGGCACCTGCCGCAGGCCTCGTCATTTTTGGGGGCGCCCCAGGCGCGTTGACGATTCTGGCAACGACGGCAGGGCCGGAAATGAGCTTGGCAGGCTGGTTTTGCCTGCATTCAGCCGTTCATTTTCTTTCGCTGCTCAAAGTCGTTGCTGGTCAGTCTAGCAAAAAAACAGACTATTTTTGGTTTCCGACTATGCAAGCCGACAAAAATGGCGTATAGTTACTTTGTGTTTAAAATTCAAAGGAAACCAAGGATATATGGAAGAATACATTTGGGAAATTTCGCAGAACAATGAAGAGCGGGTTGAAAAACTAATCGAAGAGGCCTCGGTCACTCGGCCGGTGGCTTTGGTTTTAGACACTCGCGGCATTGGGCCGGACAAGGTTCAAGACTTCTTGAATCCGTCTCTCGACAACATCGTCGACCCTTATTTGTTGCCAGGGACGCGGGCGGCCTCTGAGCGTTTGTGGAAGGCCATTCACGAGCATCAGCGGATTTTGGTGCATGGCGATTATGACACTGACGGGATTACCGCATCCGCCTTGGTGGCATGGGTGTTGCGGCGCAACGGCGCCCAGGTGGAATGCTACTTGCCGCACCGCATTGACGACGGCTATGGCCTGACCGCCGAGTCCATTTCGCGCACCAACCCGGAGCGCTGCGATCTTCTGCTGACGGTCGACTGCGGCATCACCAGCTACGAAGCCGTGGCGATGGCCCAAAGCCGCAACCTCGACCTGATCATCACGGACCACCACACGCCAGGCAACGAACCCCTGGCAGCCGTCGCCGTCGTCGACCCGAAACTGCCTGGGGCGCCTAAGGAAATCCAGGAGCTGGCCGGCGTCGGCGTGGCCTTCAAAGTCTGTCAAGCCTTCCTCAAGTATGGCCGTGAAATGGGCTATGGCGGCGAAGACACGGACTTGCTCCAGGTTCTTGACCTGGTCGCCCTCGGCACGGTGGCGGACATCGTGCCCCTGCTGCACGAAAACCGCATTTTAGTCAAGCACGGCCTGGAGGTTTTGGCCCGCCAGCATCGCCCAGGCATCCATGTGCTTTGCGACATCTCCGGCGTCGGCGAAAATGTGGCTACCACGGACATCACCTACCGGCTGGCGCCGCGGATCAACGCGACTGGCCGCATGGGCGATCCGACGGACAGCCTGCGCCTCCTCGAAGCCGACAACATGGTCGACGCCGCAGAGCTGGCCCGCAGCCTGGACAACCAGAACCGAGCCCGACAGACCATCGAAGAGGAAGTCATCCGGGCAGCCGAGGAGCAGATTGCGCAGCGTTGCGACTTGAGTACGATTCGCTCCCTGGTAGTCTGGAGCGACAATTGGCACCAGGGCGTAGTCGGCATCGTGGCGTCGCGCTTGACGCGGCGCTACCACCGTCCCTCGGTGGTGTTGACACGCGATCCCAGCGGCCAGTTCACCGGCTCGGCGCGCAGCATCCGGCGTCTGAACTTAGTCGACCTGCTGGGAGAGTGCGGGGAGACGCTGATCCGGTTCGGTGGCCATGCCATGGCGGTCGGCTTGTCCCTGTACGAGGAAAACCTGCCTAAATTCTGCTTGCAGTTTGACGAGGCCGTGCAGCGGGTGCTGGGCATTGAGTCGATGAAGCCACAGCTGAACATCTGCGGGGAAGTCGTCTTCTCCGAGCTGGACGATGTGTTTTTCCAGGAGCTGGAGATGTTGGAGCCGTTTGGTCATGGCAACCCAGAGCCAGTGTTCCTGACCCGCCAGGTCTGGCCAGAGAAACGCCTGCCAGCCGGGCGGCAGCATACCCGCGGCAGCGTCCGCGACGCTTCCGGCGCCTACATGATGTTCATCGCCTTTTCGCGGTTGCCGGCGGACTTTCCCCCGCCGCCGTGGGACATCGTCTATTCTCCGCACATCAACCGCTATAATGGGACGAATACTCCCCAGATTAAGATTTTAGACGTCTGCGCCAGCAACAGCCAATCGGCAATGACCCCGTAAAGCCATTTCCCATGCAGGCCGGCGAGGGTCGTGTCGTCCCTCCGGCGACTGCATGGCATTTAAAATTCAGGAGGCATTCATGCACAAAAATATGGGCAGTATGATGGCGGTCGTACTTGGGATGTGGATGCTTCTGCCAGGACTCTCCGTCTGGGCGCAGGCACCAGCGTCGGCCGACGCCGCCATCGGCTTGTTGAACATGTCGTTGGTGCAGGCGTCAGCCGCGAAAGTCACCCGGACAGTCTATCCTGATGCTGACGATGTCCTGGTTGACGACCATATTGTGGTCAGTTATGAAACCGACGGCACGTCAGTCACCTTTGACGACACCGTGATCAAGATTTTGACCGAAAAGGGGCGGCAGAGCAATCGTGTCCTTACCCGCTATTTCTGCGCGAGCTATGGTTCGGCCGAGTTTCGCCTGGTGCAGGTGATCAAGCCGGATGGGCGTACCATCGCCGTCGACTTGGCCAGCCAGTCGCAGGTGATGACAGACCCCTCCCAGATGCATTCGAACATTTACGATCCGAACAACAAGGTCTTGCAAGTGACGGTGCCTGGCCTGGAGATTGACGACCTGCTTCGCTACGTGGCCGTGTCAAAAATCCATAAGCCTCGGGTTCCCAACACATTCAGCGATTATCAGCTGCTGGAGTACACCAGTCCGATCAAGTCATTCACGTATGACATCCGGGCACCCAAGGCGATGCCTTTGCAGAACATTGAGGTCAAGTCCCCGGCCCCCTCGGGAACCGTCTTGACGGCCAAGGAAGAGGTCGGCGACAGGATCGTTTACCGTTGGGTGGCCAGTGACGTGCCGCAGATTTTTCCGGAGCCGGACATGCCAGCGCTGTACACGGTGGCGCAGCGGCTTCTGGTGAGTACGGTAAAGCGCTGGGAAGACATCTCGCAGTGGTACTGGAAATTGTGCGAGCCGCATGGTAAGCATACCCCGGCGATGGAGGCCAAAGTGGCGGAGCTGTGCGCGGGCCTGACTGATGAGGAGGCGAAGATCAAGGCGCTGTTCCGCTTCGTGTCCCAGGAAATCCGCTATCTTGGGATCACGGTGGAAACCGAAGCGCCGGGCTATGAGCCGCATGACGTGGCGTTGACATTTGAAAAGCGGCATGGCGTCTGCCGAGACAAGGCCTTTCTGCTGACCGTGATGCTGCAACTGGCAGGCTTCAAAGCCTTTCCAGTATTGATTCACGCTGGCCCCCTGAAAGACCAGGAAGTGCCGCAGCCATTTTTCAATCATGCCATCACAGCAGTGCGACGCGGCGACGGCACCTACCTGCTGATGGATTCCACGGATGAGAACACCAAGCAGCTGCTGCCTGCCTACCTGGGGCACAAGAGCTACCTGGTGGCATGTCCCGAAGGGGATACTTTGCGCACCTCGCCCATCATTCCGGCAGCGGAGAACATGATGCGGATTACGACTAGCAGCGCTGTTGACGCTACCGGCGGCCTGCGCGGCGAGAGCGTCTTTGACTTCGGTGGCATCAATGACAACGCCTATCGCGGCATGCTGTCCCGCCGAAGCCCAGAGCAGCGCCGGCAGTTTTTTGAAGCCATGGTCAAGCGGGTCGTCCCAGGTGCCCGGCTGATTTCTTTCTCCTTGCAGCCAGAAGACATGCAGGACACCACCGCGCCATTGCACCTCCGCCTGGGCTTTGCAGCGCCGTCCGTGATGGCCGGCGATGACCGTACCGCCATGTTCGAGATGCCTCGATTCGCACCTCGGGTCGGCGTAGCCAATTTCATCCTCGGCCAAGCCACCCTGGAAAAACGCCGCTTCCCATTCTTGACGGAAATGGCCTGCGGAGTCCAGGAAACCTCGACCGTAAGGCTTGACCCGACCTGGGGCATGCCCGAGTCTTTGCCGTCCTATCCCGAGGTGGACAAGGACACGATGATCTGGCGGCGGAAGATGACTTTCACCGGCGATGTCCTGGCCGTGGAAAGCGACTTCACCATCAAAACCGTCGAATTCAACCCGGAGCAGTACGCTGAGCTGAAGCAGGACTTGCAGGTTTTTGAGGCCAATGCCCGGAAAATGCCGATTTTCGACCGCCAGCGCCGCCGCAGCGAGCCGATAGTCGAGCCTGTCGTTACGGCTGCTTTTGAAGAGGAGACGGCGGAAGTCGAAGTCGTATTCCACCATCGTCACTATACTTTGCAGAGCGCACGCGAGCATCAGGTGATAGAGACGGTGCGGAAGAAGGTATTGACCTATAAAGGAAAAAAGGAGAACGCCGAGTTGCATTTTCCCTTCCTGCCAGGGACGTCCACGGTTCGCCTTGACTACGCACGGGTGCTCAACGGCAATGTGAGCAAGGAGATCAGTCCGGCTGAGATGAACGAAATGGACGCCGCCTGGGTCGCTGGAGCGCCTAGGTACCCGGCCGCCAAAATTCTGGTCGCCAATCTCCCTGGCGTGGAAATCGGCAGCTTTATTGAGTACCAAGTCACTTATCACTATCGCAACCAGGACTTCTTTTCCGCGGCGATTCCCTTCCGCGGCTTTGACCCGGTGCAGCAGATGCAAGTCGCATTGACGGCGCCTGCCGAGTTGAATGTAAAGGTCGGCGTTTTCCAGGATGGCATCCTTGGGGACGCCAAGGGCCGCGGCCCAGCGAACATTTTTGCCGCTAACAACTCCGGCGACGGCAAGGTGGAGTGGATGTGGAGCGCCTTGCGGCAGCCAGCCATCCGCCGGGAAGTCAATTTGCCGCCGCTGACTTCGTTTGCGCCGACGGTGATGGTCAGCAGCGGTGCCTGGAAGGACTACGCCCAAAAAGTCAGCCAGGCCATAGCCGCCAAGGTCGTTGCCGGCCCGAAAATCGTCGAGGCCGCATCGCGTTTGCGCAGCCTGGCGCCCTTGCAGCAGGTCCGCGCGGTGCGCAACCTGGTCGCCATGAGCGTCCGCCCAGCCGGCCCTTCCTTTGCCGAACTGCCATTGAGCAGCTTGACATCAGCAGAGCAAACGCTGACGGACGGCTATGGCCATTCTGCTGACCGAGCCATCCTGATCTTGACCTTGTTGCAGGAGCTGCGGCTGGACGCGGAAGCGGTCTTGGTCGCCGACGGCCCGGAGCATCCTGGACTGCGGCAGGCGCATCTCGATTTCCCGGCCCAGGAATTCTTTTCGGAAATCTTGGTCCGGGTGAAGGCAGGCGGTCAAGTCATCTGGCTGAACGACATTGACCAGTACGCCGCCCTGGGCAGCTGCCGCCATGAGCGCCTGCCCGCACTGCGCTTCAACGGCAAGTCGTTCGTCCTCATGCTGGATGACCAGTACCGCACCCGCACTGAGAAGCTGTATGATGTGAGCTTGGACGACAACGGCACAGCCGTGTTCACGATCACCGAGACCATGTACGGGATGGACTACGCGGCCGCCAACAAGATGTTCGCCGAGCAGACGCCGGAGGAGCGCAGACGCTATCATCAGACCATCTTGGCCAACCTGGCGCAGTCAGCCCGCGCCGAGGGACCCCTGGTGACGGACTTCGATTCCTATCCTGGACGGGTGACCTACCGAGCCATAGTGCCGAAATATGCCGTCCTTGACAGCGACCGGCTTTATTTCCAGCTGCCACTGACGCTAGGGGCACTGCTGCGATTGCAGGCGGACAGCCGCCAGCATGACCTGTATTGGCCGGAATCGCAGGACTCCTGGTCGGAAATCAGGTTGCGCCTGCCCATCAACTTCACCCAGGTCCGCCTGCGCCCGAAGTCGCTGGAACTCAAGCCGACCGGCGGCAAAAGCCGGATTACGGTTGAAGCCAAGGACGAGAAGGTCGCGCTGCTCTATACCTACCGCGTGTCGCTGCCGCCAGCGATCATTCCAGCTTCCCAATATGACGAACTGCTGGAGATGAATCGGCAGCTCAATCACCCGGATATGCGGATGATTCTGCTGCGTCGAAACGACCGTAGGTGAGCCGCAAACAGGCTGGGACACGGCGAGGTTGCGCCGCGCCTGGCAACGAAAGATGGGGCGGGTGAAACGCCCAGGGAGACAACAACCAGCAAAAGAAATGCCGAGGCAATGCGCCCCGCGTTTCATGAGATGTGATCAGGCATGCCAGTCATTGAAAATTCCAGTTATCAGCCCCCGCATTTTTTCAACAACAGCCACCTGCAGACGATTCTGCCCAGCTACATGCGCCGCCGCGAGAACGTCGAGTATGAGCGGGAACGCTTCGCCACTCCGGACGGCGATGTCCTGCTCCTTGACTGGTCGCGCTGCGGCCAGGAGACGGACAAGCTGCTGATCATCAATCATGGCCTATGCGGCCACACCCAGCGGCACTATGTCCTCAGCCTGGTCAAGGCGTTCAACCTCATCGGTTGGGACTGCCTGGCCTGGAATTATCGCGGCACCGGCATCTCCGGCGGGGAGAAATTGCAGTTCACCACCAATGATTCGACGCATGAACTCGACTGGGTGACCCGGCATGCGATTGCGGCAGGCCGCTATAAGAAAGTGGCTTTCAGCGGCTACAGCATGGGCGGGAACCTCTGCCTGCTTTATCTTGGCCGACATGCTGCCGAGCTGCCACAGGAAATAGTCGGCGCAGCCGTCTTTTGCGCGACCATTGACTTGACGGCCAGCTCCCAGATGTTCAATACGACTATCGGACGCCTCTATGCGCGCCATTTTCTGCAAAAGCTGTTGCAGATGATCGTGGTCATGCACAAGAAGTTTCCAGATGAAATCGACATCAGCAAGCTGGACCAGGTGAAGACAATGGATGATTTTGACGAGGTTTTCACCGCGCCGCTGATGGGCTATGCCAACGCCAAGGACTATTGGGAAAAGGGCTCGTCCAGCCGCTGGCTGGATAAAATTCAAGTGCCGACTTTGGTGGTGAATCCGCGCAATGACCCGTTCCTGGCTGGCGACTGCTTTCCCGTCCAGGCCGCCGAGGAAAATCCCAACTTGTTTTTGGAAATGCCGGACGGCGGCGGCCACTGCGGATTTATCACCATGGGTTTTGACCGGGAATGGTGGCCGGCTTTCCGAGCCAAGGAATTTCTCGTGCCGCTGGCGTGAGTGCGACAGCGGCACGGCCAATGGGCGCTACGCTTTGAACGTCGTTCGCATCACCGAGTTAGTCAAACAACAATACTCTCCATTTGAACGGATTGGCTCATGTCAAAAATCAAGATTGGTCAGATTGGCGTCTGTCACGAGCATGCTGCCGGCAAAATGAGGTCGTTGCGACTGCGTCCCGACCTGTTTGAGATTGTCGGCATAGTTGACGACCGTTCTTCGCCCTCGGCAAAGTTTGCTGGTTCCGACTTGCGTCCCTACGATGGACTGCGGTTCATGAGTGAAGAGGAGCTGTTCCAGACGCCTGGCTTGCAGGCGGTCTCGGTCGAGGTGCCGAATCTCGACTTGGTGCCCACGTCGTGGCGCTGCCTGCAACATGGCCTGGCGATTCATATCGACAAGCCAGGCGGCGATGATTTGGCGGCATTCGAGCGCCTGCGCCGTGGCTATGCAGAGAAAAAACTGCCTTTTCAGATGGGTTATATGTTCCGCGCCAATCCCGCCATCCAGTGGTTGCAGAAGGCTGTCCGCCAAGGCTGGCTGGGGGAGATTTTCGAGTTTCAGGCGAGCATGAGCCATAATTACGGCGGCGAGGAATACCAGGAATACCTCGGCTGTTTCCAGGGCGGGATTATGTTCAATCTCGGCTGCCACCTGATTGATATAGTTGTCTCGCTGATGGGGCGGCCGACTCACGTGACGCCATTTTTGAAGTCAGCGCCGGGCGACCCAGCTCGTATCGTAAATAATAGCCTGGCCATCCTGGAGTATCCGCATGCCACGGCAACGCTGCGGGCTTGCAGCCGCGAGGTCGGCGGCCTTGGCCGGCGGCGCCTGAAAGTCTGCGGCCTCAAAGGGTCGGTGGATTTGTGCCCATTGGAGCGGTTTGACGGCAAGGCGTTGACCATGGAACTGCATTTGCAGGATGGCAACGAGGAGTATGAAGCAGGATCGCATACGCTCGACTTTGGCATCATACGTGACCGTTACGAGGGCCAGATGGTCGAACTGGCGCAGATGATCCGCGGTGAAATCCCAGAGCCGTATGATTACAACCATGACGTCATCGTCCAGGAAGTGCTGCTGGCAGCATCAGGATATATGCCCTACGGCAAAAAGGAATGAAATCCGCTGGGGCTCGGCAAGCGCCGCGCAAGCGCTGGCGAGCTGATAGCAGCAGAAGAATGAAAACAGCGAGCCGGGTTTTTGCCCGGCTCGCTGTTTTTTGTCAATAAAACCGAGCTTGATTTTATTGTGCTACTATTGACCAACTTCTTGTTTTTTGAGAAAGATTTCTGGAAAACCAATCTTCAAGTCATTGATATACAACAGGTAACAATAACTACACACAAAATCCCGACAACATGTTTTCAGCGCTAACTGTAGTGTCCCTACAAGGCACTACAGAAGACTCCTATGAAACCCCTTAGGGCTTTGACCTGACTAAAATTCCAAACTCTTCCTGGAACAGAGGGCGAATTTGCC
>MWEG01000106.1 GCA_002070945.1 Lentisphaerae bacterium ADurb.Bin082
TGGGCCTATCAAATCGGCGGCTACCAGGTCTGCGAGAAGTGGCTCAAGGATCGCCAGGAGCGGCACCTCGAACTCGACGACATCACCGCCTACTGCCGCATCGTGACTGCGCTGGGCCGGACGATGGCATTGCAGCAGCAGATCAATGGACTCTATTCAGAGACGGAGACGAAAATCATTACCATGCCAAGTGCGGAAACCCCATGCTAAGCTCATTCCTAATCAAGGCCTTCGTGCCTAATCCGAAACAACCCGATGACCCGTCCTGCCGCCTTGCCTACGGCATGCTTTGCGGCCTGGTCACTCTTGCAGTCAACCTCCTGCTTTTCGGTGTCAAGCTGGTCATCGGCCTCATCAGCGGCAGCATCGCCATAGCTACTGACGCCGTTAACAACCTCTCTGATGCCGGGTCAGCGATGATCACCGTCGTCGGCTTCAAATTGGCCGCAAAACACGCCGATGCCGAACATCCTTTTGGTCACGGACGCATGGAATACGTGACCGGGTTGGTCATCGCCGTCATCATCATCGCTGTCGGCGGCAACTTCCTCAAAGAGTCTGTCGTCCGCATCTTTCGCCCTCAGCCAGTGGACATGCCCCACGCCCTCGCCTATCTCTACGGCGCCACGGTCCTCGCCAAATTCTGGCTGATGTTCTTCACCCGCCGCATCAGTCGCGCCATCAACTCCGCCGCCCTTGGCGCCGTCGCCTTTGACTGCCTGTCAGACATTCTCACCACCAGCATTGTCCTTCTCTCCGTCGTCGCAGCCCACTACACCACGCTACCCATCGACGGCTGCGCAGGCGCCGTCGTCGCCATTATCGTCATTGTCGGCGGCATCAATAGTTTGCGCAACATTATCAATCCCCTTCTCGGCGAACGGCCTAATCCAGCCCTGGTGGATGAATTGCGCCAGCGCCTCCTCGCCTGCCAAGGCATCCGCGGTGTACACGACGTGATCGTCCACAACTATGGGCCAGGCGCCTATTTCGCCACAGCCCACGCCGAAGTCGACCGTGACGGCGACCTGGTCGCCATGCACAATATTCTTGAAGCTGCCGAAGTCGAAATCGCCCGCACTATGCCCGTGCGCGTCATTCTCCACTGCGATCCCTACGCCACCGCTGATCCGCAGACGCGACTCTGGCGCCAACGCTGCGAGGCTGCTGTCCGTGACATTGACCGCCAGCTCGTCATCTATGACCTCAATCTCGATGCGGCAGCACCTGCCGACTCCAACAACAAGGCAGCCGCAACAGACGCCCCTGCCCTGCACTTCCACCTCCTCATGCCCCGCAACTGCCCGCTTTCACAGGACGCCATCAGAGCCAAGCTCACCCAGGCACTCAAGGAACACGACCCCAGGCTCCACGTCCACATCGACTTCATGAACTCATTCGTCTGATCCTAAAACAGTCGGGCGCCTGTTCTGTGAATGATTTTGTTTTATAGTTGGGCAATGTGCAACATGTTGTGATAAAAGACGATAATTGACAACGTGGACCGGACGCATCGCCATCCCATGAGGCCAAATACCCCTGAGGCAGGCTGAAGGCTGGACACTTGACGGCTAATTGCACATCAATCATTTTGTTGATGTGTTTTTTTTGTTTGATTTTTGCAACCAAAGACGTTATAATTATGTCATTGCATTGCTTTTTTGCTGTCAGCTTAGGGAAAAGAGGCAATTCACTCCTTGTCATGGTATCGAAAAGGAAGAATGTCATGAATGATCCTAACGCAAATGATGAAAGCGCATTCACCGGTTCGTTCACTGCTGAAATTCGAGCCAGACTGCGGACTCGACGCCTGGAAAAAGGACTCACCCTGCATGGAGCTGCAAAGCAATTCAAAGTCGATTATTCCACCTACCGAAAATGGGAAGTCGGCCCGACCCTGAACGCCTCTCCGATTTACTTTCCGCAGATCAAGGCATTTTTGCTGGATGACTGTAGCCTGGGGGCATTGTCTAAGGCGCCAAACGAGGTGCGAGAAGGCCAGGACGCCTCCTTGCCTTGGACGTGCCCAGCTTTGTCTCAGCATGCGCCTGACAACTCGCCGGAGAGCGCACCGGCAGACGAGGCGCCAAGCCAGGCGGCGTCCGAGCCGAGGCATTTCAACTGCCGGTCGGTCTGTCCCCTGGTGGTTTCGTTGTTGCGTGCCTTGCAGCAAGGCCTCATCAAAATCGTTACTTTGCCGCCCGCAGAACCTGATGGGGATGGGAAGTAGCCAAAGTTTGTTCGAGTTTTTTGGCTGGGTTCAGCTTGGCCGTGGGTAAAGCAGGCCGATTTTGATTATGTGTTCTGGGTCGTAAGACAATTTGGCCTGTCGCAGTCCAGGCACGCCGAGGTCCTGCTCTCGGTTGATCCATTCGGCTTTGCCGCGCAGTTGCCGAGCCGTTTCGCGGTTGATCATCTGGGCGCTGCCTTTGTGCGAGCGCAAGGCTTTTTCAAAATGGACATCGGCCATCTTTGTTGTCAACATGCTGTAGACGGCAAAGGCCACCAGGCGTCCCTGGACTTCCAAGGCAGTGCCCTGGAAACCAGCCTCTGACCAGAAGTCAAAGGCGGCGATGAGTGCCTGCAAGTCATCGTGGACGTGTTCAACGTCATCCGTTATGTTCTGCGCCCAGGCGCCTGCGATGTGAAACACGGCGGCCTTGTCTGCGACCGGGTCGAGTTCGCGGCTTATCCAGTCAGGGTATTCGCGTTCAAACTGGCTGATGAGATTGCGTTTAGAGGATAATTTCTGGCCTGGGAGGTCAGCCAGGTCATCGGTTCGGTAAACATATTCAAAATTATCGGGTGAGGTCTGCCACGTGAACCAGGCGTCCAGCTCTTCCCGGTGACGGTCATAATAGTCGATAGGAATCAGCGCCAGTCGACCGGAAAAGCCCTGTTGTCGGAGAGCCTGGCTGGCGGCATAAAGAATCTGCGGGGACGCTGGCGCACCGAGCGGGAAATAGAGGAAGTCGGCCGAGGCGCCATAGACCCACAGGCGCTGGTCCAGCTCCCGGCAGGCCATCTGGTATCGTTCACCCCAGGCCATAAGATTGCCAAAAGCGTATTCACAGGATAGCGTCTCGGCACCATCCGCCGCGAAAAACCTGACTCGGTCTGCGTCTTTGACGCTGACTCGATGAAAATTGGCTGGTAGTTTTACTGTCATGGGCGGCCGCCGAATCTCATTGGCACGTATTGCGGCATAACGTGATAACCCAATGCTTCATAGAATTGAGTTTTGCCTGGGGCTGCGATCAGAAGGAGCCAATCTATGCCCATGGCAGCAGCCGACGCTGTCAGAGTGCGAACCAACTCAGAGCCGATTTTTTGCCTTCGGAAGGCTTTGGTGACGAAGACGTCTTGCAAATAGCCGTCGCTGACGCCATCTGCAATCACCCGCCCCATGCCGACTATTCGGCCTTCACAGCGGGCGACCAAGAATAGAGTCGACCGCTGGGGCAATTGCCGTATCCACTCGCTGTCGCCTTGGCCATCCCACCATTCAGCTTCGCGATATAACTTGGCCAGTTCCTTTTCTTCGCCTGGAGTCACAGTTGTGATAAAACTATAATCGACTTTCATAATGTCGTTTTTTCTTCTCGAACCGGGCGGTTGCCGGCTATGCGCCCAGTTCTATTTCATTTTCGCTGCGTGGTTTGTCCTGTCGCCTCAGGAAGTCACCTTGCATCATGGTGTTACGAACGAGGCGATTTGAGCCAGTATCGCCAGGGTTTCACGCGGCATTTGCGTCCATTCTTCAGCGGGAATGTGTTTAGGTGGAAAGACATCGACGATATCGGCGGCTGGTCGCCGTTGATTGCCGGTCAGGTGTTCAGCGAGGGCAGTCATGTCGATGGCGTCGTCTGGCAACGGCAAGGTCTGTTCGTCCTCTGGAAACATTGGTTTGGGCAACGGGCCTTCTGGCAGGGTCGGCAGCCCAAACCGCCGGAGAATGAAATTGGTGATTCCGTAGAAACATTCTGGAGTTTCCCAAGAATGGGGACCATTCCAGGCCAGCAATTCATGGGCTTCCGGTTGTCCGGCTGTGCGATAGGTATCTTGCAGTCGATGATGCAAGGCGAGGACGACATCCCTCGGGATCATCGGATCGCCCCGACCGGCGGCAACCAGCAAGGGGTTAGGCGCCAGGCAGCCCAGTAAATGGCGCATTTCAAATTGCTTGAGCACACCCGGAAAAATGGTGCAAGGGCATAACTGCCGTTCCTTGCGGGCATTGTACTCGAAAGTGTGCGGGAAACCCGAGGGTGCAGCCAAGGCGATGTCTTCGTATGCCATGCCGCACATAAACATCGTGGTCTGGCCGCCGCCGGAATTGCCGAACAGGCCGATGCGGTCGCGGTCAAAACACGGTTGTTGCCGCAGGTAATCAAAATATCCCAGGGCTTCCAGGACAATCAGTCCACAGACCGTCGTGCCGCAGGTGAACGGCTCGTAGGCTTTGGCATGACCAATGGCCTGTCGTTCGCCCAGCCCCATGACATCCGGAACCAGAACAGCGACCCCGGCCGCAGCCAGCAATTGCGCCATGGTTTGGTGCGCAGAGCGAAATTTTCCTTGCAGGGCATGACCGTGATTGAGCAGCATGGCCGGCCACGGCCCAGCGCCGCGTTTGGGTAGATACAAGAGAGCCGAGCCATAAATGCGCGGCCAGGATTCAAAACGCTGTGTTTGCACCAGGAAGTCGCCGCCATCATGCTCGGAAATCGTCTGCATCGACACTTGCGGCCGCCATTCCGGCTGTATCCGCAGCATGTCATAGGCTCGTCTTTTGATTTCCGCCTTGGCGTCGGCAGACACTGGTTCTGGGCAGTCGCACGTCGCACAGGCCGACCAGACCATTCGTTCCAACTCTTGATAATAATGAATCATCTCAGGCTCCTTGGTTGTTGCTTGGCAGCGGTCGGCCAGCTGATACGCCATGAGTGCTGAGGACAAACCAAGGGGCGATCGCTTGGCTCAAAGCAGGAAGATTCCGGCCTTCTGGCATTCGTCGATCATGGTTTGCGGCCACAGGCTGGCCTGGACTTCGCCGATGTGCGCCTTTTGGAGAAAGAGCATGCATAGGCGTGATTGCCCAATGCCGCCGCCCATGGACAAGGGCAGCTGGTCTTCGAGCAACGCCTTGTGAAAACGGAGGTTGCAGCGGTCAAGAGCGCTGCGTTCCTTCAATTGCAGAAGCAAAGCAGCCTTGTCAACCCGTATCCCCATGGAGGATAGTTCATAGGAGCGCCCAAGCAGCTGGTTGTAGACGACGATGTCGCCGTTGAGGCCGTGGTGACCGGCAGTAGTCGGGGTGGACCAGTCGTCGTAGTCTGGGGCGCGGCCGTCATGCGGCTCCTGGCTGATGGGCAGTTTGGCGCCAATGCCGATGATGAAGACCGCGCCATGTCGTTCAGCGATGGCGTCTTCTCGCTGGCGCGGGGTCAAATCGGGGAATTCACGCTCCATTTCTTCGGCATGTACAAAGGTGATTTCCTCCGGCAGGGTGGGCCGAAGCACCGGGTATTCAGCGCAGATGAAATGCTCGGTGCGGCGGATGGCATAGTAGATGCGGCGCACGCTTTCGCACAGGTATTCCAGCGTTCGCTGCTCGGCGGTGATGACTTTTTCCCAGTCCCATTGATCAACATAGAGGGAATGGATGTTGTCGAGGTCTTCGTCAGCCCGGATGGCGTTCATGTCAGTGTAAATACCGGCGCCGACTTCAATGCCCAGGTGCGCCAGTTCCATGCGCTTCCACTTGGCCAGTGAATGGACGACCTGCGCGGTCTGTCCGTTCATGGCCTTGATGGGAAACTGAACCGCACGCTCAACGCCGGTCAAATCATCATTGATGCCAGTCCCAGCAAGGACGAACAGCGGCGCACTGGCACGTTGCAAATTCAACTCGAAGGCCAGATTGACCTGAAAATCATCCTTGATTTTCTTAATCGCCTTTTGGGTTGTCAATTCATTCAGTTTTGATTTATAGCCGGGGGGGATCAGCAAGGACATGAAAACTCCTTAGGCTGGCAACGGCCATGATGAAGATTCATCTTGACCCAAAGTCACCAGGTTGATGGTTTGCAGCAGTTGACAAAACATATAAAATAAATCAGTCGGCTATGAAAACAAGCACCGATGCGGCAATGGCGCGGTTTTCAGAAGCGGAGGAAGACACCGTTTCGGCCGCGGAAGCTCGGGTCTTCCCGGGTGTAGGACAGCTGGCCATTGACAAACACCTGGTGGATGCCGCGGGATAGCGCGGTTGGATTTTCCAAGGTCGCCATGCCCTCCAGCTGCTCTTCGTCAAAAAGGACCAAGTCAGCGGCATAGCCTTCCCGAATCACGCCGCGGTTCTTGAAGTTGAAGAAGCGTGCCGGGTCAGCGCTCATGCGCCGGATCACATGCTGGATCGGCACCATTTCACGGGCGATCTTATAGAATCCCGGGAAAGCGCCGAAACCACGCGGGTGGCACAGTCCCAGCGAGCCGTCGGAGGGAATGCCAGAGGCGTCCGTGCCAGGGAAGCACCAGTCCTGGGCCAGGAATAGCCGCATCGCGTCCTGGTTCATGGTGCCGTATGCAGCTGACCCGCCGGATTTGTATTCCGTCAGCAGTTTGACATACAGCTCAGGGACGGTCAATTCGAGCGCGGCAGCCACTGTTGCAATCGGCTTGCCGTAGAAGTGCCGCAGCTTCGGGTCGTTGTTCATAATAATGACGTTGTCCCAATCCCCCCGAATGCAGCCTTTTTCCGTCATGGTATGGAGCAGGTTCTGGCGGACTTCGGCAGATTCGCGCAGCTGCTTCTGCAGCAGGCCGCCTTCAATTCGATTGAACGGCGCTGGCACGGAAACCAGCAGAGAGGTATGGGAGAAGATGTACGGGTAGCGGTCGGCCTTGATGGCCAGGCCGCTGCGCTGCTGCTCCTCAATCATGGCGATCATGGTCGGCGCCTTGCCCCAGTTGTTCGGGCCGGTTGCCTTGATGTGGCTGATTTGCAATTTGCCGGCGCCGGCCCGGGCGATGCGGAACGCCTCTTCCAACGCTGGCAGCACCTCGTTGCCTTCTGAACGCATGTGAGTCGCGTACGGCTTGCCTGTCCCCCGCAGCACTGTTGCCAGAGCCTCGACTTCACTGGACTCAGAGAATTTCCCGGGAAAATAGATCAGCCCGCTGGAGAATCCGGCTGCGCCCTGCTCCAAGGCCCGATGCAGAAGCTCCTTCATCTGGTTGAGTTCATCTGTTGTCAGCGGCTTGTCTTCAAAGCCCTTGACCCGGGAGCGGATGGTATTGTGGCCGCACAGCGCGCCGATATTGACGATCGGCCGACGCTTGGTGACGGCTTCGGCATACGCATTGATGTCGCCCCAGCATTCGCGCAAGCCGGTCTCGGTCAATATTTCCCGAATAAGATCGGCTTTTTCGCAAAAAGCGGAATTGCCGCAATTGCCGACGATTTCGCTGGTAATGCCCTGGGAGATTTTGCCGTCCGCATCCGGCGCTACAAGGATGCTGCGGTCGGAATGGCTATGGAGGTCAATGAATCCTGGTGCCAGAGCCAGGCCCTCGGCGTCGATGATGCTGACGCCGGTAAGATTGAGGCTGCCGGTAGCGGCCACTGCGGCGATGACGCCATCCTTGACGACCACGTCCGCCATCAGGGGAGACCCGCCCAAACCATCATAAAGATGGGCTTTGCGGATGGCGTAACAAGCTGGGGTTGGTTGAGTTGTCATAAAGATGCTTTTCTGCTCCCGGAGCGTTGTCATCTATACAATGACCCCGCCGACGTTCGATGACAAGCGTCGACGGGGTGGTGAGTGAGCTGGCGGCGATGAATGGCGTCAACCGTCAGCTGATGTGAAAACGCTGGCCACGGCCGGTCAGCATTTCGCAAGACAACAGTTATTTCTTGGCGTCGTCTTCTTTGCCTGTGAAAGTTTTCAGCAGGCCGCCAGCGGCCTTTTTGACGCTGTCAGCAGCTTCTTTGACGTCTTTGCCGACTTCCGCTGCTTTTTCCTCGACCTTGGCGGCGGCGTCCTGAATATCTTTTTTGGTTTCCGCAGTTTTTTTCCCGGCGCCGTCGGTGACTGACTGCAGCAGTTCGCCGGGTGAACTGACCAGCTTCTTGAGCGCTTCGGTGGCCACATCAAGGACGCTGCTCAGGACTTTTGCCAGCACCTGCGCCGCCGCTTCGGGTGGGGTCACGGTCTTGGTTTTGCCGATGTCCGAGAGGGCGACCGTCGGCAGCGGCACAGGCAGAGCCACGCCTTGCAGCAACGTCGCGCTCAAATTGATCTGGCCATTGGAAACCGTGACCTGGTCGATGACCACTTTCTTGCCCGGCTTCTTGTCTTTGTCCTCCTCCGCCTCCTTGTCTTTGCCGTCGTCCTTGGGCAGGAAGGCGTTGACATTGTCCTGGATGACGCTGATGTTGGAGCTGGTCAGGCTGCGCTCATAGGTGATCTGCGGCGCATCAACGAGGACTTCATAAATCTCAATGGAGTCGGAAAAAATGCTTTTTGGGTTGAGCTTCACCTGGACTTTGCCCAGCCGCATAGCGGAATCAGTCTTAAAGCCTTCGGGATTGCCGATGACCAGGTTGTCGATGACAAGCTTTCCGCCTAAGAGGGACAAGTCGATGTCGTCAACCGTAATCTGCGACTTGGTGACCTGCGAACCGACTGTCTGCACGCCGGTCTTGATGATCCTTCCCAGGGAGGAAAAGACAATGACCAAGGCGACGATCAAGACAATGACAACAATCGCCACAGTCGTGAAAATTTTCTTCTTTTTCATGGGGCTGGGGCTGCCGCCGCAGCCGCAACAGCTGGCGCAGGAAGCCTTCGCGCCATCGGAATTTTTGTTTTCAGGAGTCGTCATGTCGGCTTATCCTTCGTCGTGATCAAATAGTTTGCAAAAAGACAGAACTTACACAAACGCAACTAAATACTATAATCCCGATCCTGCTCTCTGCAAGTCAACAGCGGCCATTTCCCGATGAACGGCGGGTTCGGGGGATGGTTGCATGCCTCGCTCTCACATCCACCGCCGTCCGTCCGCCGTCAGCAGTTCATCGGCCTGGACTGGGCCATCGCCGCCGGGCGTGTAGCTCAACAGCGGCGAATCCTGCGGCCGGTTTTTCCACCAGTCGAGGACGGGTTGATACAGTTCCCAGGCCGCAAGAATGATGTCGCTGCGGATGAACAGGGTCTGGTCAACCAGCGAGCAATCCAAGAGGAGCCGTGCGTATGCGTCCAGAGGCTTTTCTCCGGAATTGAGGTAGTTGTAATTGAGCGTCATGGCGCCCATGCAGAGTTTCGGGCCGGCCATCTTGGCTTGCAGGGTCAGGCCCATGCCTTCGGCCGGCTGGATGCGCAGGTGCAGCACGTCTTGCTGCAAGGCGTCAGCAGGGATGTTCGGAAAGATTGAATGCGGGACATGCTTGAAGACGACATGGATCGTGGTGTTTTTCCGAGCCAGCTTCTTGCCGGCACGCAGGTAGAAGGGAATGCCCTTCCAACGCATGTTGTCGATATGCAGGCGCATGGCGGCGTACGTCTCTGTCTGCGAGTCCGCAGGCACCCCGGGTTCACGGCGATAGCCGTCGTATTGCCCGCGGATGATGCTGGGCGAACCTGCCGTCGGCAACAGAGGCCGTATTGAGCGCAGGAGCTTCAGTTTCTCGTCCCGGACTGCGTCTGCGGCAAAAGTTGACGGGCATTCCATGGCCACCAGGGACAGCATTTCAAGTATATGGTTCTGGAACATGTCCCGCAGAATCCCGGCCTGGTCAAAATAGCCGGCACGGTTTTCCACTCCAATGGCTTCGGCCGCCGTAATCTGGATATTGTCGATGTAGCGGGCATTCCAGATCGGCTCGAAAATCACATTGGCAAAGCGCAGCAGGAAGATGTTCTGGACGGTTTCCTTGCCGAGGTAGTGGTCAATGCGGTAAATCTGCTTTTCGTGCAGATATTGGCGCAGGCTCTGGTCGAGTTGCTTGGCGCCGGCCAGGTCAAAGCCGAACGGCTTTTCAAAGACCACGTGCCGCCAGCTTTTGACGTCGGCCTCATGCAGCAGCCCGGTCGCGTGCAATTCGCGGGTGATGTCCGGATACAGCGTAGCCGGCACAGCCAGGTAATAGAGCCTGGGCAGGCACGTGCCCTGGCAAGAGTCCAGGTCCTCCAGGCGGCGCGCCAGGGACTGGTAGGCGTCAGCCCGGGCGTAGTCGACCGTATGGTAGAAGACCAGGCCCAGGAACGCTTCGACCTCGGCCTGCGGCTCTCCAGACAGCCCTTCGGCCAGGTGGCTCCGGAACGACTCGTCCGTAAACGATTGCCGGCCGCAGCCGAGAATCCTGGTCTGCTCTGCCAGCAGGCCGCGCTGATGCAGCGCCAGCAGCGAGGGGAACAGCTTGCGCCGGGACAAGTCGCCGGACGCACCGAAAATCACCATCTGGAAGGGGCCTGGATGCTGTTCGACGCAAAGCGTCTCCTGCCATTCAATGCTATTGTCTTGCTTCATATTCGGCGCTGTCTCGTCGTTGGTTTTGGGAGCGGCAGTATTGCCGACCATAAGCAGGACGCCATCCCTTAAGAATCAGGCGACTGATTCTGGCGGCGCTGGCAGGCCGAGTCAACGATGCTGGTGATCAGCCAATCATAGCTCAGGCCCTGCAAGCGGCAAAGGATGCAGAGGTCGGAATAACTTGGATTGAGCCCAGCCAGGGGGTTGACCTCTAGAAAATGCGGTTTTCCGGCGGCGTCCATCCGGATGTCGACCCGTCCTGCGTCCAGGCAGTTGAGAGCGCCCCAAGCCTGCTTGGCGACCTGCGCCACCTCCGGCTCGTCGACGATGCGGTAGTCCACCCTGTTTTCATACTGCTGCTTGTTGTCATACGTATAGCCTGACGCATCCGCCTGTTCCAGCAGCACCACCTCCATCACCCCCAGCACTTGAGCGTCTTCGCCATTGCCTAACATGCCGACCGTGAATTCGCGGCCAGGCAGATAGCGTTCCACCAGCACCGGCTGCTTGAAGGTGGCCAGGGCGGAATGGCAGTAGCGGGTCAGCTCCTGCGGGTCGTGAATCAGCGACATGGCGGTGATGCCGCGGCTGGTGCCTTCAGCGACCGGCTTGGCAAAGAGTGGGTATTCCAGGCTCACCCGCGCACAGTCGCTCATAGTTCGCACAACAGCAGAATCCGCCACCGGCACGCCGTGGCTTTTCATCACTGCGTTGGTCAGGGATTTGTCCAAAGCGACCGCTAAGACTTCGGTGTCCGAAAAGGTATGGGGAATGCCGAAGGCGTCCAGCAAGGCGGGGATTTGGGCTTCTCGGCCAGCGCCGTTGAGGCCTTCGGCAATGTTGAAGACCAGTTCCCAGCGTTCGCCATTGAGCAGCCGAGCCATAAGGCTTTCCAGGTTGCCGATGCGGACGACGTCATGGCCGCCTCGGGTCAGCGCTGCATCCAGGGCGTCGACGGTTTCCTCGCAGTCGAATTCGGCCACCTGCTCGGCAGTGAATCCCCGGCTGAGGTATTCACTGCGCAAATTGTACGTCAAGCCAATCAGCATTCGGACGGCCCCTTGTCTGGATAGCGATACAGGTCGCCAGCGTAGTTTTTCAGGATGAGGTTGTCCTGGTCTCGTCCTTGGACGTAGTTGGGAAGGAGCGGCACTTTGCCGCCGCCGCCGGGAGCGTCGATCACATAATGCGGAATGGCATATCCGGAGATATAGCCGCGCAAACCCAGGATCAGGTCAAGGCCGGTTTGGACTGGCGTGCGGAAATGCTTGGAGCCGTGGATTGGGTCGCACTGGAAGAGGTAGTAGGGCTTGACGCGGATGGCCAGCAGGCCCATCAGCAGGTCGCGCATGGTCTGGACATTGTCGTTGATGCCTTTGAGGAGCACGGTCTGGCTGCCCAGGGGAATGCCGGCATTGGCCAGCAGCCGGCACGCCTCGGCCGTCTCCGGAGTCAACTCCCGCGGATGTGTGAAATGAAGGCTCAAGTACAAAGGGTGATACTTGCGCAGCATGTTGACCAGGGTAGGCGTCACCCGCTGGGGCAGGACAGCCGGGACTTTGCTGCCGATGCGGATGAATTTCACGTGCTTGATGGCGCGCAGGCGATTCAGGATTCCTTCCAACGGCGCCAACGGCAGGGTGAGCGGGTCGCCGCCGGAGATGAGAACGTCCTCGACTTCCGGATGACGCTCGATATACTCGATGGCCGCAACCCAGTTGTTCCGGCAGTTCTCCCGATGGACTTTGCCGATCAGGCGGGAACGCGTGCAGTAGCGGCAGCAGACTGAGCAGAAGTCCGTGACCAGGAAGAGGACGCGGTTGGGGTAGCGATGAACCAGGCCGGGAACAGGGCTGCACCCCTCCTCGTTGAGCGGATCCTCCTGCTCGTCAGCCGCTATGTCAAATTCCTGGCACGACGGCACCACGGCCTGCCGGATCGGATCGATTGGGTCGTCCGGGGAAATCAGGCTGAGATAATAGGGCGTGATCGCAAACGGCAAGCTGCGACGACCGCGGTTGAGCGCGCTCAACTCGTCCTCGGAAAGAGGGAAATGGCGCTGGAATTGCTCGGCGCTCTGGATGCGGTTCTTAATCTGCCAGTGCCAGTCGCTCCACTGCTCGTCAGACACGCCGGGAAAATGCGCCAGCTTGAATTGCCTGGTCTGTTCGCCGATGACGGTGAAAGAAGCCCGGGTGTTCGCCGGTCGAGGCGAGGTCGGCGGACTTTCCAGGAGAGCCACTTGAGAATCCCCTGGAAAGCTTCGCAAAGGAGGGATGTCGTCAGAAGACGCAGGGGCCGTGTCATGGCCCAGGGACGGGCTTTGTTCGTTGTGCATGGTCTCAGTAGGTGGTGTTGTTAGATGTTGATGGCTCTATTCCCAGCAAAGGTCACTGGCTTGGCTCGACAAGGCACCATTGAAAATGACACTATGTAATATAATGCCAATTGTCAAAGGAAATGTTTTCTAAGCCGCTTTCATCATAAAATTCAACGCGGCTGCCGTAAAAACAACAACACATAGCTCCAAGCGTCTCTGGGTCTCTTTGACGCTCGGGTTGTTGCTGCTGCGGTCTTGCAGCGCGAGCGCTTAGCTGCGGTCGCCGCCGACTGCTGCCCAGGCCGAGGCGACGCTGTCGAATTGGAAGGCAGGCCAACCGCGCTGGCGGGCGGCCTCAATGTTGGCTATCCGGTCATCAAAGTAATAGTCTGGCCGGCCATGTCTCCTCTCAAAATCCTCGTACATCCGTTGATGCGGCTTCCTGGCGCCCACGTCGTAGCTGTAGACGCCATCATGAACCAGGTCGAAAAAAGACAGCTTCCGCCGGACTTCCTGTATATGCAGGGCAGAGGTGTCGGAAAAGAACACCAGCCGGAAGCCATCCTCGCGCATGGATTGCACAAAGTCGTTCATGCCATTGACCTCTTCGCCGATGATTAAGTTCCAGCCGTACAGAATTTCGGCAAGGGAAAAACGCCTGCCGAGGAACTCATGGGCGAGCGCCAGGAAGTCCTGCTCCCCCAGGCGGCCGCATTCAAGCTCTTCAGCCACTTGCGCGAGTGGCATTTCCGGTTGCCAGAAATCATGCCTGCCAAAGTAATCGAAAGCTCGCTGCGGCGTTATGTGCAGGCAGACATTGCCGATATCCAGAGCCACAACCTTATTTTTTGCCATCATCGTCTCCTGTAGGCGCCTAGCATGTCCAGGCCGCCATCCGCCCGGCTCGGCTTGTTCGCGCTGTTATGACTATTCGTGTTCGCCGGTTTGGCGGCGTTGGCGCTTCTTGTCGCTATGCAGGCGTTTCTCCCGCAGGCGGCGTTCCCGGCTGGCGCGGGTCGGCTTAGTCGGCCGACGCGGCTTGGGCGGAGTGGCCGCGACCAGCAGCAGCTCGGTGAAACGCTCCAACGCGGCTTCGCGGTTTTTCTTCTGGCTCCGATGCTCCTGGGCATCGATCAGGAGGATGCCCTCGTTGGTCAGGCGGCCGCGCGCCAGGAACAGCAGCCGTGTCCGCGCTGCCGGCGGCAACGAGGGCGAGGAAAGGACATCGAAGCGCAGCTGAACCGCGCTGGCCGTACGGTTGACATGCTGCCCGCCAGGACCGGAAGCCCGGGTGGGAAGAAACTCCAGCTCCGTAGCCGGAATCGAAAAATAAGGCCCGATCCGGATGGCATCTGGTGAGGTGTCATCACGCATAGTCTTTCACAGTCGGCAGATTGAGGGCGGGCACCAGCGCCCGGCCTAAACTTGAATATACCACCTCAAACCAGGAAATAAAACAGCTGGCCAGGTAAGCAATTTTTTTTTCGTGCAGTTGCCGTTTCCGCATTGGCACTATATTATGTAGATATGGCAGCCGGCATGGCAGTCCGGCTGCTTTTTTTCGCAAACACCCATTCAGTACAGGAGGACACTTTATGAAAATGAAAAAGTACAAATGCACAGTCTGCGGCTGGGTCTACGATCCTGCCAAGGGAGACCCAGACAATGGCATCGCCCCCAATACTCCCTTTGAAGAAATCCCGGATGACTGGACCTGCCCGGAGTGCGGCGTGACCAAGGAGGACTTCGAACCCGTCGAAGAATGATTGGGCGAACTCGCTGACGGCGCTTCTGGACTGGATAAGGAACAGATGGGGGCGGAAAGAGCCTGCGGCCCTTTCCCTGTTCCCCGCAAAACCCAACTGTACTTTTCAGACGCGCCGTATAATATAATCATGCAAGGTTCTGCGATGACCGCTGAAGCCACCATTTCCCTGACCATCAATAACGGCGCCTTGACGATTGCGGCGGCGGCGGGCGAAACCCTTTTCCAGGCGTTTTCCCGCAGCCGCGTCTTCTTGCCTACGGCATGCGGCGGCCAAGGTCGCTGTGGCCTGTGCCGCGTCCGCATCACGGCCGGATGCCCTGAGCCGAACGAGGCGGAACGCAAGCACCTTGACCAGGAAGCATTGCAAAGCGGTATCCGGCTCGCCTGCCAGACCATCGTCACCGCCCCGATGGCGATCACCATCCCGGAAGCGTACTACACCGCATCAGACTATCGCGTCAAGGTAACCAAGATCACCCCCATGACCCGGGACATTGTCATGGTTCGCTGCCAAGCCCTTGAGCCACGCCAGATTCACGTCGAGGCCGGTGCGTGGATGTTCTTCCGCTGCCCGCCATACGAAGGCTGCCCCGAAGGCGTTGAACGACCATTTTCCATTGCCTCAGACACCCGCGACAAGCGCAACCTCGAATTCATCATCCGACGCAACCCGGCCGGCATCTGCACGAAGTGGATTTTCGAAAAAATGCAGGTCGGCGACGAAATCGTGCTGAACGGCCCGCATGGCGACTTCAGATTGCACGACACGCCGTGCGAAGCCCTTTTCATCGCCGGCGGCAGCGGCCTGTCCGCCATCCGATCCATCCTGCTGGAAATGAAAAACAAGAAGTCGCCCAAAAAAGCGCGGCTCTTTTTCGGCGCATCCACGTGCCGAGACCTCTATCTTCTGGACGAGTTGCGGGATTTAGAGAACAGTTTGCCTGACTTCCGCCTCGTTCCGGCTGTCAGCTCCGTCTGCCCCGGCGATGACTGGGACGGCGAAACCGGCCTGATTACGGCTATCCTTGCCAAGCACATAGGAGACTGCTCCGAGGCGGAAGCCTATCTGTGCGGCTCGCCGGCCATGATCAACGCCTGCATCGATGTCCTGACCGCCCACGGCATGCCAGGCTCACAAATCTATTTCGATAAATTCGCCTGAACGCAAACCATCAAGCCTGGCTTTCCGACCAGCGCGCCCTGCCCCGACCGGAAAACCGCAATCAGCCTGCCTCCATGTCAAAACGCAAACACCATGCCGTCGTGCCCGGATTGCCGCCGGGTGCTCTCCTGCGCAACGACGCCGCCATCGCCCCCGACGGCGTCAAGGTGGTTCGCTTTGACCGTAATTCCTGCCTAGAAAACCATTTCGCCAGCGCCGCCGAAGTCATAGCATTCTGCCAAGACAACGCCGCCAACGACGAGGAGGAGCGTCCCGTCACCTGGCTCAACATCGCTGGCCTGGGCGACATCCAGCTGATACAGGACATCGGCAATGCCCTCAACCTACACCCGCTCGCCCTCGAAGACGCCGTCAGCGTCCCGCAACGACCGAAAGTTGACGACTATGACTCGCATCTGTTCGTCACCCTGAAGATGCTGCATCCTGGAGCAGACGGCATCATCGTTGAGCAAATCAGCCTCTTTCTGCTCAGCAATACCGTAGTCACGATGCAGGAGTTCAACAACGAAGCCCTGGAGGCAGTCCGAATCCGCCTGCGGCACAGCAGCAGCAAAATACGGACTATGGGCGCCGATTATCTGGTCTATGCCATCATCGACACCGTGGTGGACAATTATTTCCCCTGCCTGGAGCAGCTGGCGGAACAGACCGAGGCCCTGGAAGAGCATGTTTTCAAGACGTCCTCCACGCAGACGTCGACGCTGGAGCTCATCCACCGCCTGCGCCGCGAAATCAGCGATGTGCGCCGGTCGGTCTGGCCGTTGCGGGGCATGCTCAACGCGCTCTGCCGCGACCCACTCCCCTTGCTGGGCAGCCACGTCAGGCCCTTTTTCCGCGACTGCCTTGACCACACCATGCAAATCCTGGAAAACCTGGATAGCAACCGCGAAGCTGGCGCCGCCCTCATGGAAGTGCATCTGTCAACGCTGAGCAACCGCATGGGCGAAGTGATGAAAGTGTTGACCATCATCTCAACGATCTTCATTCCGCTGACCTTTCTCGCCGGCGTTTACGGCATGAACTTCGACTACATGCCGGAACTGCGCTGGCGCTGGGGATACTGGGCTTGCTGGGCGGTCATGCTCTTCTGCGCCGCGAGCATGGTCTGGATTTTCAAAAAACAGGGCTGGCTGGGGCGTTCAAGGTCGCCGTCAAGGAGGCCCTTTTCAAAACTATCCCCCAAGCAAAGCCTAAAAATCATCGAAAACTGGCTCAAGCAAACAAAGTTATAATACTCTTCCCCAACGTCGAACCAAGGACAAAACCATGCTTTCATCTTCAACTGCTTGTCGTATTCTGTCTTTCACAGCCATGACCGTTGTTCTGGCTGGTTGCTCCACGCCGTCCGCCTACCAGATGCCGATGATCGCCCCGCCAGCCCGCCTGGACTCTGAGTCGCCGGCCGAGCGCCGCACAGCCCTGATTCGCGAATCAAACCAGGGCCTGAATGCCATTCCATTGCTGACTGTCGCTCTCAATGACGAGAACCTCGTCGTCCGGCGCACAGCCGTTCGCCTGTTGGCCTCGCATGGCGAACCGGCGGCGGAATCTCTGCTGATCGCCTTCACCAACAATGACTCACAGGTGCGCCGAGCTGCCTTGCAAGCGCTATGCCTGCTCAAATCCAGCGACGCCTTGACGCCGACACTGGCCGCCGCCCTCAAGGACGACGACCGCTCCCTGCGCCTGCTAGCCGTTCAGCAGCTGGCCGCCACCCTTCCCGTGACTGGCGAACGCCTGGAGCTGCTGCAAGCGGCCGCCAAGGACGCTGACCCGGAAATCTGCCGAATCGCCCAAGATGCGACCTGGCCCTTTTTCCGGGAAACAACGCTCCTCAAAAACCGCACCGATTGGGACCATGACGTCAAAACCATCCAGAAAATCCAGCTCCCTAAGGAAGATTGGGCGATCATGACCGATCCTGATAACGACGGCCACACCAAGAACTGGTTCGCCGTTGACTTCAATGACAGCGACTGGCAACGCATCCCTATTGAAGACCACTGGGAAAAAGCCGGCATCCAGTACGACGGCTACGCCTGGTACCGCAAAACTTTCGCCGCACCAGAAAAACCAGCTAAATACAACGCCGTCGAACTGAATTTCGAGGCAGTGGACGAGTGCGCATGGGTCTGGCTTAACGGCATTTATATTGGACAACATAACATCGGCCCAAGCGGATGGACCATACCCTTCTCACTTGATGTCACCAAGGAAATCGCCTGGGGAAAAGACAACCAGCTGACCGTGCGCGTCTATGATTCCAAAGGCGGCGGCGGTATCTGGAAACCAGTCCACCTGGAAGTCCTGGAGTAATACAGCCACAGCCACCACCTCGCAAAACCTAAATGCCTTCTCAAACTCACCGCCCCGGACGGCATACCCAGCCGCGCCGGGGCGGTTTGCTTTTCCCAAAAATGCACACGGACACAGCACAGCACCAGGACAACACGCCGCAACGACAAAAGCAAAAAATGGACAAAATCGCATAACAAAATATTTTGTCGACAACCACGCTTGCATATAACCATACAATCTTTACATTATAGCCATGTTAACAATAATGAAAGGCGTCCAATAATAATGAACGATGGCCGTTTACCCATTAAGCCGCCGGTTGAGGCCTTGCGCCGCGGTTTGGCCCTGTTGGAGCTTTTAAGCGAACACGGGTCTCTGCCCTTGGCTGAGTTGGCTCAGAAAATGGATTTGAAGCGCACGACTGCGCACAATTTGCTTAAGACTTTGGTGATGTGCGGCTATGCGGCTAATGACGGTGACGGCGTCTATCGCCTGGGCGGCAAACTTCGGCGTCTGGCCGCTGCGCAGCTTCTCAACCGCATTAGTCATGGCCAGGCGCAGGGCGTTCTTTCTATTCTCAGCGTTTTGACCGAGCAGATTGGTGAGACCCTGGTCTTAGCAGGACTGGTCAATGGCCGGCGCAAAGTCTTGGCGCGGACTAATCCCCAGCAGGCAGTGCTGGTCAGCGCAGCCTTTCTTGAGCAGGAATCGCTGCCGATTTGGCACACGGAAACCGGTCGAATCTTGGCTGCGTTCGCTCCGGCCGACGCCTTGCCGGAGATTATCAGCGCCAATGGCATGCCAGACCAGGGCTGGCGCCGGATTGTTGATATGGACGAATTAACGGCGGAGCTGGCCACAATTCGCACGCACGGCGTTGTACTCCAAGTTCGTGGAGAAGTCTTTGCGGCCGCGGTGCCGGTAATCCGGGAAGACGGCTGGCTGCTGGCTGCCTTGGGCGTACACATGCCGGTCTTCCGGCGCCGCCTTCCTTCCGATGACTCCCTGCTTGAACTGCTGCGTCAAGGCGCCAGCCGACTTGCCGACGCCATGGTGCAGGAAGCCTCCGCCTCCCTGCCCCAACAGAACACCCAGAGCAAAGACACCGGGGTAAGACACGCTCAACCCCAGCAATCTGATTTTACGTCGCGACCTCACCTTTAATTCTTTCCCGTCTCCCCGTCCCCTTCCCCGCCTTTTTCCAACCACAAGGAGCACATCATGGACCATCAGTTGACCGCCCAAGTAAAAAAGAAAGCCTTTGATCTTGGCGTCGATTTAATCGGCGTCGGCAATATCGAGCGTTGGGCCAATACGCCGCTTCTGATGAGTCCGCGCGGCTTGATGCCCACGGCCAAGTCTGTCGTCGTCTGCGCCATTCATCACACCGATGCCATGATTGAGATTGGCGGCGAAAATAGCCCCCACGAACAGGGCACGTACGTTTATCAGCTTTTTATGAACAACCACTTGGACTTTTTGTCGTATACCCTGGGTCGTTTCTTTGAAGACCGCGGTTATCGCGCTGTCCCAATCACGGCCAGCAACATCTGGCGTTACCGCGAATACAAAGGCCTTACGTCCACCTTTGCGCCAGACATGTCCCACATCTACGCTTCGGTCGCGGCCGGCCTGACTGAAATGGGCTACAGCGGCATTGCCATGAGCCCTGAATACGGCCCGCGCAACCGCTTTGTCTCCATCATCACGGATGCGCCCCTCGTCCCTGACCCGCTGCTGCCCGGCAACACTGTCTGCGACCGCTGCGGGATGTGCATCAAGCACTGCGTCATCGATGCGTTCCGGCAGGAAGTCAATGGCGAAGTCGCCCTGGAAATCGAAGGAAATCGCTATCCTTTCGCTAACAAGAACTTGTGGCGCTGCGCCTGGTCCGAGCACTTTGGCCTGGATTGCGAATTGGAAGTGCCTGCCAAGGTCACTGAGCCGGTCATCCTGGAGAGGATGAAAGAAGTCGGCTTGCGCGGCGGCACTATGGGCTGCTGCATCAAGTTCTGCCTGCCTAAGGATCGCCGCTCATGGGACAAGACCTACAGCTCCGCGCCCATCCGCAAAAAGTCCGTCCAACCGGCTCGGCCAGTTCCGGATCGCGGCGTCCAGATGAGGATGATCAGCCAGTGCCTGGATTTTGGCGCTGACCGCGTCGTGGTGCAATCCCTTGCCGACTGGAAGGGCGCTGACCTCAAACCCCTCCTGCCAGACGCCAAGTCCATCGTCATGGTGGCCGTCAATCCGCCGGCCAAAGGCGACAGCGCGACCAGGGACAAACATTCCGAGCTGGGCGGCATGATGAGCTACACCATGAACAAATGCTGCTTCTACACGGCTTCCGACCTGGAAAAACTCGGCTACAGCGGCGCACCGTATAACATGGGCGGCCTGCAGAAAGAACCGGGCAAAAGCGCACTGGAAAGCGTCAGGGACACTTTCAAGGCCATGCTCACCAACCCCAACGCCGTCACCGGCTTCGTCCTGACCAGCGCCGAGCTGACGACGGCCGACGTCTCTTCCAGCTACGCTCCCCTGCCCCCGTCCCTGGACTTGACTGACACTCTGCGCGAAAAAGCATTAGAGTTTGGCGCAGACGTAGTCGGCATTGCCTCGGCTGAACGGGTGACTAAGGCGGTCAACAGCATCAAGGCAGACATGGATGGCGAATGCATTCTCAACGCCAGGGAGACCGGCCGCCTGTGGCTGGGTTCCACGGCGGACATTACCGAGGAGAAGCGCCAGGTGCACACGCCGGAAGACCACCTGCCCAATGCCAAGAGCGTCGTAGTCATAGGCATACGCATCCCCAAGCAAAGCGTGGAGAACATGGGTCGGCACGGCGCCGAAGCCATCGGCCCGTATACCTTCGCCCAGTATGAAAGCCGGAATCTGCTCCGCCTGGCAGCGCTTCGTCTCCAGAAGGTGATGCAGGGCTGGGGCATCAACTGCGTGGCTGTGGATGACTTGGCCAATACCGGCTCCTATTCCTCCAACCCCCGCGGCCCGCAGGCCAACATCTTTGCCAACCGCATTGCCGCAGTGTGCGCTGGCTTGGGCACCATCACCAAGGGCGGTTTCGTCAACAATCCGACCTATGGCCCAAATATGCGCTACCTCGCTATCGTCACCGACAAGGAACTGCGCGAAGACCAACTCGCGGAACTGTACGCCTTGCGCTCCAAATGCGAAGGCTGCTCCCGCTGCGTGGACGCTTGCAGCGTCAAGGCCTTCAAGGGCGAAACCACCGTCGACGTTGATGGCCATGCCTTGAAATTCAACATCGTGGAACAGGCTCGCTGCGACTGGGCCATCCGCTACGGGCTGGTCGCTGAAGAAGGCCTGAAGTGGTCTGGCAACAACACCAACATCCTGCCGCCGAAGAACATCACGCCGGAAGCGCTGTCCGACGCCTTGGCCAAGCGCGACCCGATCCTCCGCATCCGTCCGTGTACAGCCGAAATGTGCACCATGGCCTGCCCCTATACACGCTCGCAGACCGAATAAGCGAAAACTGGCCTCCGCAGTCTGATATATTCCGCTAACTAACGGGCCGGGCGGCTTTAACCAGCCCCGGCCCGCTTTTTTAGTATGTAGTATGTAGTACAAACTTTAGTTTGCAGTATGTAGTTCAAACTTTAGTTTGCAGTATGTAGTTCAAGCTTTAGCCTGCCGTACGTAAAGTACAAGTGGCCTCCCTCGCCCTTAACGAATTATGAATTATGAATTATGAAATGCGCCTCAGCATTCAGCATTCAACATTCAGCATTCAGCATTCAGCATTCAGCCCCTCTCAGAGTCCCAATTCCAGCAGGCGGTTGGCATTTTGCCAGGCGATTTTCTCGGCGTTTTCCGGGCTGATGCGCCCTTCGGCCCGCAATTTTTGGAGATAGGCTATCTGTGGCGTGTCTTGTGGGACGTTGGCGATATCGGTTCCAAACAGGAGCCGGTCAGCGAACTCATCCAGGAAGGCGTCACCGAAAGCCGGGTCGCGGGTAATGGCGTTATAGCCGCTGCCGGCTGACAGGTCGCCGTACAGATTCGGATATTTGCGCAGCAGTTCCACGGCGCGTCCTGGTCGTACCGGCCCCTTGGGATAGCTGCTGCGATTTTCCAAGGTGACATCTGCGCTGATTTCCGACCAGAACACTTGCGAATGCGCCAGCAGCTTCAACTTAGGGAACGTCTGCAAGACTTTTTCCAGGCGTGGCAGGCCGAGGTCGTCATAGCAGCCGTATTGACCCTGATGATCCTTGGTCGACGCCAGGTGAAACGTCAGCGGCAGGCCGACTTCCTCGACCTGGGCAAACAGATTCATGTTGAGGGGATGATCAAAGTCGATGTTGGGTATGAATTCGCCAATGCCTTTGCAGCCGCGATCTTGGAAATAGCGGAGCATAGGCCGGAAATCCGCCTTGTTGGAGTTGGTCATCATCCTGGGGTCGACGCTGCAGAAGGGAATGATCCGGTCTGGATGCTGCGCTGCCATGGATAAGACTTCATGCGGGGTCACCAGGACATAGCGCACTTCCGGGCTGACGCTGCACAGCAGCACTGCCTTGTCAATGCCCCTCTCGTCAAGCATGTCAATGAGCTCTGCCAAGGTGGGGTAACGACTGCCATTGTAGCGGGTTAAACCTGTGCATTCAGAGGCATGAGTGTGAATGTCAATCAACATGTCAATTCCCCTGTAAACGTAAAACGCAACCAACCAGCCTGGATAACAGAATCACGGTTTCCGAGCTTCCAGGCTGCCAAGACATTCGTAGACAACGATGCGGAAATTGTTGAGCGCGTCCGCCGACGGAATCCAGAACAGCGGATTGCGGCCGACATAGCCGGCTGGCGCTGGCAGAGCCGATAAGCCCCGCGCTTCGGCCAGCTTCATCAGCCGAGCTAGGTGAAACGCGCTGGAAACCAAAATCAACTTGCCGCCCAATGCCTCAAAGCAGGCGACTTCGGCCTTGCTGTTGACCGCATTGTCAATCAGCACCAAGCGCTCCGGCGGCGTGTCAAAGCAAGAAAAATACTGCTCAATTGCCGCGACCTTAGTCTCAATGGAGACATCGGAGCAGATGGACACCGCCAGCCGATAATCCCTCCCCTCCATCTCCAGGCGCCGGGCAATCCGACCGGCTTCTTGCAAGCGGATAAGGAAGTCGTTATTGAAGCCTGCCCAGAGGTCGTCGGTCGCCAGCGTGCTGGGTGCCTCCGCTGAAGTCGCGTCTAAGGCCACGGGGGCGCGAAAGCCGCTGCCAGCCACGCCGATGATCAGAAGGTCGGTCGGCGCTGTTTCGCTGAGCCATGCCTGCAACCTGGCCTCTGTCAAGGGAGGATGCGCCATTTCCAGGCGCTCCAGCAGGGAATCGCTGAGGAACGGCAGACTGAACATGGCCAGCAAAACATGACTGCACAGCAGCAAGGCAACGCCGGTGTGCCGAGTGCGCTTCCAAAGCAAAAAAACAGCACCCAGCAAGCCAATCTGCAAAACAAGTGGCATCGGGAACAATAAGCGAGATAAAATCTTGCGTATCCAAAAGAATTTCATGACGAAAGCAAGGGGCTATGGGTAAAACGTGGTGATGGAAGGCGATGTTTTGCTATGCACACCAGAACCCTCGATTTTGTGGAGGCGCCTGAAACCTGCCAAGGCAAAAAGATTCAGATGCAAGGGAAAATTAGCATGGATTTGACGTTTTGCAATTTAGAAGAAGGGCTTTCTGACGCGGGAGCAGGAATTCGTTGGCGTCGCCCGGAAAATTGCCTGTGCCGCCCGAGAGGCAAAGCGCTTTAGTGGATCGTGGACAATGACGGCAGGGGGAGGACATACGGCAGGAACCCTTCAGCGTATTTTGCACATAAGCAACATTTTTTCATCTGCATACATTATTTTCATGAATTATGCGTTTATAGTAATAATATAAATCATAACCGTCCCATAGGCTCCTCAAACCGCCCAGAAATGAGCTGTTTTCCTACCTGAGGACACCAGGTTTTCCC
>MWEG01000107.1 GCA_002070945.1 Lentisphaerae bacterium ADurb.Bin082
TTCAGCGATGGCCTTGCGTTCAAAGGCATCTGCAACCTTCATAACCAGTTCGTCGAAGGAAAATTTGTCCTCCGAGTTGCAAAACACCAAATCCATGCTAATTTTTCCTTGCATCTGAACCTCCTTGTTTTGGTTAGGGTTAGCCTCCTTATCAAAATAAGGGTTCAGATGCACCTTGTCAAATATCGACTCCTATCACAAGATCTCGCACATTAACCAAAAGGAACGCTGACATGAAAAAGATTTCTTTCACCTTTACCTTGATTGAATTGCTGGTGGTGATTGCGATTATCGCGATTTTGGCGGCTATGCTTTTGCCGGCCTTGAGCAAGGCGCGGGAAAAGGCTCGCGCCATCAGTTGCGTCAACAACATGAAACAGGCGACGCTTGGCATGATGCTGTACACCGAGGAGAACCAGGGCTTTTATCTGCCCCAGACCTACAAGGCCTACCAGAGCGCCACCTATCCCAATTACGACTTTTGGTGGTGCGAAGCAGTCACCTACTCGAATTTCTTTGGTAACAGCTCGTCAGCAGTCGGCATGAACAAGCAGTATCCCAACAACCTGTGCTATTATCATCCGTCGTTCCTCTGTCCGTCCAACCCCAATCATCTCGGAGTGTGGCATGGACAGATCGTTGTGACCGACTATCTCTACAATTATTTTGCTGGGCGGACGACTTCGCCGGTGTCCGGGGTGTCGGCTTTGCCCAGCCAGCCGTACTTGAAGCACAACGTGTCCCGCACCATCATGTTTTGTGAGGACTGGAAATACCAGCTGATGAATAATCTGCAGAATCGCGGCAGCGGCGCCCTCAATGCCAATGTCGCCGGCTACAATCGCTACGGCACCTCCGATACGCCTACCTGTCGGATCAATGTGGGCAATACTTACGGCGCACATGGCGACCGGATGACAACCGGCTTTATGGACGGCCATGCTGAATTGATGGGTGTCATCGAAGTCAATACCAACAACTACATCAATGTCTGGGACCCAGGTACCATCAGCGCCCGCAAGAACTGACCTCCAGCTAGGGTGAAACGCGATCTTCTTCGAATCGTCATGCGGGATGCTGCCAGCGCCAGGTGAGCGAGCCAGGGATGGAATGAGGCATTCATTGCATGTTGGGGATGAAATTTAACTGTGAAGGAGGCCTACTATGATGAGAAAAGTTTGTTTCACTCTCATCGAATTGCTGGTGGTGATTGCGATCATCGCGATTTTGGCAGCTATGCTTTTGCCGGCTTTGAGCAAGGCGCGGGAAAAGGCGCGCGCCATCAGTTGCGTCAACAACATGAAGCAGGCGACGCTTGGCATGATGCTGTACACTGAGGAGAATCGGGGCTTTTATCTGCCCCAGACCTACAAGGCTTACCAGAGCGCCACCTATCCCAATTACGACTTCTGGTGGTGCGAAGCAATCACCTACTCGAATTTCTTTGGCAACAGCTCGTCAGCAGTCGGCATGAACAAGCAGTATCCCAACAACCTGTGCTATTATCATCCGTCGTTCCTCTGTCCGTCCAACCCCAATCATCTCGGAGTGTGGCATGGACAGATCGTTGTGACCGACTATCTCTACAATTATTTTGCTGGGCGGACGACTTCGCCGGTGTCCGGGGTGTCGGCTTTGCCCAGCCAGCCGTACTTGAAGCACAACGTGTCCCGCACCATCATGTTCTGCGAGGACTGGACATACCAGTTGCTGAACAATTTGCCGAATCGCGGCAGCGGCGGCCACAATGCCTATGTCTCCAGCTACAATCGCTACGGCACCTCGGATACGCCCACCTGCCGGACTAATGTGGGCAATACCTACGGTGCGCATGGCGACCGGATGACAACCGGCTTTATGGACGGCCATGCTGAATTGATGGGCGTCATCGAAGTCAATACCAACAACTACATCAATGTCTGGGATCCGGGCACGATCAGCGCCCGCAAGAATTGACGGCGGTTCGCACAGTCGGATTTTTTGTGTTTGCGGCCCAGTGAAGGCATTTGCCTCGCTGGGCCGTGAATGTTTTATGGCCGATGCTCCGCTTAGAAGCACCTGCTTCGGCTCGGGTGGGGCGAATGGTGAAGGCTCCCATTCAATGCGGTTGCAGTACAACAATTATAGTTTATAGTTTATCGTTATAGTTTATTGTGCGTTAAGTTGTTATAGTAACGGCCAGGTTGGCTGCGCTTTGTTGTCCAATCGCCCTGTTTTCAAGCGGGGCGGAAAAACCACGGGGATATTCATCATGATGTCTGGTCGCTGGATGATAGCCGCGATGGCGGTGTTGTTTGGATGCGTTCACTTGTCGTCTGCCAATTTGATTCACAATGGCAGCTTTGACGGCGAGGCGGCAGCTCAGGAATTCCGCACGAATGGCGGCAAATTCAGTGTGCATACCGAGGAGTTGACTTGGAATAAATGCGGTCGGCTTGAGATAGACCGCGTCGGTGAAAAGGATGGCGTCAAGACCCATTCTGCCGTTGTCTGGATCGGCTCCAATGGGACTGTGCCGGGCTTTGACGCTAAGCCGAATACCACTTATCGTTTTTCCATCGAGGTGCGCGGTGAAGTGGCTGGTCGGGCTAGCCTCAGCGCCAGGTGCTGGTATGGCGACAATATCTGGACTGATGGCCGGAGTGTCAGCACGAGTGTCGGCGGCTTTAAGGTGCAAAGCGGCTGGACGGTCTACAAAGGGACGTTCACGACCAGCCCGGATACTAAACGGGCGGCCTTGCAGTTGCAAATATGGGAAAGCACACAGTACGGGCCGCTGGCCTACAAGGTCGGCGACGGTATTCTTTTTGACAATATAGAGGTGGTGGAGGATAAGCGCGACCTGGGTATGGCTGCGGCCGCCAGCGACAGCCCGGCAGTCCGGAAACGCCGGGCTGGACGCACCGGGCGCTGCCAGGGCGCTATTGTCATAGACGGACAGCTTGACGAGGCCGACTGGCAGCAGGCGCCAGCCACTACCGACTTCCTGGCGCTTGGGAAAGATACTCCAGCTGCGGCTTCCACCACTGTCGCCATGCTTTCCGACGCGGAAAACATCTACCTCGGCATCCGTTGCCAGGAGCCGGACAAGGTCGCGGCGCAGCAGACGGCCAATGGCACGGTCATTTGGCGGGACGACGTGATTGAAGTGTTTTTCGGCCCATTGTCCAGCGATCGGCAGTTGAGCCAATTCGTCATTTGCGCTGGCGGCGGGCGCTACCAGGGCTATGGCAACGAAAGCACCCTGCCAGTGGATTATGCTGCCTGGGAGGGCAGGGCGAGCGTTAGCGACGGGTTCTGGCAGGCCGAATTGCGAATACCGTTCCGGTGCCTGGCCCAAACAGGCTTTGGCGCTGATGGCGATACGATTCCGTTCAATGTCTCTCGGCAGCGGCGCGCGGCTAAAGAGCTGTCGACCTGGTCCCGGCTGCGCGAATCGTTCCATGAAGTCGAGAATTTCGGCGTTCTGGCTCTGGTCGATTTCAATGCGGCCTTGACTAAGCTGACCGGCCAGGCTGGTGCTGATGTCGCTGATGCCGAGGCTTTTGCCCAGGCTTTGCATGACTATGACCAAAAGCAGCAGCAGGCGCGGTATGAGCGCCTGGCCAGTCGCAAATTTGCGGTGGCGCCAGTGCCGGTGACTGCCAATTTTGCGATTCCGTTTATCCCGGAAGAAGTGTTTTCGCCGGTTGACGAGATTACGGTCACGGCGGCGGTCAATGAATTGAAAGGCGTGCCCATAGCCCTGGCGAATTTGACCGACCTCCCTGCCGAATACCAGGTCATTTTGGAGACGAAAGGTCGCTATAATGGCAGCTGGGGCTTGGAGGGATTTCCGCCTGAGCAGTTCGTCATGCGCCAGGCCGTGCGCTTCAAGGACAGTGACGACGACCCCGGCAGCCTGCGGCTCGACCCCCTCCCAAAGATGAACCAGGCCAGCACGTTGATGGTTCTGCCCAAGGAGGCTGGTCTGGTCTGGTTGGACTTTGACACTACTGGCGTCGCCCCAGGGAGCTACGAAGGCCGCCTGCGCATCATCCCGCTCAGCGAGGTGGCCAAGTGGGAGTCGATCAAAGGCGCCTACTGGAACCGCAAGTACACCGGCGATATGCAGGACATCCCGTTTACGCTTGTCGTGCGCAATATCGTCCTGGATCGCGACCCGATCCTGCCCATGGGATTCTTCCAGGCAGCCGATAATGAACTCTGCTTTAAGATGATGATTGACATCGGCGTCCGCAACATCGGCCTGTCGCCGTGGTCGTTCCAGTTTCCGGTTGACGACAAGGGCGACATCATTCCAGACGGCGTCACCGAGAAGCTGCAACAGCAGGGCGCCATCGTGACCCAGCACGAGGAATGGGCCCGAAAATATGGCGTCTCCCTGACGTATTTCATTGGCTTCTCAGCGTATGATGCTTTTGGACAAGTCTATGGGCTGACCAGGAAGCCTGAAAAGAAAAAGCAGGTCTGGCCGCAGTGGATCAAGGCTCTGGAAGGCTATATGCGTTCTCTGGGCGTGGCGCCGGAACGCTATGTGATCGAGACTTGGGACGAACCGCATCCAGACAAATTTCCGGAATTGCTTGAGTCGCACCAGCTGGCCAAGGCCGGTTCAAGTCGGGTGCGCCTCTCGCTGACCTTGGGAGCGCATATCATGCCAGTTGATAAAATGGCCAGCCTGGCGCCTTATACCGACGAGTGGACGCTGTGGTCGGACGGCTATTTCCAACGGCCGGAGCATTTGCAGCTTATCCGCGAACAGCAGCAGCGCGGTGTTCTTATTCGCCACTATACGTGCGACACCAGCATGCGTTCGTCCCTGGCTCGCCGCTATCGGCGCAACAACTGGTTCGGCGAATACCATCGCCTGGACGGCAACGAGATGTTCCATTTCGCTGACACCTACGGCGGCCGCGGCGCGTCTGACTGGAAGGTCACGACCCGCGGCGGCATCGTCTACAAGCTGTTTGACGAATATATGCCGTCTATCCGTTACATGGCCTTGCGCCAGGGCATGACCGACGTCAAGTACTTGGCAGCGCTGCGGAAACTGGCGGCCGGCAATCCAGAGGCGCAGGCTTTCCTGGAGGCCGCGCCCCGGCGAGTGGTAGTCGACTTTGGCCATGACCCGGCTACGCCAGACATCGTCCGCGAGGAAGCCGTAGAATTTATTCTGAAATTGCAGGCAGGAAAGGCGAAGTAACCAGGGGCAGGCGCTGCGGAACTGGTGGCCAGCTATGTCGGCCTAGGCGTTCATCGCTTGCAATTCCCGGCCGGATGTCAGCGAAATTTGACTGGGAGCGATTTGCGCTATGCACACCACACCATCAAGCAGGAGGGTATCATTTATGACCAGGAATGTTCTTGCGCTTTGTTGTTTGTGCGCATGCGGGTTGCTGCCAATCAGGGCGGCGGACGCACCTGTCGCGGGAACCATGTTCTTCCAGGGTCGGGATGGCGTGGAGATAATAGCCATCCAGGATGCGCCCGCCCGCATGAAAGGAAACTTGTTCATAAACACCAGGCCGGATTATCCCATCATGTTCAAGCTGCCGCCGGATTGGGAGGCGTCAATCAATGTTTTCCTGGTGCGCCGGGCCGGGGAGTCGTATTTGGTCGACGCTGGCAACGCGCCGGAAAGGGGCTCGCTGGCTGCCAAGCTAGCCGCGCTTGGCGTTAAGCCGGAGCAAATTGACGCGGTGTTCATAACCCACATCCACCCAGATCATGTCGGCGGTCTCCTGTCTGGCGGGGCAGGTGCCGAGGGGGCCGCGCCGGCAGCGCAATTCCCCCGGGCGGCCTTGTATATCTCCCGCGTGGAATATGACGCCTGGAAGAACGATGAGAATCGCCAGCCCCTGGGGCGGTTCTTGCAGCCATACGCTAATCGCCTGCGGCTGTTTGCGTTTGGCGACCGGCTCCCCGGCGGCTTTACGGCGCGCTCGGCGGTCGGCCATACCCCCGGCCATACGCTCTATGCGCTGGGGCAGCTGTGGTTCATCGGCGACCTGGTGCATGCGGCAGAACACCAATTCCAGCATCCGGTTGTCTGTGCGCGCTATGACCTCGATCCAGCCCAGGCCGTCACGACCAGGATTGAGGTGATGACTGAGGCGGCTCGGCAGAACGCGGTTGTGCTCGGCGCACATATTCCCTTCCCAGGCATCGGTACCGTCGTTGGGCCGGTGAACCTGGCCGGGGTCACTCGGCCTACCGAATGGAAGCATTTCCACTTCCTGCCAATCAAGGGCAATGAGCTGCCCTGATAGTTCGCCATGCGGCCACATCAGTCCTTGCTTTCGCCGGTTGTGGTGGCCAGCGGCTCTTTGGCGCTGACTTGGATAGCGTTTTTCCGGCTGGGAAGCAGGAAGCCCTCAACTAAGATGATGGCGGCAATGCCAGCGAGGGTGGCTGGCACCAGCCAGAAAGACGTCCGCAGGCCGTAGCGGTCGCCGACAACGCCCATCAGCCAGCTGAAGAAGCCGCAGCCAGGAATGCCTGCGCAGGACAGGAGCACGAAGATCATGGTGGAATCCAAGTGCGGCAGGCGGTCGGTGCAGTAGACTTGCGTTGTCGGCCAGAATGGCGCCACGCCTACGCCAGCCAGGAACAGACAAGGATATAAGGCATACAGGGCATGGGCGGGCGTGGAGAAATTCTCCGGTCGGATCAGCAGGATAGCCAGCGCGACCGGGATCGTGCCCAGCGCTGACCAGAGCAGCAAGTGCTTCAGGTGAGACTGCTTGACGAGCCATCCGGCTCCAGAACGCCCGCAGAACATGCCGGCCGCCAACAACGCTGTCCCAATGCCGCCAGCCCAGGCAGAGGCACCGAAGTTCAATTGGATGAAGCTAGCCGCCCAAAAGGTGAGGCAGAATTCACTGCCGCCATTTAGAAACATCACTATGAAAAAGCACCAGAATTTGGGCGTCCGGACAATGGCGATGACGCGTTGCCATACGACTGCTGCAGAAGTGGTTTCTTTTGCTTCCGGATATCGTTTGTCAGGATGCTCGCGCCACAAGAAAAGCAGGGCCGGGATGAGGGTAATCAGGCCGGTGACGCCGAGGACGATGCGCCAGGAAACTTGGCGCCCCAGGAGCGCTCCGCCAGCCAAGACAAAGACAAATAGGCCCACCGACCAGAAACTGTGCGCGGTGTTGACGTAACGGCCGCTTTCCTCAGGATGAAGAACCTGCACAAACGGCGTGGCAATGCCCTCAATCAAGCCTTCGCCAAGACCGGCTAACATCAGCAGCGGCAATAGGCATAGATAGTTGGGCGAAAAGGCCGTCAAGGCGATGCCGGCACCCATGAAGATCATGGCTGCGCCCATCAGCTTCCGCATGCCAAAGCGTCCAGCCGCAAAACCGCAGCCGGCCATGGCAATCACCATGGCGACGCTGCGGACGCCTTGCAAGAAGCCCCCAGCAGCCATGCCGCCAGACTCTAACGCAAAGTCAAGATCGCGCGCTAATTGCACCAGGCTCAAGGGAATGATGACCGAACAGCCAGCATAACACGCAAAAGACATAAACGCAGCTAAGTCATAGCGACCTAACTTGTACGGTCGTGAACGAGACATTGATATACCTGCAACAAGGCGCGTGATTAGAAGTAATAACCCAAAATGCCGATAGTCGATAAACTATAACCCGAAGCGGCAGGAATGCACCTAAGGGAAGGGGGAAAAGTAGAGGCGAGGGTCTGAATGCTGAATGGTGAATGGTGAACGCTGAAGGGCGAGATGAGTTTTGCGATGGTCGAGCTGTTTTATCCGCAGATGACGCTGATGACGCAGATTTTTTTGGGGTGTGTTGCACGAGGAAACTAGCCTTGCCGCAGCAGAAACGCTCAAAGCGCGAAATTAAGGTAGCCGACGTCCACCCCGTCCACCATGTCCGCAGCTGGAAGCGCAAGGCATGGCCGCCCTGGGTAAGTTTCAGAAAAATTCGCAATTTTTTTGAAGTCATGTTTAACTCTATGCAGTTCAGGTATTTAAGTGGTCATTTGGAGTCGTCTGAAAGGCTGTGGAAGGGTCTGTTAGGCTTTGCTTTTTTTTTGATGTGTAGTACCTTATATACGGTAGTGCAACAACGCCAATATGCTTTCTACTGTGTTCCCAAACAGTTGTTTGTGGAAGCCCCGTGAAGGCGCAGAATTTCCGGATTTGCCAGCAAGGAGGCACCCATGGCCGCCCGCCATTCGACGATTCCTGAACTTGTTCCGCAGCCGAAGAAGCTAAGCTTGACCGGAGGTGACAGCAATCTATCCATTGATGTGCGACTGTCAACCAGCAATGTGTCACCTCTGCAACGCAAAGCCATTCGTTCTATTTTGACGGATGTCGGCGTTCGGGTGGTGGCTAACAAGAAGACGTATGTTATAGAGGCCAGAGTCGAGGATGCGTCTGCCTTCGACTTGAGCGACGTTCCTGCTGCCAATCGTCGGGAGTATTATGAATTGACGATTCATGGCAGCAAGGTGACGGTTCGTGCGCCGGAGCAGGAAGGCACTGTCTGGGCCGCCCAGACGCTTGCGACCCTGTTCAAGAAGGTCATTGCTGGCGGTACGCTGCCGAATCTGTCTATTCGCGACTGGCCGTTCCTGCCGGTGCGCGGCGTTTTCGTTGAAAACAAATGGGGTTCTGACCGGATGACGCTCATTGATTGGTGCCAGACTATCGACCGCCTGTCAGCAGTCAAGATGAATACGATGGGCATTGGCCTGTACGGTTGCTGGGGGCACTGCCGCTATGAAGGCCCTGACAAGCCGACTGAATTTCTCATGGTGCCAGTTCCCGGTCGCGATGACTTGAAAACACCCCATACCTTGCGCTGGTTCTCACCTAAAGATAACCAGTGGTGCGAAGAGACCTACCTCGCCTCCTTCATCAACCAGGAAGACCTGCTGCGCAACGTCGTCGAATACGGTCGTGAGCGCGGCGTCACGGTCATTCCCTTTGTCAACAGCTTTGGACATAACACGTACTTTGCCCGCGTCATGCCGGAATTGTCCGCCAAGGATGCCAATGGCGATGCCAGTGGCGTCGGCTATTGCATCACCTCGCCGGAAACCCGCGAGTTTGTGGAGAAGTTCTACGAGGGGATCCTATCGCGCTATTTCTGCGGCAGGAATGGCGACGATAAAAGCATTGAGTATTTCCATATCCAGATGGACGAAGTCTGGCCCGACTACCCATGGCCTGACGAGCCGACCAAGGTGGGCGATCCGTGGTGCAAGTGCGAGCGCTGCGCCGAAAAAAAGCCGGAGGAGAATCTGCTTGACTATGTCTTCTGGCTGACTGAGATGCTGACTAAGAAGGGCGTCAAGAAAGTCGTGATGTGGAATGATCAGTTGACCCGCCACATGAGCGCGTTTGACGCCAACTTTGTCAAGCGCCTGGAAAAGGCCGGTTTGAAGGACAAGCTCATCCTGCATTGGTGGTGGTACAGCAACGCTGCTTTGAATGACAAGACTAAGGTGTCGATTGGGAAAAAGCTCGGCATTGAGGGCTGGGTGGCGCCGATGACCTGCTACTACAACTGGAACACGTACGACTTCCGGCGCCCGAACATTGACATGATGATGCGCATGGCTGACGCCGAGGGCGCTTCCGGCGCTGTTTCCTACGCGGTTCATGATCCGTCCCATCTTGACCATGAGGCTCTGCTGGCGGTCTACGCCTGGGAATCCACTGCTGGCCAGGACATGGAGAAAGTCCATCAGCGCTGGGCGTCTGCCATGTTTGGCGGCGAAGCCGTGGAGAGTTATGTCAGCGCCGCTGACAAGCTGCTCAAGGCCGTGCGTACGCCAGCCTACGGCTATTGCCCGAACTACATCTATACTTATTACTTCAAGGGCGGCGCCTGGCCGCGCCAGTATCCTGGCGAAGCGCTGGATGCCTTGGCCACAAAACTCGAAGGCGTAGACGTGCCAGCGCAACTGCGCGAAGCAGCCGCCATGGCCCAGGAGGCCGAAGACCTTTTCCGGGATATTTTGGCGACGGCGACGCTGTCTAACCACGCCGAAGCCTGCTTGCAGAGCCTCTGCGGAGATGCGTTGCGCGTGCAGGCATACGCAGAGGCATTTGCGTGGTTGTTTGAATTGCGCACCGCCCTGGAACCGGGCATGGTCAAGAAGAGCATGGCGACGGCCTGCCAGAAGGCACGTGACGACTTGGCAGCCAAGATCGCGGCGTTCGAACCCTGCAAGCCGACCTGGGTCACGCCAGCCTCGCTCCAGGCACTTAGCACGCTACTGGCATTTTTCGATCAGCTCGCCGGAGAACTGAAGGCATTCGCAGCCCGCAAACGCGCCAAAGACATCAATTGGACGCTGCTGACCAAGCAGAAAGGCGACGCAGGCGAAGAGAAAAATGCTCCTAAGCAATAAAAATCCCGTATTGGGGTTGTAAAACAGCTGTTTGGACTTATGGTAAGAATTGGTGGCTCCAAGTACGACACTCTGAACAAAACCACATCGGGGTCTACATGACCTTATTTTCACTGAACTGCAGAGTGAAAATGTCTGGCGCCACCACTACTGAAGCCCACGAGGCGGGAACCGAAAACGCGGTTCCCGCCTCTTTTTTGGGGGGGATTTTCGTGGACAGTGGACAATGGACGCCAGTGGACTTTCGTGGACGTAAGTAGACGATGGACTGTAGACAGAAGTGGACGTTAGTGGAGAGTGGACGTGGACGTCAATGGACTTTCGTGGACGGTGTTTGGTGGTTGTCGTACGTAAAGCCCATCTGAAAAGCATAGTCGGGTTTTATAAAGGCGGAAGGTGCCGCAGGCTCTTTTCCTCCCCTTTGCGCCTTCTCTCCCCTTTCCCGCTCTGGATGTGCAGCAGCAGTCTTCAGGCATTGAGTCCTTTGTATCAGGCGGGTTGTGCGATGACTTTCATTCCGAGCCAGTTCACGCCGGAATGGAAGTCCAAGGGGTTGGCGCAGCGGATGGCATAATCGTGGTCATTGCGCAGGACGCCGCTGCCGTCGGGAAGCCACAACCCTGCGGCATAGCTGCCGGCTGGTGCTTCCTTTGGCAAGGCCACGGTCAGAGACAGCTTCTGGGATGCCCCATGGCCGGCCCAGCGCTGAATGTCCGTATCAAAGGCAAACGTATACTCTGCTTCACCTTGGCGCAGCACCAGGAAGACAGGTCGGGGATTAACCGGGCTGGCAAAGCCACAGTTGACTAACTCCACTGTCACGTCAAAGGGGTGGCCGCATTGAACCTGTTCAGGCATTTCCGCCCGGGTCAATTCCAGGCGATAGCCAAGGTGGTCGCGGATGTATTCATAGTAGCTCCGCCATACATGCTGGCCATGCGCATCGACGAAATAGCTGTCGCTTACTGGCAGGTTTGCATCACGCAGGAACATCGGGTCGACAGGGACTACTTTCCAGACATCGATGGAATACTTGTCACCTTCGAACAGGGAGTTGCCATGCACAAACCCGAAGGTGTCGTAATGCCAGCGCGCCAGGTGCATGGTGGCTTCGGTCGGGAGTGCCATGCCGCACAGATCACGCCAGAACAACTCACCGTCCATAGGCAGGAAACGCCCTTCCTGGGCCAAATAGTCTTTTTCGGCATCTGCTGACACCAGGCTGTCGCTGCGGCCAAAGGTGCCGCCATGGGATTTGGAGGCCAGGAAGCCGTCGTTGAAATGACCAATCCGGGCTCGCGGCGTCATGGTGAACGCCTCGTCCTCGCGCAAAGGCTCTGATCCGTACAAGTTCATCTTCAAGACAGGATAACGCACCATGGTGCGCCGTTCTGGCGGCAAGGCCTCCAGCACGGCGGCGAACAATTCCCCGTGAAACGCCTGGTCGCGTTGCAATTGGTGGTAGCTGTTGTGCCATTCTCCGAATTGGCCGATAAAGCCGCATTGCAGGACATAGATGACGTCGCTGTATTTTCGCAGCAGCGGCCTCAACTGGCTCAGATGCTTCAGGGTCGTGGCGGCTGTCGGTCCAGTCAAGGTCGGCGACAATTCATACGCAAAGCGCAACAGAGCCTTGACCTTGCTTTCCCGCAGTTTCAGGAAAAAGCCCTCGATGTCGTCCAGCTTGCGAGCCGGTAGATTCTGGCCATCATTGTAGCGCATCAGGAAGCAGTAGCTCTGCATGATGGTGATGCCGTCATAGCCGAAGAAGTCGAGTTCATCCTGCCATTGGCCATGGCTGAATTCGATGCCATCCAGGCGGTTGCCGCGGATCAGGTGGTGTACGCCGGGAATGTCGATGTTCTGGAAAACAGGCTTCTCTGACCGGCCGTCGAGCTTGTTCCGCTTGTGATGGCATGAGCACATCCCGGCGACTTCACCGGGAATCGTGCTGAAATACATCTCAGTCCGAAAACCGCGTTCAGGATTGCGCAAGCCCATGCGGCCATGCCAGTCGTCGGGTCGGATGCCACGAAATGTTTTTTGCATAAGGAACCTCCTAAGAAAAAGGGACATCAACTGAAATAACGCGGGCAACCCTGCCCACTCAAAAATCCAGAAAGCGAGGCGCCGCTCCTGCGCAATGCCATCTCGACGAGGTCATCAGGCTGTCTTAGGTCATTCGTCTTCCAGTTCATCCAGGTCATAGCTGATCTGGAAGGTGCAGGTGATGCACTGAATTTCCTCGATGGAGGTCGCCCCCAGGCTGACTTTTTCCCAACCATTTTGACGCAGCATCCTCATGCCGCGCTCCATGGCTGCCTTGCGCAGCTTGCGTGTCCTGCACTCGTTATTCATTATACGCATTTTTGCCGATTGCATATACCACCGTATTGGACTTAGGCACGAATGGGGTTTTTATCATGACTTTAACCAGCTCGGCATCAGGCTGCGCCATGCGTCTGAAAAGCAGCTCAATAAGCTTATCGACGATTTCCTCATGGCTGATGTTGAAGGTAGGCAGGGGTTCGCAAGGCAAAATCTCAAGCAGGTTGTTGTGTCCTATGATCATCACATCTTCCGGCACCCGTCGTCCATGTTTGCGCAGGAATGCGGCGAGGGCAGCGGCCTTACCGTCATTGTGTATGAAAATTGCATCGGGAAAATCCGGTTTGTGCACCTCAGCAGCGGTTAGGTGTTGCGTAATTTCTTCCCAGGTTCCATACCAGCGAGCCGGTGGCGGCGCCTTTTTTTGGCGCAAGTATCGTGTTACCTTCTGGTAAAGCTCTCTATTTCTGATTCCCTCGATGGCGATGCGCTTTCTTTTCGCCGCCAGAAAGTGGTCTATGGCTTCCTTTAGCATGGTGTCGGTATCCAGCAGCACCACGTCATGCTTTCGGCAGTCTGGCAGCTCGTAGAGCACCTGGGGAGTGCTGCCGGCCAGGTGCGGAGTGGGATTCTGCCAGGCGATAATGCCGTCCACCTGATGATAAAGCACACTTTCATAGCATGCAGCCACCTCGCTGTAGTCGCGCCAGAAGGAAAACAGTGGCATGTAGTCGCGCTCGCGCAGTCGGCTTTGCAGGAGGCCGCAAAACAGAGAACCGTAGTAGTCTGTAGGCATGGTCATGAGAATGCCGATCAATTTGCGGTCGCAGCCGCGCAGGCTGCGCGCCATTAAACTGGGACGGTAGCCGTGCTTGTGCGCCAGACTGCGTATAAGCGCCGCTTTTTGCGCCGAGACATTGCCGCGGCCCTTGCCGTTCATGACCAATGAGACCGCAGTGCGCGAAACGCCGGCAAGCTCGGCAAGTTCACGTAAGGATATGGACATGAGAAAAACCGTTGACTATAATGAAATTTGCTTGTCGAAGGGGCTGTTGAATTATTATATGAAGGCACATTTTCCCAGCCAGGTCGCAGGCTTACAGAATGGTTGAAGAATTGTCGCCATGATATGTTGAACCGACAATTTATCAAGATGTTGTGGCGTTGCAACGTTGCGATAATGAGATTGTCGCCATTCTGGCTGCGGTTCAGCGTCTTACCGCTCAGGGCACGGCTTGCCGCAGTGCTTTCAAGCGTAGTTGCTCAAGGTCGGCGCCGGCTTGATACTCTGCAATCAATTTGGCGACGAATTCGTGCTTGCCCTGTTGTTTGAGCAGGTTCAGCAGATTCCAGTCTTCTTTGCCTTGCCGCAGGGCTTCGGAATGGCGAGTTGGCACTACTCTGCGCCAGCCTGGATAGACGATAGAGTAATCGTTCGGCTCCTGCAAGCCTTCCCCTTTGGGGTGGCGGTCAAAATGATTCCAGGCGCTGCCTCGAGGCGAATAATACGAGTAGAATCCCCAGCCGTTGATGCCGTAGGCTAAGCTGTCCCAGGCCATTTTGCGGTATTTCTGGATTTCCGCCGCGTTTTCGGAGCGGTCCAGGTGTCCAGAGACATAGTAGTAGGCATTCACCAGGCGTTTCGCCGTGAAAGCCGGCAGGGACGCAGGCCGATCCTCAAGCAGGAAGAACAAGGGCATTGAGATATTCACCTCTTTGGCGTACCAGTCGGCAAGGTCGGCGGCGACAAGCTGGTCTTCGGCGACAGCACCCTCGTCGAAGCCAGTCCAGTAGCAGGGATTGACATATACATTAACCCGTGGATTCACCTGGTGAATCAGCTTGCAGGCATGAGCGACTGCGGCGATGTTCTTATGGCTCGGCTCATCACCTGTAAAGCCATACCAGTCGTCATAGTCCAGACCGAGCGCCTCCATCTCATCAACGCGTTTTTGCACCTCCTCAGCGATTTTTTCAGCGGCGTCCTCGGGAAAATCCTCGGCTTTGGTCCAGATGCCGCAATAGATATTATGGACGTATATGCTGGGGATGACACGGCCGGCCGGGAACATCAATTTCATGCCATGCGCCTTTGCCAGGCTGATGAGCAGCTTATTTTCTTCGTTGCTGAGGCCGCGATAATCCGTGATGCCGCAATCCAGGGCGTAGCTCAAATCTTCCTTGGCGCGCTCTTCATGCACAAATGGGAACATCCTGGTCAGATTGTCGGAGTAGGTCTTGACAAAGGCGAAAGTTTCTGGGAGCGTCACATCGACCACCTCTATGTCAATGCGCTGGGGTTCGCCGCCTTCAATGGCAATTGTCGCTGTGTAGCGTCCTGGGACGGCATTGCGGGTCGTGAAGGTCAGCCACAAGACAGCGGCCGCTGATGGATGCAAGGTGATTTTAGGGAAATCTCGTATCTGGCGACCATTGAGCAGGAATTTATCCATCAGGCTGCTGCCCAGCATATTATCCTGATGGAAGATCGGCCCCAGGTTATTGCCGAAACCGCGGTCGCCAATGCTGCCCATGACTCCGACCCGGGCGCTGATGTCCTGCTCATTGGCCTGCCGTCCGTCCGCAGTCAGAATTTTCGGCGCCATCACCGTGACTTCGGTGGGTTTGCTGACTTTTGTATTTTTCAGCGCGATGGCAAGGTTTTCGGTTTCATTGCGTGCCATGACTACTGTAATTGGGCGCCCGATTTCGTCCGGTGTGGGCAACAAGGGCTGATGGCTGATGCTTCCCCAAGTCGAGACTTGAAACCATACGGCAGGCTGAGCTTTTTGGCTCTCTGTCAATGATTTGACCCAATAGAAAGCCTCGCGGTCTGACACCGCGCTTTTGCCGACTCCGGTGATGCTCGGATAGGCTACGCCAATGGGGTATTCGCCCTTGGCCACCGGCTCAAAAATCTCAGGCTCCTCACTCAGATTCACGGCGTCGCCCCAGGCCATGACCTGGTCTAGCAGGGTCACTTTCGGCGCTTGGATGGTTAAACGCAAATAACGCCCCGGCGGCGTGGACGCTAGTTTCAGCCGATGCAGTTCCTGTTCGGGGCAGTCTTCAAGAGAGCGTTCAAAGACAGTTTTCCAGTCGTCCTGCTCTGCGACGCTGCTTAGTTCTATTCGCAGCGCTGCTTTTTTCGAGGGTGTGATCACATCAATTTCATTGAAAACACACTGTCGTTTAAAATCGAATATCACGACTAGTGGCCGTCCGTTGCTCAAGCCAACTCCCTTGCCGCGACGGCCGTTAAGCAGGGTTCGCAACATTTTTCCTGTGCGTCCGGGGCGGTCGTCGGCAGGTTGGTCAGGCGCAACTTCGTAGCTGTACTCTACGCCAGTCAAAACGCACTCGCCAAAGTAATCTTCGTTATCGGAAAGCAATTTTCCTGGCGGTTCGGAGGCTTCATCGACCGAGCCGTCAAACCACCGGAGTCGGGCGCTGGCAGGGCTGCTGAGGAGGAGCATGCTGAGCAAACCCATGCTGACTGTGCTGGTGCGAATTGTTTTCACGTAAAGTCCTTGCCTTAGTATTTTGGTCGTGATTTCCGGGATTTAATATTAAGCTTTATTTAAAGGCTGCAAGAGCCCGGTTGCGCAAATCCTGCCAATTCACCTGGTTTTGGCCGGAAGCTGTCAGCAGTTCATCTAGGAGCTGCTGTTTGCCAGCGGCTCGGAGAGCGCAAAGCAGGCGGTAGTCTTCCCAGCCTTCGCGCATTGTTTCATAAATCGGCGTGATAATAGCCCCTTTAGGTCCAGGGAAAACCATTTGGTAGCTATAGCCGAGGCTGGTCCAAGTTTTGATGTCCCAGGCATTTCCCTGGGGCGCATAGTAACAGTAATAGCCCCAGCCGTTAAAACCATGCCGGAAGGACTTCCAGGACATGCCGCGGCCCGCGCGTCGAGCCGGATGGAGGTAGTGTGCTTGAACCATGCGGGGTTTGCTCCATAATTCCTGCGTCGTGAGGTTATCGCCAACAAGGTTAGTGATAGGCACGGAAATATCAATAAGCTCGTTGTAGAAATCTTTGAGATGATCGAAAATGACTTCCTGTGGAGGGAAGCCCGGTCGCCAAAATAGCGGATTCATGTAAATGCGGATGGCGGGGTCAGCGCCCTTGATAATGCGGGCCAATTCGCCATAAAGCCGAGAGTTGCCCTCGCCGGGCTCGTCCCATAACTCCATGAACCACTTGTCATAGCCGAGGCCTAAACCCTTTGCTTCTGCTGCCAGTCGGCGCGATTCCTCGGCAATCTCCAGGCGGTCTTGCTCAGTCAGGTCTTCGACCTTGAGTTTTCCGCCATAGCCAAGATAGATATATTTCCGCGGTCGGATCATGAGATGGTGGTGGCAAGGCCCGGTTTTAGCGAAAAATTCCGCCTTGCTGCCGGGTTCAGGGAAACCATCCCAAACCGTTGCACCGAGTTTGCGGACGGTTTCCACGTCGTTCTGGACGCGCTCCAGGCTCTCGAAGGGGAATTGCTGGGTGCCGACGCCCCAAGCCCGCAGCCAGATGTCTGGCCAGGGCAGGCTCAGCGACACTACGGACAGTCCCAAGGGCATGACGCTGAGGCGGCCATCATCCGATGCTGCCCGCAGCTGGGCCGTGTAGGTTCCAGGGATTGCCTCAACACTGCTGACTCGCAGCATGACGACCAGGCTGCCGCCGGGTGGCAGGACTACTGTGGGAAAATCGATAAGGGCTTCCGCATTAGCCAGGTAACGCTTCATCTGGCTGCGGCCCAGTTGCTGGCCTGGTGCAAAAAAAGGCAGTACCTGCATGTCGCCCTCGGGTTCGGCGTCGGGCGGCAAGTCGCCAGTGACAAAAAGGCGCAGCTGCTCTTCATTGGTCAAGGGGCGCTTAGGCCGGTTGGCCGGCAGCACGCCACCGCCGAGAAGGGTCAGTTGCAGACCAGTGCCTGATGGGCCGTCTGCTGACAAGGTCACCCGCACTGCGTGGTCAGCGGGATTTGTCAGCGTCAGGTAGCAACTCTCGATTTCATTTTGGGCCAGGGGCATCGCCAACGGCGCATTGATTATCCCCACTGCGGGCAAGACCGGCGCTGTCGGCTGGGAGGTGTCAGCGGCAGCCCATAACACTGGCAGGGCCTGGTGAACGCCCAAAGTCTTTTGCCAAGCCGCAAAGTCATCCAGGCTATAGGCGCTTGATGCGATTCCAGGCAGGGAGTAGCGCTGATCAGCCGCTAAATCCGGGACGTGGACTGGACGGATTTGTTCTGGGCAGACGTCCGAAACTTCCGCGTCACCCCAGACAATGACTTCATCCAGACAGGTGGTGCCCTGGCCGTTGAAGCTAAGCTTGAGGTAACGCCCGCGGCTGTCAGCTGGCATTTTGGCGCGGTAGAATACGCTGCTGTCTTTCTTATCAAGCGGCTTGTCGTAGACTTTGCGCCATGGCCCATTGTCTGGATCGTCCGCAACTTCCAGCGTGAAATGGTGGGGATTGCTGCGGAAGGCATAGAGGTCGACTTCGGTAAAGAGACAAGGACGCTTGAAGTCGAAGAGAACCAGCAAGGGGCCGCGATTTTGGCCGACCGGCACGTGCCAGTCGCCGCTAAAGCGGCCATCCAGCAGTCGGCGGCCGAAGGTATTGCTGTCACTGCGGAGGCGGTCTGGCGGGTTAGTCGGTTGACTGAGGTAGCGATACTCCACCCCGGTCAGCGCGCAGTCACCCCAGTAGCCGTTGTTTTCGCTAAGCAGCTTGCCAGTGGGCGGGCCGTCCTGATCCCATACGCCATGAGACCATTGAATAGGCTGGGCATAAACCACGGACACAGCAAGAAGTAGCGTCCAATAAAGTGTTTTCATCTGCTTTTTTAACTCACTTGCAAGAGGGGGTGCTGACCATCGTCGCTCCAGAGATCGGAAAACGCGACCGGCGGACTTAGAAGAAGAAGCGGTTGTAGCAGTCCTTGTGATATCTTTTGGCATTGCCATCTGTCAGCCACGACACATGGCCATCACAGTAAGCGACATTATGCCCGTACATGGCATTGTGATTGTTGGGGGCTTGGTAGCCATTATCGGCGCCGACCCATTTGCGGCCATTCTCAAGGTTGTAGGCGTCCTGCACCGCCGGCTGCGCTGAGGGAGACAAGAAGGTGATATTTTTCCACAGCCATCCCATAGGGACTATGTTCTTGACTGAATAACACTGCTATGATACAGTAAGCGGACCCCCACTACCCAGATGTGTCTACCAAACCCAAGGAGGCAGCGTGAGTCCGCAAAAAAGTACTTTAACCGTCATCAATCAGTTTTTCAAGTACATCCCGGGATATTTGATCACCAAGTTGGCCAGGAAGCATCAGGTTGACAAAAAGTCGAGGAGCTTCAGTCCAACCAGTCATGTTGTTTCCCTGATGTATGCCCAGCTTGCCCACTCCATCAGTTTGAATGACGTTTGTGATTCCCTGCGCAATCACAGCGGCAGCCTGGTGACTCTGCGCGGCGCCACCCGCCTAGCCGGAACGGACCCCTCCGGGCTTTTGCCGCTTTCTCCCCCAGGGCTGCGCCGGGCCTGGCGGCTCGGCTTGCCCTGGGCTTCTATGTGTCGCCCTCCGGGCTTTTGCCGCTTTGCGGCTGTGAACGTTATGGACGCTGATTGTCGTATGTAAGCCTGGCGGTTCAAAGGGCCAGCAACATAAAAGCCCAGGGTGAGCGTAGCGAAGCCCTGGGTGAGGCGTATAATATTTTGAGCCCCGCTAGGGGTGACATATAAACGCTGACCAACCCATGCCTAAAATTCAACTGCTTTTTACGTTAAAACATGGCTTTTCGCAGCATTTGCCAGTAGGCTGCTTGCAAATAGATTGGGCCATATCCAGCCGAGAAGTATTTGAAGTCGCATCGTGCTATGGCGGTTTTCAGCAGTTTCCTTTGCAGTTCGCTGAAATGAAAGTCTGGGGCCATCAGTTGCACCAGTGCGGCCTCGCCAGCTTCGCGTGCTGCTTGGTTGCTAAAGTTTTCATGCTTGGGAACGATGTAGCCGCCCACTCGGGATTTGTGCGTTGGGCATTGCCGCCAATCCTGAAACACCGGTTGTTCCTTGGGCAATGAAGGAAAGTGTCTTGCTGCCAGCAGGGTATTGAATTGAGCCCTTTCAGCTGCATCTGATAATGCTTTGCGGCACAGTGCATTATACTCATCATATTGCGGAAATACAGTCAGCAGCAATTCCAGAGAACAAGCCATTTGCAGCAATGGATAGCTTGAGTATGGCATGGTCCAAAGCTGACAGGAGGCCTCTGCTGCTGGCTTATAGTATTTCATGCACTGCTTCTGGAAATGCCTTTCTCCGGTCACTGCAAAGGCAGCGGCATAAAACATGGGCAGGCGGGCTGCTTCGTGAGGGTCGATATTATTCAGGTCCCACATGGCGCAGACCTCTGGGGCAGGAGTGCCATCCAGCATCAGCAGGCGGTATTGGTTCTCCGGCGTCACTGATTTTTCCACAAAGCGCGCCACTGCTGCCAGGCAATCCTCAATGCCGCGTTTCATTTTCGGGTCTGCCAGCGGAGAAGTCCAGAGCTTCCAGAAACCATGCACAAAATGCGTGAACTGGTCGCGCGAGCTGTTGTTATAGGCTGACTTTCCATCGGCAGGGCAAAGGCTGCGCGCAACAAAGCCAGGCGCACCGTGAATGGTGGCACAGTCATAAAGTCCAGAATAGATTTTTTGGGCAGCCGCATACATCTCCTTTTCGCCGGTTACGGCAAAACGGTCGCAGATCAAGGACAGCATGGCGCCACCGTTGATGGATGAATCCTCCATGCCGGTTCCCCAGCCGCAGGGATTGGGATGCTGGCACTTGATCTCTTCCGGCGTGGGCAATTTGTCCAGATAATGCCCTTCTTCGTAACTGGTTATGTAGTCATAAATCAGATTGGTCGAAGGCAGATAAAATCGTTTCCAGATATAGTCCCATGCCTGGTCAACCTGATTGCGAAGATGGGTTGGCGATAGATCGAATGTATCCATTGGGAAACCTTTCTCTGCCTTTCATTTTTCCGGGCGGTCAACTCGGGCTTGCGCTGCACCTGATATAATCTTGCGGCTTGAAGTAGGCTCCGCCGGCCGGCGTGCCATAGACCTGGGAGCCTTCAGTATAGCGATTGCGAATGATGGTGAAGCCGAAGTCCTGGCTGGCATTGATGTCGCTCAAGGGTATTTCGACTAGCAGCTCCCAGGCTTGCTCATGTCTTTTTGCTTCGACTTTGCCCTGGTGCTGCCAGGCCCAATTCCAGCGGGTGCCTTCACATTCACTGGCGACCATGCTGGCGTCAGGCGCGAAGATATAGTGATAGCACAAATCCGGGTTGTTGCCATCGTCCAGGAATAGCTCTATGCTGTCGCCAGCATACGGACTTTTGCTGTTAATCTTGAGCTTGTCTATCTGTTGTTCGTGCATGAGCATGCGGAAGAGGATTTTTCCGGCTTTGACATCGACCCACACCTGGGTATCATTAGCAAGATTTGGCAGCTGGCTGGAGCGGTCCACCAAATAAATCGGCTGCGCCTTGCCGTCGAGTGCGCTGGACTGGATGGCTTTTGGTGAAATATACTTTTCGCGTTCAGCGTAATTCTGACGCTGGAATTCAAATATGGCGCGCTCGGCCTCGACCAAGGGAGAATGGCCGGCTGCTTCCAAGGCCGCAGCGGCTTCTGCCTGTATGGCTGGAGTGAAAAAGTCCTTGAAGACCGCAGGCTTCTTGTCAAGACAGACATCCTTGCGCAGCACGGATTTTTGCAGTGCGGAAAAATACTTTTTCATGGCTGCGGCATCCTTGCCGGATTGCTCCGGATACCTTGCGGCGCAGAGCTGCGTCAGGAAGGGGGCCAAATCGCGCTTTGAATTCCAGAGCATTTTGGCTGCCAAGTAGTAGTTGCACCATTGCGTCTGCCACATTGGGTGGTCAGCGCCAGAGCATTCCGACATCCAGCCTTCCACTCCAAGCTGCTTATAGTGCTTGAAGTCGTCGATGATAGCCTGCCAGTACGGCGCCGGCAGGCGGCTCCAGTTGTACGCATAGTAGTCGTAAATATAGACGCGGTCGATCTTTGCCAATATTTTCTGCAAGCGCTGGGCGTACTCAGGATTGACCGGGCAATCCGCAGCAAAGACCGAATGGCTGTAGCAATGGAACATGGTGCAGGATATCAGCAGATTCTTGGGCGGCTCCGGCAGATAATCGAGGAAATTGCTGAAGTTGCTGTAGGAATAGTGCCCGAGCATCACCCCGGGAGCTGCCTGGGCAACGCGGGCACAGATATCCTGGACAAAATCAGCCAGGCGCTTGTTGATCTGATCCTTCTTCTTGTCCTCCGCAGAATCCAATGCCAGGCATTGTTCACATTCGCAGTGGCCATAGCCGTCGTTGGGGCAAAAGCCGAAAACTCCCAAGTGCGGCTTGGAGCGGATTTTTGCGAGCAGCTCCTCGGCAAATGCTGCTCTCATCTGTTGATTCGAAAGGCAGAGCTGACCGCCGTCGTTTTGCTTGATGCGCTTGCCGCCGACTAAGGAGAAAAATTCCGGATGCGTTGCGAAATACTTTTCGTCTGGGATCAGGAGGTCGTAGGCGTGCACGGTCGTGTCTGGCCTGAGTCCTAATTCCTTCAGGCGTGTTCCGATGACATCGTCCTCGGGCAGGTGGGTAAGCTTTCGATTCATGCGATTGAAGCTCATCCAGCGGCCTACCAGGTCATCGTAATGATGTTTTCCAGCGCAAATATGCAAGCCCCGGTAGGCGAAGTCCGGCTGGTGTCGGCCTGTCAATGAACTCAAGTCGCCAGCAAAGAGCCGGTTCGGCCCGATGATGTCTTCAGCCGGGTTGAACCAATGGAATCCCAGCTTGCCAAGCAGCGTGTAGAGTCCGCAGCGCAAGCCTTCGTCATTGCCAGTGATGCTTAAATCCTTGCCTTGCTGGCTGATTTCAAAATTGCCGTCGGATTGTTCATCGCGGAATATCAGGCTCACGCTTAATTCGGGCATGAACTGCTGATTTTTTCCCAGTAGTTCTTCTGCGGTCTTGATTGCCAGGGCGGCTTGCGGCAAGTCCCCCAGGTTGTCTGGAGCGATAATATTCAGTCGTTTCACCATTATCTCCCGTGTTCCGGGTCATAGACTTTTTCCAGGCTGACATCGTCAAAGGCAGTCCATGCGCCTGGCGCTTGCTTGGCAGCAGAGAGCAGGATCAGGGCAGTCGCCGGCTCATTTGGCGCGGTGAAAATCGTGCTGCATTTGACCCATTGGTGCTCGCATTCCGGCGGATAGGCAACTGTTATGGCGCTGCCTTGGTCAAGCCAGCCTCTTTTACCCTGCATGCGCACACCGGCTGAACCCATGCCAAAGCCTTCGTCGCCGCGGTTACGCCGCACCCAGAACGTCAGGCGATAGCGGCAATTCGGTTGCAGCCCGACGTATGAGATAATTGAACCGCCGATTTGCCGTTCGCCGATGGCGCAAGAGTATTTCCCGCTGTGCGCAGTTTCGGAATTCAGGAAGAATTTGGTTACTGAACTGGGGAAGGTCCAGGAAGACCAGCCTGGCACGCCTTGAAGGTTGATATGATCGCTCATCAAGGGCTTGTCATGGCCGGAATCAGCGCTGTCCTCAAAAGAGGGATTGCGCACTAAATTCTCAAGCTGATGTTGATGCATATAGACTTGCGTCAGCAAGGCGGCCCGGGTTCTTTCATCCGAACTGCCAGAGGCATGTTTCTGGTAGAAAGCCGCCAAGTCCTGTCCGTTTTTCAGTAGATACTCGCTAAGCCGCGCCAGAGCCGGCTCGCTGAAGTTCTCGAAATTGGGCAGTGGCAAGAGATAGGAGAAGTTTTTCAGTTGCTCCAGGCCTCGCTTTTCCGGGTCAATGAAAACCAGCTTTTGCTCTTCGTCGCTCATCGTATAAGCCTCGGAATCAGCGATGTTTTGATAGCCTCGCTTGATAAGCTCAACCAGCTTTTCCGCTGTCGCCTTGGAGTCGATGCTTTGCATTGCCTCCAGGTCGCGGGCTAGGATATTGCCCTGAATGCGCAAGCTGGAAAAACGCCAAAGCTTCTTTAGGACCTCAAGCCGTTTCTTAGGCAGTTCCTGCAACGTGATTTTACTGGCAGCATCCAGTTCCTGCTCCAGTTTTTGCAGGTCGTCCCAAGTATATTCATTCATTTGAGCGAATTTTTGCCTATCGCTCATGGGTGTTTTCCAATTTTTTTTGCGCAGATAGACCTGTTCGTGCAGGTCAAAGAAGCGCTTGACTGGCTGGGCGGCCTCCTGGTACATGCTGTTGAAGAAGTCATCCAGAAGCGCCTCGACATCAGCATCCATGTTCCAGGCAATTTCGTCAAGCACATATTGTCTGGGAGCGTCAAAAACGCCGGTGGCCGGATAGAGTTCCATCCACATCGTCTCCAAGTTGTATTCTTTTTTCGCCTCTCTCCAGGCGCTCGCCATGGCTCTGGGATAATATCTCGGCGTGACATAGCCGCTGCCAAACGTGTAGATATAATCGTAGAGTCCGAAGTGTTTGATGCCGCTATCGCGCCAGGCCGGGAACAGGTTGTAGGCGCCCACTTTGCCAATGCCGGTGATTTCCACCAGGATGTTGGGCGCCATGCTGACGCCTTTAGGCGCCTGGGTGGCCGCAGCGCTGTAGGCGATGAAGCTGATCAGCTTGTCTGGATATTTTTCTGCCAATACGCCAGCTGCCATGTTATAGAACTTGGCGTATTGGTTGCCGGTCTTCTCCAGTTCGGCCTTGCAGCTTGGGCATTGGCAATCGCCGCCGCCGTCATTGACTCCCATGGGCAGGCCCAGGTTGTCTGGATGCTTGCCGAAGTATTCGTCCGCATATTCTGCTACGAGCTTGGGCAGGTCTGGATTGCTTAGGCAGGGATTCCACGGGCCGGCGATCTTGCCATCAACGACTTTGACGCGCTCGCCGTTGATCATGGGGAAGTAGTCAGGATGCGATTCGCCATATTTGGCCGGCGGAACCAAGCTGCTCAAGGCATGGGTGGCCTGGCAGGTCAAGCGGGAGTTGCGCCCGAAAACCGCTGCGCCGCCGCCCCAGGCCAGGATATAGGAGTGAATAGAGGGCTCTTCGCGGATTTCCAGCTTGGCGGGAAGCACGAGCTTGGGCTGCTTGGGGATAATTTCATTTAACTCCTGGGTGCCGAGAAAGCGGCGATAGCCCAGATAGCGCTTGAGAAAATCAATGACGGCGTAGTTCGTGCCTGCGTCTCTTTTTCCGGCTAGGACGAGGTTCCTGCCGTCCCGCATGACGATGTAGTAGCCGTATGGATGCAGGGAGTCGAAGTCCAGTCCCAGGCTGTTGACGTATGCCGTCTGGCCTACGTGTATCAGCAGGCTGGGTTCGCCTATGATGGGGCTGAAGTCGGCAGCCTCCAGCAGCTGCGGCAGCAGGTTGTCCAGGGGCGAGTTCCGGCTGTCTGACGCCAGCGCCAGATGCAGGACTTGGCCGTCGACGGTGACGGCTTGATTGCTCGTCGGCAAGGGGAAAAGTCGTTGCAGTTCGTTAGGCTGCATGAGACTGAGCAGCAGTTTCCTGAGCGCGTCGGCATACTCGGGCTTAGCTGCTGGGGCGTTGGAGGTGTAAACCACTGCGCCTGAACCAATGCGGTTGACGCCCAGCTTGGCGATCTTGTCCGTGCCCATGAGAACTATCATGTTGGTTAAACCACCTAAGCCGGGATTATTGTGCTCCATAGCGGCGTACGGGTTGCTCTCCGGCGTGAATAATTCTTGGGCTACGCCAAGCAGCTCGGATTTGGGATTGCTGTACACATAGCTTTTGGCGCCCAGCAAATCAGCGGCCGGGCTTAGGTCATAGATATTCTTCCCATGAAAAGCCTGGGTAGGCGCAGCTGAGCAGAGGAAAAATATGCCGCCGTTTTGGACAAATTTCAGCAAGGCTTGCAGGTCTTCGGCTGATTGCGGCTCGTGTTTTTGCCCTAAATGGGACCAGACCAGGATTTTTGTGCCTTCAGTCGGCAAAGTGAAGTTGGGATAGGAGCCCGTTTCAGTGAAAAGCTCCTTAAAGGCAGCCTTGAAAGAATTGCAGTAATTGCCGGAAAACTCGGCTGGCAACGGGGTAACGGCGTGGGTGACAAATGGCAGGACAGAGAGAAAAAGAATGCGTCGCAACATGTCTGATCCCTTGTTTTGTGCTATGGTTGTCAAAAAATATCAATCAACATCATAGTGCGTATACCATGTCGGGTAGTTTGGCACCCAGGCATGGGCGGCGCGCTGGTCATTTTGGGTTTCGCGGTAAGCTGAATTGTCTGATTTCCAGGCCACGCTGCCGTCCAGCTTCAGGAAGTTGCTGCCATTGCCATGCTTGGCATAAGAATAGGAAGAAAAGCCATAGCGGCTGTAATAAATGCTGATCGCATTTAGGGCGGCTTCTTTATCGGCCTTGGCGGCTTCAGTCATGACTACCAGGGTGGAAAGCGTGGGACGGTTGATCGTGGTCGTTTTCATGCCATATTTTATGCCGCTGGCAGTATCTGTCATCGTCAGGCTGGTGTTAAACACCGTGCCGCAGTTGGCGCCATCGATATAACCGCGTGAAAGCAATGCGCCTGCACGGTGGGGATGGTTGGAACGGCAGACCCAGACCGGCGCGGAAATGCTGTTCCAGTAGGGATGATAGCCACCGCCAAGATAGGGGTCCAACGATAATTGGTAATAATACTTCCCATAAACATACCCGCCAAAGGCGTAGTCCTCGTTGTCGCACTGATATTGAACTATGGCATAGCCAATCTGCTTGAAATTATTGATGCAGGAAATGCCGTTGGCTTTTTCGCGGGCTTTCGACAACGCAGGCAAAAGCATGGCAGCCAAAATGGCGATGATGGCGATGACAACCAACAACTCAATGAGGGTGAAGTCTGAACGCTTTTTCATGGTGGCTCCTGATTTGCGATGGTTGAAGTTGCATTTTTGGGTAAATGACAAGCAAAATGGCGTGGTTGGCGGAGCGAAAAGCGGGGTTTTTCAGTAGCTGTGAAGTCAATCTAATGCCGAATTTTTGCAAATCAACGGCTTTATATTTTTAGTTGAGACTGGAAAAGTAATCAATCACCGATGGATACTCGGAACTACGACAAGCTGCGGAGATAGGCACACAGGGGAAAGCGCTTTAGTGGACAGTGGAAAATGGACGTCAGTGGACATTAATGGACGTTAGTAGACGATGGACTGTGGACAGAAGTGGGCATTAGTGGGGAGTGGACGTGGACAGAAGTGGACGGTGTGGACCAAGCTCACTCTTGCCCCTTACGAATTATGAATTATGAATTATGAATTATGAATTATGAAATGCGCCTCAGCATTCAGCATTCAGCATTCAACATTCAACATTCAGCATTCAGACCCTCGCCCCTCGCCCCTATTCTACAGCCAGTCTGATGACTCGGTCGGCTTGTTCGGCCAGTTGCTGGTCATGGGTGACCATGATCAAGGTTTTCCCTTGCTTCAGGCGCACGTCTTTCAGGATGTCGATGATGCCTTGGGCTGCTGCTGCGTCGAGGTTTCCGGTTGGTTCGTCAGCCAGGATGATGTCTGGGTCATTGATCAGGGCGCGGGCGATGGCCACGCGCTGCTGCTCTCCGCCGGACAATTCGCGCGGGCGGTGTTGCAGGCGGTCTCCCAAGCCAAAGGAATGCAGCCACTGTCGGGCGTTTTGATAGGCCGCGTCTCGGTCGCTTCCCCAATGCAAGGCTGGCAAGACGGCATTCTCCCAGGCCGACAATTCCGGGAAGAGGTGATACGACTGGAAGACAAAGCCGATGCGCTTTCGCCGCAGCGACGTCAACCGGGCTGCTGACATTCGGGTGATGTCGTTGCCGTCCAGAAGGATGCGACCGGCACTTGGTTTGTCAAGGCCGCCGAGCAAATGCAGCAGGGTTGTCTTGCCTGAGCCGGAGCGACCGACCAGGGCGACCCAGGCGCCGGACGCGATGTCGAGCGTCAAGCCGCGCAGAACCTCAATGACGCCGCTGCCGAGATAGAAGTTCTTGGTTACGTCTTGCAGTTGGTACAATGCCTTGCCGGTCATGTTGCGTCCTTTTGCGCTGCTATTTGTCGTTGTTTTGTTTCAATATAACGATGGGTGCAGTTTTCGGCAACTGGCCTTTGTGGAATTGCCAAGAATCTCGTTCTGTCGTCGTTCGAGTTTGGCGACGCGGCGTGAAAATCATGTATATTACCCATGTCGCTTTGCCGATGTCGAATTCAGCCTTTCCAGGCCATAACCTCAGGAGGTTTTCATTATGGAGACGCCCGCCCGTCCCGCAGACATCTTAGAAATCCGTCCCTATCAGCTGCTATGTCTAGTCTGTCGGATCGGTCGCCAGAACTGCGAGCCATATTATTTCGAGGAGAAGCTGGATGAACTCCAGGAGCGCATCATGGCCAATCGCTATTGCGTGTTGAAATTGCGCTGTGACGTGGAATCGACGTTCCGCTTCCAGAACCCCGGCGACGCCTGCGACACTCCGGAAGGCAAGTCCTTCAACCTGCGGCGCGATTTGACCGTCTTGCAGCGCTTGGGACTGCTGCCAGGCGCCGAAGTGCCAGCCTGCGATCTGCTGCGACACCTGACGCGCGCTAATGTCGGCATTGCGACTGTGCAGGACATCTGCTGCTTTGAGCAGGTGACTGCGCCTATCTGGCAGGGCTGCCGCTATGGCAACAGCGGCAACTACGAGCGCGGCCACGCCAAGGCGATTGATACGCTGATGCCGGGACGCAGTCTGGCGACGCGCGAAAAGTGCAAGAAGGAGACTGCCGAAGCCATGTACGGGCGCCGTGTCTTGCAGATTCGCCCGCATCATCTGCTTTGCATGGCCTGCTTCACCGCTAATTGCCGACCTGGAGAATACGCACCGATTTTGGAAGACAATCTCTACGAGGCCGTGGAGACGTGCCGGAGCGACCCGTCGGTTCTCATCGAATTGGTCCCAGGCCCATGCCAGATTTGCCCGCCGTGCCGCGGCTATGACCCGGACAGTGGCCTCTGCTCCATGGCCTGCGGCATGGGGCTGCGCGACCAGAAAAAGGACTTGGATGCCTTGCAGTTGCTGGGATTAGACTACGGTGCCAAAGTGCCGGCAGGACAGCTTTACCAGCTGGTGTTCGCCCGCATTCCTGATGTGAAGGCGGTTTGCGCTTTCAAGATCAATTGCCAGACCCACGAGGCGTGGTCGATCTGCGGTTCGTCCCAAACTCCGCCGGAAATAAATCGCTATCGATTAGCCGCCGCTGACAACCTGGGGCTGCCCCGGTCGTGAGCGCCCAGCGTTTTTTTCTTTAATCCAGGAGAATTAGGCCGTGCATGCTGAAGAACTGAAGGCCCGATGGCTTGATGCGTTGGGCAGTCCGACGCCGCGTGTTTTTGACGCGGGCTTTACTCCGTTGCAGCGCTTTGAATGCGAAGATTACGTTGGCACCGTCGGCGTACAGTTCACGGAGCCAGACGTCCGCCAGCGCATCCTGGTGATGAAGCCGCGCTGTCTTGCCAAGCCCGCCCCGGCTGTGCTGCTGCCTTTCTACTATCCGGAGCGGATCGCCGGGATTGAATTCGACACACTGGAGCGTCGTGACAACACACCGGAAAGCAGCATCCTCGGCTTGGCGCTCGTCCGCCGCGGCTATGTGGTTTACGCGCCGGAGACGTATCACCTGAATCTGCCTAAGTGCGAGCTGGGCCGCGACGCATGGCCGCGCTGGGCCATGGCGGCGGCAGAGCTGCAGCAACGCCATCCGGACTGGACAGGCATGGGGAAACTCGTCGCTGACGCGCGCCTGGCTCTTGACTTGATGGCTGCTGACGACGATGTCGACCCGAACCGTCTGGCTGTGGCTGGCCATTCCCTGGGCGGAAAAATCGCTTTTTTCGTCGGTACGCTTGATTCGCGCATTAGATGCATCGTTGCCAGCGACTTCGGCATTCTCTGGGACAGCACGAATTGGCATGACGAGTGGTATTTCGGGAGAAAACTGGCTGCCATGAAAGCGGCTGGGATGCATCTTGGGCAACTGCTCGAATTGGCGCCGGCCGTGCGGTTTTTCCTGATTGCCGGACAGTATGACCACGCTGGCAGCCGCGTTGAACTGCGGGACAGCGATGGCTTCTGCAATCACGCAGCTGGCCACGCGCCAACGCCGGAAGCCTTGGCTCAGGCTTGGGGGTTTCTTGACCAATGCTTGTTGGAAGGCTGATTAAGTTAAAAATGCTGCAAGAGCATTGTTTTTGACAGAGCTGATTTGCGAACATGGAGCAGAACATGAGAGCGTGGGCATGGATAGGGCTGGTGGCGTTGGCGGCTTTGACGGCTCGCGGCGAGGAATTCGTTTGGCGTTACACGATGGAATGCCTTGGTGATGCTGAAAAAGCGCAGCTGATCAAGCCTGGCGCCGAAGGCAGCGCCGCTGCCATGGCGCTGCATTACCAGCAAGGCGCGTGGTCGCGTTTCAACTGGCCGATGTTTCGGCCAGTGAAGGGCAACACCGCCCTGCGTGTGCAGCTGCGCCGCGAAGGCGCCTTGCCCAAGGCAGCATACATGCGGCTGTTGACCAGGGACGGCGTCGAATGGCAACTGAAAAAGGCTATTGCGTTGACAGAGGACTGGCAGGCGGCAGAATTGACGCCCGATGACTTCAAATTCTATCGCGGCGCCGACCCGGAAAAAGTGCTCCCGCTTTCGTTTGATCACGTGATCCAGTACCATGTCCTCCCAGTGTCAAACCACGATGGCGCTGGTATTCTCGTGATTGATTCGTTCGGCTTTGTGCCTAACGGGCCGGTTTATACCCACGACGCGGATGAATGGCAGCGCCCGCCGGAACCGACCGCGATGGAATACGCTCGCCTGCAAGACCTGCGCGAACGCTATCAGCTGGAGTTGGCGCAGCTGGCCGGCAGCCGCGAGCATGTCCTGGCTTGGACGCAGGAGCTGCAAGCTATCCGTGAATTGTGGGCGCAGGACTCCGACGCAGCCCGGGCGCGCCCGGCCGCGCCAACGGCGCCGTGGAAACAGCGGCCAGCAGCGGCCAGCGTCGCGTCTGCGCTCCCGGCCATGACCGAAGCGGAATTCCATGCGCATCTTGCCGCGCTGGATGGCCGGCCGCCAACGCTGGTGAATGATTTTCGCACGCATGCAGGCGTCTCAAATTACGTGCTGTACCAAGCAGTGCCGCAGACTTCCCCCAAACGCATTGAGGAGAACGGCGAGCTGTTTGTGCGGCAGCAGGTCATTTTTACGGGGCAACACAGCCGGCAGACAGTTTTTCTGAGCATGGTCGTGCCGGCCGGCCAAGACCGTAGCGGCTATCTTGATGTGAGCGGTCGCGTGATCGTCATGAAGGTCCGTTGTTCAGCGCGAGTCCTCCATGAGCAGCGGCCCTTTTGCCTGCGGTTGCGCAGCGAACACCCGGAAGGGCTGGAGGCTTTTTTAGACTTGCAGCCACAGTCTATGCCTGGCAAGGATTGGACAGAGTGCCGTTTCGATGTCGGCACGTCTTTCCGGAGTGCGCGCTTTGATCCGCGCAAGGTCACCCGCATGGAATTGCGGGTGGAAAATGTTCCTGGCGAGGCTGACTCCTTTGCGCTTGACGCAGGCCCGATTTACCTGGCTTATCCCCCAGCGCTGAGTACAGCACGGGACGAATTTCTGGCCGACTGCCAGCAGCAATTGCTTGATGCGCGCATGGCCCTGCTGACTGCACGCAATGAGCTGCTGCAAGTGGAAGACGCTTTGCGCGTCATACCTGACTTGCGCAGCCTCTATTTGAGCAGCTTTAACCAGAAGTTGCGGCAGGCCGCCGTAGATGTGGCATCGCTGCCGAAGCCACTCCCGTTATACAGCGGGCCGCCAGTGGCGTCTTCGACATTTCGGACGCGGCTCGAACTCGCCGACGGCCAGGCCGAGCTGGTTGTGTGCCTGAGTGCGGCCGCTGCGCGGCTCTGCGTGGAACTGCGTGACGCCGTAGATGTAGCCTTACTGGCCGCAGTGGATTATCGCGACGGCGTTGACGCCTGGCAGGAGCTGCGGCTGCCGGTGAATGTCCCGCTCTGGTCGCCTGGCAATGCACATCTCTACCAGCTGCGCATGGTCGCATACAGCGCTGACGGCACGGTGCTGGCAGCGGGTCGGCGCCAGGTGGGCTTGCGCGAATCTGCGCTGTTCGCATCGGGAATAACGCCGCTTTTGCGGCAGGAATTGACGCGGCGGCGGCCTGAATGGTTTTTCCGTTACAATGGCCAGGCGGCTTTCCCACGCACGGCGGCTTTTTCGTGGATGGAGGAGAGCCTGAAGGCATGCCCAGCGGAAACCGCGTCCATGCTGGCGGATTTGTGGGTCGAAGGCGGTCGTTTCTATGGTTTGAAGCTGAGTGAGGCGTTTTGGTCACTGTTTGAACGCGGCGGCTATGCTCAGTTGGCCGCTTTTTATCCGTCCTACAAAGCTCTCAAGAGTTGGGATGACATGCAGCTTTTTGGCGAGCAGCTGTCTTTCATCGCCGAGCGCATGGCACAGCCGAGTTCGCATGCGTCACCCTTTGTGTTGCAAGTCGGCAACGAAGTCGAGCTGGACAGCTGGGGCGCGAGCATCAATACGGCGTTCCCAGGTACGCCCTTCCAGCCGCTGGACTATATGGCGGAGGTTTTGCGGCGCGAGCGATTGGACAGTTCGCCGATCATGTACGTCCGAGCCGGGCATTTCAATACGGTGGTGCCTCTGCCGCACGAGGACGTCTGCGGCATCAACCAGTACACCGGGCGCTACAGCGGCCGGCTGGACGAGGTGCATCGCGACCTGGCTGAGCTGGCCGCCGAGGCCGCGCTGTTCAATCGGCCCTTGATGATTACCGAGTGGAATGGCCCGAAGTACTCCTGGGCAACCGGCGGCATCGGCGGCGTCACCATTCGCGGCGCGGCCTACTACCTCGAACGCTACTGGCGGGGACTGGCAGAGACTCCTGGCGTGGTCGGCTCGGCCGAATTCACCTTGAACTGGGTGATTGCGCCCTTCGAGGACCTGACCAATCAAAGCCGCGAGGAAGCGTGGAAGAATCGTCCGCGGCATGCGGCCTTTGGCGGCGGGCGCACTGCAGACCACGTGCCCCTGCTGCATGCGAACCAGGTTGTTCCCGATGAATGCTATCGCTCCATGCAGGCTTTCCACGGGCCGTTCTACGTCATGGCGAAGACGCCGGGCGACATCCAGCTGCTGGCAGCGCTTGGCGCCGTCGAACTGGCTTCGGCGTTAGCGCCATTGCGCGGCTTGGGCAAGGAGCTTGCCGTTGATTCCCGCAGCGCGGCCTTAGTGGCACCGACTGAGTTGCCGTGCAACCGCCACTGTGTCGTGGTGATGCCCGTGGGCAGTGGCTCGGCAGCGCTGCCGCCAGCGTGGTCGGGTCTGCTGACGCCCTTGGCAGCAGGTGCGAGCGAGCCGCTGATCCGCACTATGGTCCATCCCCATGCGCCGGATTATCTCCTCTGCGTAGTGCAGGCGGCAGACGTCGCTGGGCTTTGGCGCGCCATTCGCCGCCTTGGCAAAAGTGCCGCAGCCTTGTTCGATTTGCGCGCAAAGGAGTCGCAGATGCGCCGGGCGGTGGCTTTAGTTGACCTTAACCGCGAACAAGTCTTTCGACTCTACGTTTTGGAGCAGGCTGGCAGGGGCTTCTTCTTCACGGGCGATGACACCCGGACAACGCTGCTGGCAGAGGACTTCTACGACGAAGCGGGCCAGCTGCTCCCCTGCTGGTCAGCGCTCTCGACGATGTACCTGGACGCGCCGCGGGCATTGACCGCAGACGAATGGTCGCTGGTCCAGCGTCTGCACGCTGGCGGTGTGACGCTGGTGATTTCATCAGGCTGCTATCAGGCCAACGCGGCGTTGCAGGCGGCATATCCGGCAACGCTGGCGGTTACTGATGACTTCAGCCAGTACTTCAGCCGGCCGCTGTCGCTGCATGCGAGTTTGCAAGGGCCAGCGCCGTTGCGTGCGCTGGGCGGCGTTGATTTCGCAGTGGTCGAACGCTTTGCGCCGGAGATGCTGAAGGCGCCAGGCGTGGGCATTCAGGCGATTCGTGCTGACGGCGCGACCGCGCTGGCATGGGATGAGCAGGAGCAGGCAGTGATCGTGCGCTGGCCAAGCGCGGCTGCCGGGCAGGGCGCTGTGGTCTTGCTGGGTTACCAGTTGGGCGACGTCGCCCAGGTGCATTGGCGGGTGACCCATAACGGTCAGACGCACAGAATCTATGACCGCGACACGGCCTGCGGCCTGGAACGGGCGTCCCTTGCGGCCGTGAATGCCGGGTTGCCTGTGGCGCGTCCTGGCGAGTTGCTGCCGGCTTTGCAGCTGTATGCGATGCCAGAGAGCTTTCTGGTCGCGCCTGGCGAGGCAGCGCGACTGCTCATATCAGTACGTGACAGCGCTGGTCGGCCGGTGCCAGGTGCGCAGGTCAATGCGCGGGCGCGAGTCCGCCAAGACGGCCGCAATGGCGCGAACTCAGACTACGTCCGGCTGCGCACCGATGCCGAGGGGAATTTTGCGGTGAGCTGCGTGCCTGAAAACGCGAGCGGCGGTGAAAATGTCGACACCGCGAACCTCTTGATGTATAAGAGGCGCGACAGCAGTGCGGCGAAAGTCTCTTGCATTCTCAGTGTGCAGCTGAAAGCCTGGGCGCAGGGCTACCTGCCAGCAGACAGCGCCTGCGCATTTGTCCTCAGCGAATGATGAAAGCAGAAAGTTAGAGATACTGCAAGGGCTTTGTTTTGACAGAACGAAATCTCAACCAAGGAGCAAAGGCATGATCACCATCCGCGTTAAATGCACCCGGCCATCGCAGATTTTCGCCATGGCCGAGGTGGCCGAATTCGACATCAGCGTTGTTTCCGAGGCATCATTGCCAGCTGATTTGACGGTCACGGTTCAGCTCAGCTGCGACACCCAGTTGGTCTTGTCGGAAACGACGTTCCGACCAGCTGCGAATGCGACGCAGCGAGTCCAGGGCAGTATGCCGTATCCCGGCTTTTTGCGCTGCCGGGCGTTTGCAGAGGTCAACGGCGAGACCGTGCTGGGCGAATGCGGAGTCGCCTTTGCCCCGGAATGCATCCGGCCAGTGCGGCCTGAGCCAGCCGACTTTGACGCATTCTGGGCCAATGCCCTGGCCAAGCTGGACAAGATACCGCCCAATGTCGATTGCCAGGAGGCGCCAGACTTGTCCAACGATGACTATACAGCGTACCGCGTCTCTTTGGCTAATATCGGCGGGACGCGGTTGTACGGCCTGCTGACTGTTCCGAGCGCCAAGTATGGCAGCGGGCCGTTTCCAGCCGTGTTCGAAGTCCCCAGCGCCGGGCCGCCCATTCGCAACCCGGAGAACTTTGCGTTTAGGGCGCGTCCACGCGATTATATCATTTTCAACGTCAATGTCTTTGACTTTGATTCAATCGGTCCGGACGCGGTCGCCAGTCAGCAAGCATACGCAGAGCTCACCAAGGATAGCCCCTACACCTGCCAAGGCCAGCAGTCGCGGGAGGAATTTTTCTATTACCGGCCGATCATCGGATGTTATCGGGCAGTGCAATGGCTGTATGAGCGTGCAGACGTGGACCGCCAGCACTTTGTCTGCTACGGCGGCAGCCAGGGCGGCGGCATGGGTTTCAACCAGGTCGCGCTCGGAGGCGGGCGGTTTACTGCCGCCTTGTTCCATATCCCGTTCCTGTGTGACACAGCAGGTGTGCTGATGGGAAGACACCCAGGCCGGAAAATCATGGATGGAGTCGAACTCGAAACAGCGTTGCGCACCATGGCCTATTTTGACCCGGTGCATTTTGCGCGACGAATCACGTGTCCGGTCATGGTGACGGTCGGATTTGTCGACAACACGTGTTTTCCGTCCGGCATCTATGCGGCGTACAATCAGCTGGCCGGCGAAAAGACGGTACTCAACTGCCTGGAAAGCGGCCATGGCAAATACTTTGACTATGGCAGGCACAGAACACCGATGTACGCCTGGCTGACAAATAGGATGAGGAGAGATTTTTAGTGGACAGTGGACAATGGACGTTAGTGGACTTTAGTGGACATCAGTAGACGATGGACGATGGACGTTAGTGGACTTTAGTGGAGAGTGGACGTGGACGTTAGTGGACTTTAGTGGACGGTGGAGCAAAGACAGGAGAGGCCGTTTGAATTATATATGGCAGGCTGAAGCTCCAACCAACATCAGGCGTCCATGCAAGGATTGCACGGCATTAGCGACGAGGGCAAGTATTTCCTCGGCTGGCGTCATTTTTCCACCTCCAGGTATATCCGCCTGACTTCCTCAGCCGCCTCGTGACAACGGCTGTCGTCCAGAACCATCAGCCCGGCATAGACCAGCAACCATGGAACAGCTTTCGCAAGTGTCCGGCTTTCAGGCCAAAAAGCCTTTATGACCTCAATATTCCCATTGGCGTCAGCGCGCCAGCGATTTCTGGCAATAACCTTGGCAATCCCGCCCTGGCGCCAGAACTGAAGGTTGGTGCTCTTCATCAAACCGGCCATGGCGGCAGCCGTTTCCCCAGCCGGCAACAGAACCCCGTCCGCCTCCCAATGCTCCATAGTTCCCTGGTAATGCTCGATGTCCAGGCGCGGCAAAAGAATCTCAGCATAATTCGCCGTCCACAAATCAATCATTCGAGCCTTGTTCCCCCAGCGGTAGCCCTTGTCCCACTTGAGCAGGTATTGACGCCCAATCGCTTCTTGGATGACATTGCTGACCGTGCCTAGGCTAACCCCGCTTTTCTTCGCTATCTCCCGGTAGGTCCATTGCAGGGCCGATGATTCAGTCAGCAACAAGAATAACACCTTCATCCCCTGCGGATTCCAGCATCGCCCAGGAGTCACACGACGAATCAAGGCGGCCGGACGTGGACAATTCTTGACGCATAACATGTTGCCGCCCAAGCGTAAATGCAAATTCCCGGCAGTGTCGGCGTAATTGACGCAAGCGCTGCTCAAACGATCCGCAACAGCAGGTGAAAAATACGGGGCTATCGCCAATACCTTCTTCTTGCCGTGCAACTCGCAGACCTCCACGACCTTCGCGGTTGCCAGCAAAGTCGCATCCAGCACTTCAAGACAAACGCCTTCGCCAAAATTAAATCGCTCGGCAACACCAGCACGACTCCGCAGCCTTCGGGCTTTGGCTAAACCATGTTCACCCAGAAAGTCATTTATCCTTGACAGCACCACAGTCGCTAAATTTTGTTCTTTGTCCATAATATTAGTCCTGTTTGTTTTTGTTGAACAACACTAAAATAATGAACATGAGCTAAATTGCAAGCCGTTCCATTAGCCAATTCCTCAGTTTGTCATAAAATTATGTAATGGATCGGTCTTCTGTAGTGCCTTTACAAGGCACCAGTTTTGGGGTACGTCTATCCCCAGGCTGAAGCCTGAGGTTAAGCATGGTTAAGCGCCTACGGCACAAGGAAGCATGACTGTAAGCATGATACAATTTTGCTGGCTGGAAGCCTGTGGAGGACACGTGTCGAAAGCTCCACTGTTCATTAAGGTCCACTTCAGTCCACGTCCACTCACCACTAATGTCCACTTCAGTCCACAGCCCATCGTCTACTGATGTCCATAAAAGTCCATTTCCGTCCATTGTCCACTGTCCACTCAAGCGCACTATCTGGGAAGCCTGGCTCTGAGGCTCACCGGAACTCCGAGTATCAATGACTGACGCATTACAAAATTATCAATGTGCAACCAGTGTCGCTGGAAGGCGCGGACGAGGGGCGGTTTTCGGCTCCAAAAAAAAAGGCACCGCGCCGGCTTAATGCTGGCGCGGTGTCTTGCTGGGGCATCATTGCTTCGAAGTAGAAGCACGTGCCGTCGTGCGAGCCGGTTTTACTCGGCTTTTTCCGTGGCGTTGGCTTTCGGGCAGGCCGCCTTTTGGGCAGCGCAACCGGTCTTGTCACAGGCTTTCATGCCTTGGCCTTGGCCCAGGCCTTTTCCTTGGCCTTGGCCCAGGCCGCCTTTGCCTTTGCCTTTGCCTTTGCCTTGGCCCATGGCGCAAGTACCTTCGCCCTTGCAGGCTCCTTTGCCTTCGCCCATGGTGCAAGTGCCATCGGCCTTGCAGGGGCATTCTGCCTTGCAGGCGCCTTTGGCTTCGCCCATGGCGCAAGTGCCTTCTGCCCTAGGGCATTCTGCCTTGCAGGCTCCTTTGCCTTCGCCCATGGCGCAAGTGCCTTCTGCCCTAGGGCATTCTGCCTTGCAGGCGCCTTTGGCTTCGCCCATGGCGCAGTTGGCTTTGCGACAAGTCATCGTCGCTTCAGTCTGGCTCCAAGCCAATCCAGCGGCCATTGTCAGAGCCATCGCCATCAGTAATGACATAGTTTTTTTCATGGTGTCTCTTTCTTTCTTCCAATTATTTTGCTTCCCGACTATTAGCCACGCGGGAATCTGTGGGTGTTCACACGAACGGATGCACCAAGTAAGACCACGTTGCTATAAGACAGTTCCCGAGAAAAGACAGTTTTTCAAAAAGCGTCAAAAAGAATTTTTCAGGACGTTGGTAGGCATTTGTGGTCGTCAGGGCGGAGCAATAGTCTGTCTTTCCGGCGGCATCTGGCGTTGCTTTTTTTCTGGAATAGGTTATTGTGTCAGACTATTACCAAAAAGAGTCGGGATATGTTTTTCCGTCTTGGTTGCCGTACATCCATTAGGGGTTTGACTTGCCATGACCATGACCATGTCCGAAGCAGAGTCTGCGCAGAAAACATCTTTGGTATCCGAGGGTCTGGAGGGCGTTGCCGATGTCCAGGCTGAGACATTGTTGCTGCCGTGCGTCAATCTCGCCTTGCAGCAGAATGGCCTTAGCCTGGTGCAGGGCTTGAGGCTGCGCAACAACGGCGCTGTCGACCTCGTCAGCCTGGAAGGCGTGTTCACTTCGGAACCGGGATTTACGCAGCCTTGCACCGTGCATGCGGAACGCCTTGACGCCGGGACGGAGATTGCATTCGGCAAGATTGACATCAAGCTCGATTTCGATTTTTTGGCGGCGGTTACGGACCTAGTCAAGGGCCGGCTAGTGTTTGAATTGCGCGCTGACGGGCAGACGTTGCTGCGGCAGGAGTACGCGGTTGATGTCTTGGCGCCAGACCAGTGGCTTGGCCTGCACGTCATGCCCGAGTTGCTGGCGGCGTTCGTGACTCCGAATCTTGAGACCGTGAGTTTTCTGCAAGGGCAGGCTGCCGCCGAGCTGGAGAAGACGACTGGATCGTCCGCAATGATTGGCTACCAGCGCCATGACCGCAAGGACGCCTATGAGTTGTGCCGGGCTATCTACCGCGCCGTGCAGCAGTGGGGGGTCAACTATTCCAGATCCCTTGCGCTCTTCGGGACGCCAGGGCAGAAAGTGCGCTTTGCCGACACGATCTATACCTATAAACTGGGTTCCTGCCTGGACTTGACCCTCCTGTTCGCGTCGGTCATGGAAAGCGCTCGCCTCAATCCGGTCATTATGCTGGAAAAGGGACATGCGTACATCGGCTGTCATCTCAAGGACTACTATTTCCCGGATGTGCCGATGGATGACTTGCAGACCGTCCGAAAACTGGTTGAACTGGATGAATTCCTGGTTTTCGAGACGACGCTGGCCACGAGCGACGCCAGCTTTGCCGCAGCCGAAGAATCGGCGCGCAGCAATTTGCTCGGCGAAGACGAGTTCTACTGTGCAATCGACATCCTGCGCGCCCGCCATAGCGGCGTCTATGCTTTGCCGTTGCGCAAGAGCGCCGGCGGCCTGGAGTTGGCGCCGTTGGCAGGGCGCAAGATTGGTGCGACAGAGGGCGAGGCCGAGCGGCAGCTGCGCCCTGAGGTCGGGCTGGCGCCGACATCGTCTACGACTGCGCTGCCACCGGCGGCGCGCGTGTTGCGCTGGCAACAGAAGCTGCTGGACCTCTCGCTGCGCAATCGGCTGCTGAATGTGCGTGATACGCGCCTGGTTATTCCCATTACCTGTTCGGACATCGCGTTGCTGGAAGACCAAGTCGCGGCTGACGTGCCGTTGACTCTCAACGCCCTGGAAAACTTGCTGAGCGAGAAGGACGTCCTTGAGCTGGCAGAACGCCGCAGCGAGCAGGTTGGCGGCCAGACCCGCCAGCTGCTGGCCAGCGAACTGCAGCAAAAGCGGCTGTGGAGTCCGCTGTCAGCCGCAGACCTGAAGCGACGGCTGGTCCAGCTCTACCGGCAGTACCGACTCGACCTGGAGGAGGGCGGCGTCAACACCATTTATCTGACCCTGGGAATGCTGGAATGGAAAGTCACTGAGCGCGACAGCAAGTCCTACTTTGCCCCGATTCTGCTGCTACCCGTGCAGATCATACGTAGGTCGCTGGCTGAAGGGGTCACTATTGCCCGCGTTGACGAGGACGCTGTCATCAACGTGACGCTGCTTGAATTGCTGCGTCGTGAGCATCGGCTGGAAATCCCGGCCCTGGAGCCGCTGCCGACCGACAGCCAGGGCGTTGATGTGCCAAAGGTGATGCAGATTATGCGACACGCTGTCCGCGACCTGAAAGGCTGGGAAGTGCGGGAGGAAGTGCGCCTGGGATGTTTTTCCTTTACTAAGTTCATCATGTGGAACGACTTGAACAGTCAGCTCGAATCCTTGCGCCAGCATTCGCTGGTCAATCACCTGATTGAAGGCGGCGGTCAGTATGACGACGGGGTCGAGGTGTTCCCGGGCGCGGAAATCGGCCGCCATCTTGACTTGCAGAACCTGTTTTGCCCGCGCAACGCTGACTCCTCGCAGCTGACGGCAGTGAAGTACTCTGAATTGGGCAAGACGTTTGTCCTGCATGGGCCGCCAGGAACAGGCAAGTCGCAGACGATTACGAACATCATCGCGCATAACCTGGCGCTGGGGCGGCGCGTCCTGTTCGTCTCCGAAAAGAAGGCCGCTTTGGACGTCGTGCATCGCCGCTTGAGCGATGTTGGCCTGAAGCCATTCTGCCTGGAGCTGCATTCCAACAAGTCTGGCAAGAAGGACGTCTTGGAGCAATTCGCTGAAGCCCTGGCAGTAGCGGACAGCGCGGTGCCGGGGGCGTGGGCGGAGACAGCAGACCGGCTCATGACGCTGCGAGCCGAACTGAACGTTTATGTCGAAGCGCTGCATGTCACCTATCCCAATGGCTTTTCCCCGTATGACTGCTTTTCTCTGCTGCTGGGTCGGGAAACTCCGGTCGGCCAGGACTTGGTCGCCATTGACTGCTTGCGCCATGCGTCGACAGACTTGACCCGGCTGCGGGCGTACGTGGCTGACTTGGCGCAAGCATTCGCCAGCCTTGAACCAGAGCGACGACAAGCCCTGGCGCCAATCACCTTGACGGAATGGACCCCGACGGCAGAGCGTGAGCTGACGGCAAAGACGACAGCACTGAAAAACGCCGCGGAACAGCTGCTGAACTTGTTGCGCGAACAGCAGGCGTCGCTGGGGCTGGACAGCGAGGGCGACTCGCTGGACCGGGTGGCGGCCATCGTCGAACTGGCGAAAGCGCTTCCGACCCTAGGGAACATCCCGGTCGAGTTCTTGCAGCCGGAGGTTTTGCGGCACCTTCCCTTTTTGCGGGCAGCTGCACGTGACGCCCTGGCTCAGCAGGACGCTGCTGCGCAGCTGGTCGGCTTTCGCCTAGACGTCGCAGAGGAACTGGATTATCCGTCGCTGCGGCGCCGGATAGAGGAGAATCAGCAGCGCTCCGCGCTAGTGCGCTGGTGGCGGAATCGCAGCCTGCGAGGCGAATTGTCGTCGTTGAAGAAGCTCGGCGCTGGGAAGCTGACTATGGCTGAGCTGACTGGGTCGCTGGATGCCTTGGAGGGCTATGCCACTCGCCAGGCCGAGCAACGCCGGAATGCATCTGTTGTCGCGTCGCTCCTGCAAGAACACTGGCGTGACGGGCAGCCGGATTGGCCGGCGGTGGACGCCAACCTCGCCGCCGCTGCAACGTTGCAGGCAAAAGTGGCGGCGTGCTGCTGCGGCAAGGTCGAAGAGCAGGAGCAGGCCATGGCTAAACTGGCGACGATTATGCCGGATGCGGCTACTGCCCTGGCTGTCGGCAGCGCTATGCACCAGGGGCTGACTGAATTGACTCAAGCCTGGTCCGACTTCCAGGCCCGGAAGCAGGAGCTCATTCAGGCATTTGGCGGCGTTGGGCTGGAGAATGCCAGCATCGCCGTTGTCCGTACGGCTGGCGAACAGATTCTGGCGGCTGTCGGCGATTTGCGGCGGTATTGCATCTGGCGGCAACAGCGCACTGATCCAGCCGCCGCCCAGATTCCCGGGCTGCTGGCGCGCCTGGAAGCCGGCGAATTGGCGCCCGGCGAACTCGCGGAGGCCTTTGAAACTGCATACGTCCATGAAATGCTGACGCAAATCCTGGAGCAGACGCCGGTGCTGGCCAGCTTCATCGGCGTCCATCAAGAGGAGCGGATTCGGAATTTCTGCGCTTTGGACAACCGCCTGATGGCATTGTCCAGGGAGGTCGTGTTTGCCCGCCTGGCCGCTCGTTTGCCTGGCCGCCGGACCGGGCCATGTCCGTCGGGCACGGAACTCGGCCTGTTGCAGCGGGAATGCAGCAAAAAGACGCGCCACAAGCCAGTACGGCAGCTGCTGGCGGAGATTCCGACCTTGGCGGCCAGCCTGAAGCCGTGTTTCCTGATGAGTCCGTTGTCAGTGGCGCAGTATTTGCCGCCTGAGGGCGCCTCGTTTGACTTAGTTGTCTTTGACGAGGCTTCGCAGATTCCGGTTTGGGACGCGATTGGCGCCGTAGCGCGCGGTCGGCAGCTCATCGTTGTCGGAGACCCGAAGCAGATGCCGCCGACCAGCTTTTTCCAGAAGAGCGGCGAGACCGAGGCGGAGCAGGAAGGCATGACGGAGGTGGTGGAAGACCTGGAGAGCATCTTGGACGAGTGCCTTGGCGCTGGTGTGCATTCGGCGTATCTGAACTGGCATTACCGCAGCCGGCATGAGTCGCTGATAGCATTCAGCAATCACTATTATTATGACGACCGTTTGTACACGTTTCCGGCTGCCTGCGACCGAGAACACCTCGGGGTGCGCCTGGAGTTCGTAGAAGGCGGCGTCTATGACCGGAGAGCGACCAGGACGAACCGTCTGGAAGCCGAGCGCCTGGTTGACTGCGTCTTTGCCCGCCTGGCCAATCCGGCGCTGTGCAACAAGAGCATGGGCGTGGTGACGTTCAGCTTGGCGCAGAAAGATTTGATCGAGGACTTGGTGGAAGAACGCCGTTCTGGGCATCCGGAGTTCGAGGTCTTGTTCAGCGATTCCCGCGAAGAGCCTTTTTTCGTCAAGAACCTGGAGAATGTCCAAGGCGACGAGCGCGATGTAATTCTCTTTTCCGTGGGCTATGCGCCAGATTCCGAAGGCAAGTTTTCCATGAATTTCGGTCCATTGAACATGGCAGGCGGGGAGCGGCGTTTAAACGTAGCGATCACCCGAGCCAAGGAGCAGGTGCTGCTGTTCTCCTCTATCAAGGGCTATCAGATCGACTTGAACCGCACTGGCGCCGTCGGCGCCGCGCATCTGAAATTTTTCTTGGACTATGCAGAGAAGGGCTTGCAGATCAGCGGCACGTCTGCCCTGTCGTCGGTCAGGCCTAGCCATGACGGTTTGATCGATTCCATCGCCGGATTTTTGGAGGGCGAGGGTCATCGTGTGAAACGCCATGTCGGCAGCTCGGGATTCAAGATCGACCTGGCCGTGCTTCATCCGCAGCGCACCGATGAATACCTGCTTGGCATTGAGTGTGATGGCGTCGCGTATGCCCGGCAGTTGACAGTGCGGGATCGCGACCACCAGCGCACCTCCGTGCTCAAGGGCCTGGGCTGGCGCATGTACAGGGTATGGATCGTGGATTGGGCTCTGGACGGCGACCGCGCCCGCCAGCATTTGCGGGAAGCCGTTGACGCCGCTATCCGTAACCTCCCGGAAGAGCCGCCGCCAGCCATCACGTCAGTGCCGCCCCCCTTGCCGTCTGCCGCTGCCAAGTCAGCGCCAGCAGAGCCGCCCCCCTTGCCGCTCGTCGCTGAACCTGAGCCAACCGCGCCGTCGTTTCCTGTTTATGAACCCTGGCAGTACCGCGAGCATGTTTTCCAGGAGACCTTCTATGACCCGCGTGGGGAAGAGCTGATCAGTCGCCAGATTAACGACATGATTGCCCAGGAAGCACCTGTTTTCGAACGACTTATTATCGATCGGATTACTAGAGCCTGGGGATTTAAGCGGAGCGGCGACAGGATTCTGGGCATCATTAAGAAATGCCTGCCGAAAAATGCTAACGTCACTGCGTGCCGCAAAGAACGTGTCTTCTGGCGGTCGGACCAAGACCCCGACGCCTATCGCGAGTTCCGCACACCGGCTGACGACGACAGCCGACGACCCATGAACCTGATCCCGCCGCAGGAAATTGCCAACGCCATGGAGCAAATCCTCCGCGACTTCCATTCCTGCGAAGTTGATGTACTCTATCGCGAAACCGTGCGGCTGTTCGGATTCAGCAGCGTCAGCGCTGCTATGCGCCCGAGCCTGGAGCAGGCGTTGAAAGTCTTGCAGAAAACAGGACGAGTCTGAGACGACGAGGGTCTGAATGCTGAATGCTGAATGCTGAATGCTGAATGCTGAGTGCTGAGGCGCATTTGTCATTCATCATTCATCATTCATCATTCATCATTCGTTAGGGGTGTTTGGTCTACATGCGGCAGCCTGAAGGCTGTACTACCTACTGCAAGCTGAAGCTGAACTACGTGCGACTGCGTACGGCAGCCGCTGTCCACACCGTCCGCCGCGTCCACTGCGTCCACAATGTCCACAGTCGGGCGTGGTCACTCTGCGATATACGGCTTGAGGTTGATGAAATTGAGGAGGCGTTTCTGGCCTGTCGTGCCTTCGGCGTCCGTGAAGGTCAGGGTCGCTTTCTCGGCTGTGGCTTTGAAGACGACACGGGTGGTGATGATTTCGCGCAAGTGCTTCCACTCGCCCCAGCCGCCGCTCCAGCCTTTCGGGTAGCGGACGTCGTAGCCCAGCTCGGGCAACACCTCGGCGTTGTCGAGGCTGACCCGAACCATAGGATGTTGAGCGACGTTTTTCGGATTTTCGATGTCTTCGGGGTCGCTAGTGGCAAAGGCCAAGGCATAGAGCCTGCCAGGCACGAGGTTGAGCGCCGTCTGGGAGAGCGTGTTGACGCCATTGGCCTGGCGCTCAAAGTAGGCGGTGGTGTCGCCGGTCTCCCGCGGCAAGCCGCGGCGTTGCAGATGCGTGCGGCCATAGTCCTTGATGGTCAGAGGACGCAGCGATTCCGGCACTGCGGGAACAGCTGTCCAGCTGGCAAAGCCGTCCTCAAAATCGCAATTTTGCAGGTGGCCGGGGGCGTAGGTCAGCCCGTATTGCTTTGACAGCATGTCGGTGTTGCCGTCAATGCCATAGTGGCGGACCAGCTTGGCTACCCAACGGGTCAATTCCTCGTCGCAGTGGCTGATGTTATAGCAGCCGACGCCGAAAAGACCTTTAGTAGCCGGGTCAGTCGCGAGCTTTTGGAAGAACATGTCGAAATAATATTTGATGTCGACGTGCGGGTAGACGTTGACATTCCAGACGCCGTTGGTGGTCAGGCCAGTCATTACGAACATGACGCGGTCGGCTGCGTCTGGCGCACATTGCTTGGCATAGTGCATGATGTTGCGGATGCGCTCGTCAAGGTGGCTGTTCGCTTCTTCCTCGGAGGGCTGCGTGACGACGTAGGTCTCGAATAGGATTTTGCCTTTGCCCTGGGAGACGTTGGTGCACGCTGAAAAGACGTTTTTGTGCACCTTTGGGTTGTCCAGTTCGCAGCCGCCGCAAATCCATGTATAGACGTATTTGTCAAAGTCTTGCAGTTCCCAGCAGGCGTCGGCGACGGTGAGGTTTTGGAACGGGAGGGCGGTGGAGCTCAATTCGTCGAGGGTCAGGCCTAATGTCGTCGGCATGTTGCGGTTAGTGCGGATGGCCTCGGCGAGTTTTTCCGGTTCGTCGCTGCTCTTCAGGTTGAGGCTGCCGATGACGCCGATGCCGCGCTCCTTGAGTTCGGCGTCAATCGCCTGGTTGAAGGGAGTCCTGGGAATCCAGGCGCCGGTGTTGTGGAAATTGAACGAATGCCAGAGATGGCGGCGGAAGAAGTCGAGGTCATAGCGGTAGATGCCGATGTTGGTTTTTTCGGCGACGATAAGCGGATAGACCATCAGCTGAGGGACAGTGCGGACTAAGAGACGGCTGTTGAGCGGCGGGCGTACAACCCGCAGGCGGCGTTGGCCCTGGCCCAGGAAACGCATGGTCTCGGAAGCCTCGCCAGGCCGGTGGATGACAATCGGAGAGGCGTCGTCGTCAAGGAAAATTTGCGCTTCCGGCGATGGCTTGTCAAAGCCGATGAAGACCCAGCCTTCGCGTGGGTTGACGAACTCGTGTGCGCCTTCGGTGGCGGGTATGTTGATTAGTTCGCCGACCAGGTTGTTGAGCGGCGTGACCGCAGCGGCCGGAGCCGGTTCGATGGCGCGGATGGTGTACGTGCTAGCCGTGACCACCTTGCCGGTCTCTTTGTCGATTAGTTCGGCTTGGAGTTGGCCTTGGCCGAGTTTGAGGCCGCCCAGCACAGTCTGGCAACGGTTGCCAGCCAGCATCGGGAACGCCGCTGCTGCCGAGAACTCGGCCTGACCAGCCATGCGAGTGGCGACGCGGATTTCATACGCGGCCAATTCCTTGGGCAGCTTCGGAGCATAGAAGAAATCCATGACCGGGTTGGTGATGTCAACCCGGGTAAGCATCGGATAAATCGGCACCAGGCGGTGATTGCGGTGTTCCCATTGCGGAATCGGCTTTGATTCGGCCAGGCCCTTTTCGGTCAGCGGCATCAAAAAAGGTGCGCAGAAATCGACTGTGCCTTCGCTTTTGGTGGCGTAGATGGCGAAATAATAGGCGTTGTCCTTGCTTTCCGGCGCCTCAATTTCGGCCTCCATTTTGAGCCAACCATCGGTTTTTTCTGGAATCAGCTTGGTGCCGACTTCCTTGGTCCAGCCAGCGTTGTAGATGATGATGGATTTGCGCGGAGCCTTGAAGCCGCTAGTGCGCACATAGCCGCCGATGCGGTATTTTTCGCCGGGGACAAGGGTGATGCCCGGCTGCACGAAGCGGATCAGCTTAGTCAAATCAAGGCGGACGGCGTCAGTGCCGTCAACGCCATCCTTGGGCAGCAGCGTGACTGAACCAGGGTGCTTCAGCTGGTCTGTTGTCCAGTCAATGATAAAGTCGTCGTGGTCAGTCCGGAATTCTGGATTGGTGACCAGGTTGGCAGCGGTTGCGGGCAGGGCGAGAGCAAGGGCGAGGACAAGCAAGGCGGATTTGAAAAGGTTGTGCATGATGACTCCTGGCTGAGGGATGTGTGAGGCGGGTGGTGATTTTAGCCCGGCGCAGCGTGATTGTCTGGGGCGATTGCGGCTGACGCCGGGCCGTTGCGCTTACGGTTCAACCAGGAGGATGCGGTCGATCCAGATGTACTCCGGCTCTTCCGTGCCAGGGTAGAACTGCGGTCCGGATAACTTTGCCGAAACCCAGATGTCGTAGGTGTTGCCAATCAGCTGGGGGAGTCCGGTCTGCAACTTCGTGGTCCAAGCCCGGGAAGTGTAGACATAGCCGTCCCTGGGTATGGTCACCCTGCCCAGTTCGTACCAGTTGTAGCCCTGCTTCTGTGGAGGCTTTTCAAACGTCTTCGAGATTAGGGTCTTCCTGGCGCCCTGATCGTAAAAGCCAATCGCGAACGGCAGGTTGTAGTAGTGGCTTTCCTTGACAGACGTGCGGAAGGCATGGCCGCAGGGGCTTTCCGGGTCAGCTATGAATGATATGGCCTTGGTGGAGTGGTTTTCAAAGAAGCCGGCGTTGAAATCGTAGAACGACCGACCGCGGAAGGCCTCTGGCACCGAACCGGGGGGCAAAGTCGGTGTTGTAGACCGAGCCAGCTCAGCGTTGACAGCGTCCATGGCGCCCTTCCCGGCGGCAGCGTAGCGTTCGACCCACGCTGGCCAGGATTCCTGCAAGCGCTGGGCTGCGCTGCGGGAATCCAGGATGCTTTTGATGTCTTTGATCGTGCCGTCCTTGGCGCGATAGCAGAGTTCGGCGCCTTGGCGCCTGGTGGTGAGGCGGTCAAGGCCGTTGCGGGCGCGGCGCACTCGGGAGAACAGCAGCGCGTCGTTGCGCACAGCGGCTTCGGCCTTATCCAAGATAGCTTGCGCGGCAGCAACGTCCTCGTCAGCGAGGAATTGGAAGGAGCCGATGTTCGGGAACCAGCGAACCACGCCGTTATTGCGTTTGCGGGCGTCGTCAACCAACTGGCGATAGGCTAGGATGTGCGGCCCTGCCGCGCCGTAGTAGCGGTCCATGAACAGGTTGATCAAGGCGTTCACATCCTGGTCAGGATCCTCGAACAGCTTTGTTTCCAAGAAGATTTTCAACTCATACATATCAGCCATATGTGGACGCTCGTGTTCCCAGAACACACCGCTGACATTGTTGGCCCGGTAGTGCCGATAGAGGTCGCCATAGTAGAATTCGCTGGCAAACGGGAAGCCGGTGAGGCCGCGGGTGAAGGTGATGGCGTAATCCCAGATGAACAGGTGATCAGCGTAGTTCTTCCATTGCTCGACAAATTCCTTGAAGACCTTGTTTTCCTCTTCGAGGATGGACGCCGCCTGGTTGGTGAGGGTGTCGGTCAGCTTGACGACGACGTTGGAGGCGGCGCGGATGCCGCCCTTGGGCGGCGGCTCGCTGTAGTGGTAGGCCAGGGTGCTGATGTAGATTTGCGGGTGCGTCTTGGCGACTTCGCCAGCCAGCCAGTTGATGAAGGTCAAGTACAGGCCGGAATGCTCGTGTTTTTCCACGAAGGCCATGCATTTGTCACATTCGCAGTATTTGCGGTTGTCGTTTTGGGACACGTCGTAGATGCGCGGCGCTGGTACGCCTTCGGCCTTGGCTTTTTCTTCGCCTTGGCGGATGTATTCAAGCAGGCTGTTCAGAAAGATCGGCTTCAGGGCTTCGTTAGTCAGGCAGAGCTGGCCTTTGGTCTGGCCGCCGACTCGCTGGCCGCCGACCAAGGAGAAGAATTCTGGATTACTGTCAAGATATTCGGCGGTTGGGACGTATCTGTCAAAGGTGTGGCAATGGTAGGGCGGGCCGTAATTGAAGGAACCGCCGTAAGCAGCCGGAATCGGCACGTCGCCGCTGCGGTTGAGGCGGACGCGGACAGCGAACTGCACCTTGTCCGCCGGATAGTTCGTGCGGTAGATGTCGCGATACAGGAAGGCCGGTTTGCCGGACTTGTTCAGGGCGGGCAGTTCCAGGGCGCTTGGCGTTGGTACGTAGTCTTCGAATTCGCTCCACCAGTGGATGTCACAGAAGTCTTCCAGGAAGTGGTAGACGGCATAGAGCGCGCCCCGGGTGCCGCCGCCGTTGAGCAGGACTTGGTTGCCAAAGGATTTGATGTGCCATTGCTCCTCAGGCAGCTGGGTGGAGAGCAGGTTGTTGGCTTTGGCCAGCTCGGTGTCGCCGACTTGGAAGACGATGTTCTTCTGGCCGCCGATGATCAGGTCGCCGTTGATGCGCCGGCCGAGATAATCCCGCAGCTCTTGCATGGCTGTGGCCTCGTGCGGCAGCGGCGCGGCCGGGCCGGCGATGCGGTAGGTCTGAGCCGAGGCCGCACCCAGAATAATCAGACAAAAGCAGAATAGCAGGTTGCGCATTTTTTCTCCTTGGGTTAAAACAATGGGAAGGTATGGAGGCAGAAGTGAAAAGACGTCAGAGATAGTATAATCTACTTTGTTCAATATACACCTTTTTTTCAGCGGCGACACGCGGATTTTGAGCCAGTGTACGCTTTTCTGCCGTTGCTGAATACGCTGGCAATTCAGCCGTGCGAATTTGCAAAGCGGTGAAAACAGCACATTTTATTGAGATTGCCTTTTGGATGCCATGCTGCGGTGCGTAACAGCGATGTATGCCATAGAATTGAGGAGAAAACGATGAAGCGAAGCGTAAGTTTTGTTATTCTGTTGTTGGCGGTTGGGTTGTGTTCTTGTCGTACTGTGCCGATATCGTCGCGGCGGCAATTGTTGTTGAGCAGCGACGCTGAAGAGCAACAGCTCGGGGCGACGGCATACGCGGAGTATAAGAAAGAATACCCTGTTTCCAGGAATCGCGTGCAGGTCGATGCCTTGAACCGGGTCGGTCAGGCGATTCAGAAAGTTGCGCAGAGGGACGACTACAAGTGGGAGTTCACGGTGCTGGAAAGCGAGACTGCGAATGCCTTCTGCCTGCCTGGCGGCAAAGTCGCGGTCTATAGCGGCATTTTCCAATTCATTGACAATGACGCAGAATTGGCGACCGTAGTGTCGCACGAAGTCGCTCATGCGTTGGCTCGGCATGGCGGTGAACGCATGAGTTGGGCCGCCATGCAGCAGCTGGGTTCGCTTGGCTTGAAAAATGCCGGCGCCGGGCCTATCGCCGAAGCGGTCTACGGCTATGGCACCCAGCTGGGAGTGATGCTTCCATTCAGCCGAAAACATGAAAATGAAGCCGATGCCATTGGTCTGATTCTCATGGCCAAGGCCGGCTACCATCCAGCCGCCGCTATTTCCTTTTGGAAAAAGTTCGGCGGCGACCGCGCGCCATCGCTGATTGAGCAGTGGGTGTCAACGCATCCTGGCGGGCCTGAACGTGTGGCCAAACTGCATGAACTCCAACCCCAGGCCATGGAAGTCTATAATCAAGCGCCGGTGAAATACGGCCTGGGCAAGAAACTTAAGTGAACAGCCGTTAAATGCATTCACGCGCAGCGGCAATCAACCCCTGAGGAGTACAGGCATGCGACATGGTTTCATTTGGACGATGGCTGCGATCCTGGGAGTCAGCGCGGCAGCTGCCCTTGACTTCGACCCCGGCGGGTTTTCCGTCCACATCGCCCCAGGTGGGCTTGGCGCCAGGACGGCCGAAGAGACGAACATCACCATCCGAGCGTTCCCGGCCGCGTTTTTGGACAACCAATTTGCCTTGAGTCAGAGCCAGCCCGGCGTGCTTCGGCTGGCTTTCAATAATGAGCCCGAAGTCAAAATTGGCAAGCTGACCGCCTTCTTGGAGCTGCCGAAAGCGATCCAGCTAGTCGGCCTTGGTCGCAATCAGACGTTGCTCAGCCAGGAGCCGGTCGGCGACCTGGTTCGCCTCGCCATTGACGCCGCGCCCGCCCGGGGCACCATCACTGCCAAGGGCTACAATATCTTCGGTGCTCTGGCAGTGATGCTGACGACCGACGCTGCCCCAGGCAGCAAATGGCAGGGCGCATACTGGCTGACCCACGACCGCTATGTCTCGCCACGCCTGCCCTTGACTTTTACGGTCATTCCGACGATTCGCAGCAAACAGCCGAAGCGTTTTGAGACCGGCGTCCATTTCACTGACAATTGCATCAACTTCGAGGGTGCGCCGCTGGAAAGCTATGCGCAGTTTTACGCTGAAACCGGCTGCAATGCCGCTATGATCGTGCCTGGCGCCATGTCGCAGAAACTGCGGTCTATGGGCGTGATTCGCTACTATCAACCCTCAGGATGGCTTGTCAACGGCTACATGATTGGCAAGCCACCCCGACCTGACAACGTCAAATTCCAGTACAAGGACGGCACTCTGGCCGGCAACGGCGTCTGTCCGACCGTCATTTACCGGAAGGAAGAGCCCTATTTCAGCGCCAACCTGGCGGCGCCGTTGCGCAAGGTTTTGGTGGAAGACCGTTCGACCGATCATTTCCTGTGCAACTGGGAGCCGTTCATGTTCGATTTCAAGGGCTGCTTCTGCACCCGCTGCCAGAAGGACTTTGGGACGTTTGCCAAGTTGACGCCAGCCCAGGTGGCCGAGGTCTGGCCAGGTACTGTCACCGAAAAATACCGGGACCAGTGGATTGACTTCCGCGCCTGGCAGAACGCCCAGCTGGTTGTGACCATTGAGCAAACCGTCAATGCGATGGGCAAGGAAATCGGCATCGACGCACATTTCGCGCCGGAAGTCCACATCAAGTCCATCACCCGGCTCTGGGATACCTCGGCCTCCTTGCGCCAATACGCCACCATGGCGTATGCTGACCAGATTCCCTTGCTTAATGCCTGGGGCCCCTATCCCTGGCAGACGGTCATGCAGCCCTACAGCTACGTGCGCGGCTATAACCTCTCGACGCATTGCCTGACGCGCGATTCCGTTGATTACATCCGCGAACAGATTCCGGCGGCAAAGCGGCCGCGTCTGCTGGGCTTCCCACACGGCTTGCAGACCAATTTGTGGACTACGGAGCCGGAGTCCATGGCCATCGACATTCTCACCTATTTCCTCAACGAATACGACGGCCAGCTGGTGTATGCGTTCCCCAAAGGCTATGACGCTCGCTACTGGCGGGCACTCGCCGAGGCCAATCGCGCCATTGCCGCCTTTGAGGATTTCACCCTGGACGGCGTCGTTGGCAAAGGCCACCAAATCGCGGCTGTGACGCCTTATCCGCAACCCTCGCCGCGTTTTCTGAAAGCGCCCTGCGGCGGCATTGACGCCGAGAAGTGGTCTGGCGCCTCTATGCTCCAGTCTTGGGAATACCGCCTCGGTGAACGTCGGTTGATCGCAATCGCCAACTACTGGCAACGCGGCGAATGTTTTGCCCGCTTGTCATTTACCGATTTGGACGACAAGGCCAGCTATGCCTTGCTGGAGCCGCTGCAACGCCGCATCTACGGCACGGGCCAAGGCGGCCGGGTTCTGACGGGCGCGATGCTCCGTGACGGCGTCACCATCCACATCGGCGCTCAGCGCGTCGTTTTTCTGGTGCTGGCGCTCGCCACCTCGGCCGACCTGGCAGTGGTGCGGCCAGCCGATGTGGCGGCCGTTCAGGCTGAACGCCTGGCCAGCATCAAGAAGGCCTTTGCCGCCGAAGGCGTCGAACTCAGCCTGGGCGATTTCCAGAAGAGCTTTCAAGCCATGACCAGTGTTTCCGGAGGCGGCTTTGAACTGAAGCGGGTCGCGTCAGCCGACTTGAAGCGTGACATCTTGCAGGTGCGCTCCGCTCTCCAAGTGCTGGACATTGACGTCCTCGGCGGCGGTCGCGTGCGTTCCTGGAACGTCCAAGGCGTGGAGATGGTTAACCGGGACGAGACTTCCGGCCTGGCTGTCGATGGCTTCTGGCATCCAGCCAAAGTACTCACCGAGCCGTTGATGCTGGACAAGGCCGAGGTGAAAGACGGGCGCGCGGTCATCGCCATGCGCCTGCCGGCTATTGGCGGACTCCCTGGACTGGAATTGCGCAAGACTATTGTCATTGATGGAAGCCAGCCAGCGTTTACAGTCCAGACGACGCTGCACAACGGCGGCGCAGCACCGCTGGAATTTTCGCATCGCTATCATAACATGGTCGCGGCCCTGGAGGTGCGTGACGGCGCTGCTGGAACCGCTGCTTTCCAGGGCGCCAAGCCAGCGGTATTCCGCCGCGAATTCGTCCGCCAGATGTTCACGATGGCCGGTGTGCCGGCTGATACTCTGCTCAGCAAGGCTTTTGACATGGGTAAAATGACTGCGATAGACGCCGCTGAAGTGGTGTTTTCTGCGCCGTGGCAGACTATGTCGCTGTGCGCTTCGCTGCCGTCCCGCGACTTGTATTCCGTCGTGTTCTGGGACAGCCAGGCCATGCCCTGTCCGACGTTTGAGCCGATCCATCGCCGCGTGACCCTCCAGCCAGGCCAGGATTGGCAGACGGAAATGCGCTGGAGCGCCAACGCCAAGTGACTGCGAGTGCGGACGTATGACACTGTTTTCAATAGGGTTTTTCTTGGGTTTGCGAAAAAACAGGTCTCGGGCGTTAGTTCACCCTAAGTGTTGTCCTGGCGGCTTAGGCTGACGAGGATTTTCTGGGCTGTGTCGAGGTAGATTTGCTCCCATTCCGGGGCGAGGAAGCATTCGGTCACTTCATAGCCGCCAGCTGGATAATCCTTGGCTGGTGCGCCGTAGTGCATATAGCCGTTTGAATATGCCGCCATGTAGGTCTTGGCCAGGGGGGATTGCTTCTTGACGCTCAGGCCGATTTCAGTTAAGGCCTCGGCCGGGCAGCTGATCAGGGCCGCGTCGCCAATGCGCAGACCCAGGATTTCCGCCTCAATGCTGGTTTCCCCAGACTGCTCGTTGATGTGCAGGTGCCGGAAATAAGTCGCGATGCGGTCTTGGATGCGAGCCAGTTTTTCCATGGCTCTGACGTTGGCGATGTATTTGTCCAGGTTTCGGCGATTGACGCGGTCGAGTTCAGTCAGTCCATTCAGGCTGAGGTCTTTTTCCCGGAGATAGCGGTATGTGTCTGCCGAGGGGTGTTCCGGGTCCAGCCGGGACGCGAGGTAGGCTGGGATAAAGCTCTTCAGGTTCATGGTCGTGTAGCGCAAGGAGTTCAGCAGTTCCTGCTGCTCCTGCCGCAATTCCGCCACTCGCTCTGGAATGTCCTGCCGCCTGGGGAAACGCACGGTCGCGGCGGCGACATTGACGTCGGTCGGGCCTGGTTTGATCTGGCGCCAGGCTCGGATGGTACTCAGAGCCAGCGTTACGCCCACTGGTTCGGAGCTGCGTGGGCCGGTGAAGTCCTTGTTGAGCATTTCAATGATGTCGCCCCCTGCGCCTTGCAGAAACATCGCCTGCACGCCTTGGCCGAGGATGTCCTCAATCGTTCGGCACGCGAAGCCGGGAAATCCGGCGGTGACGCGGCCGTCCGGCACGCCGATCAGGGGATGGCAGGCGTAGTTGAACAGCACTGCCAGGGGGCGTCCGTCCAGGCGGTCAAAGCGGAAGACGCCGATTTCCGGGTCGACTGGGCCGAGGCTGGCGACGTCGTCGTCTGGCGGACTCGGGTTGGTGTGTCGTATTGTCCAGGCGCGGCCGTTGTTTAGGCGCAGGGTGCGGTTGAACACAATGCGCTCTTCGGAACCGGAACCGGCGCCGAAGACGACGGGCGTCAGCTGGTTTGCGGCTTGTGCTGCGGCTTTGAAGGTCTGCTCCAGGACAGCGTCTTCAGCCCGCAGCATGGGCCCGGCCGTATGCGTGTGCGAGGCATTGACCAGGATGTTGCGGGCCGGAATGCCCAGCTGCGCCTGCATGCGTTCACGTAATCGAGGGAGGAAGTCGTCGCTTAAATCGCAGATGCCGCCGATGGCGACAGCGTCCATAGCAATGATCGCGATGCGCGTGGCGCCGCTACTGAGCATCAGGACCCGGGCATACAGGGGGTCGTGGAGTTTTCCCGGCAGAAGGGTGCCGATTTCACTTCGGCCAATGCCGGCCATAAGCTGAGAGTGTGTGTTGTTGACCATGGGTTCACCTTGTAGGCGTTGTTGTTTCACCCCAGCGCTGCCATCCAGAAAGGCACGGTCAGAATGCAAGCCACTGTCGTGAGCAGCACTGAGGCCGCTGCGAAGTCGGTGTCAGCGTGGTAGATTTCACTGAGGGCGACGCTGGCGACGGAACAGGGCATGACTGCAATCAGAAGGATGATGAAGCGCGATTCTGACCCTAACGGCAGCGCCCATAGCAACAGCGGCGCCGCGATGGCTGGAATTACGATCAGCCGGAGGAGCAGCAGCCAGAATTGCAACGGCTGGCTGAGGTTGCGGATGCGCAGGGTGGCCATGCGGCTGCCAGCGATAAGCATGGCCAGGGGAACAGTCGCTGCCCCGAGCGTCTCGCCGACAGAAATCAGCGCGCGCCAGCTTTCCAGCCATAGGCTGTTCTCGGCAAAGGTGAGGGGAACGACCTCGCGGAAAGCCAGGACGACAATCGAAAGCAGAATCGCCAGCATCGGTGCGCTGAGCAGTTTTTTCAAGTCGCCGAGGCGGAAGGACGCGCCGGTGAGAGCCAGAATCCCAAACGTCCAGACGCCGATTTCCGAGCCGATGGATGACAGGGCCAATTTCCCCAATCCAGTTTCCGGCCAGAAGACCAGCACCAGCGGCAAGGGCAGGAATACGTAATTGGTGAGCGAACACTGAAAATGGAACATTCGCCGGGTCGCGCTTTCGTAGCCGCGGCTGAGAAATGAGAACAGGAAGCCGCAGCAGTAGCCAAGGGCGATGATCAGGAACGCCCCGACTGGCAAGACCCATTCGGCCATGATGCCCTGCAGGGTGAATTTACTGACCAGGGAGGCGAAGATAGCGGCCGGATACAGCAGACTGGTGACCAGCATGGACATGCGGCGCGTGCTGTCGTCGTTAAGGAAGTCGCGGCGACGGGCGTAATACCCCGCAGCCAGCATCAGGCAGATGGCGAACAGGCGGACAAAGATGACGCCGAATTGCTGGGAAAAACTCATAAATGGGTGGTTCCTGGAAACGTATGGACAGAAGAGGTCAGAAAAGCGTAATTGGGTTTTTAGCGAGGGAGGCAAGGGCAGACGAATGTCGAGGCATTAAGGTAATCGGAGGTTGCCGAGCTGGCAAGTGGGCAGGGGTGAAAACAAGGGGCGAACGGCGAGGGGCGAGAGACAGTTGTTTTATCCGCAGATTACGCTGATGACGCAGATTTTTTTAGGGTGTGTTGTACGGGGAAATTAGCTGGCAGTGGCAGAAACGTAAAAGCGTGAAACATACGGCAGCCTAAAGGCTGTACTACATACTGCAAGCTGAAGCTTGAACTACATGCTCGTGCATGCGAGGTACATACTGCAAGTTTAAGCTTGAACTACATGCGATGTGACCGCGCTGTCCTGGTTTGACCGGTATGTGAGCCGCCATTACATTAAACAGGATAACACATCAAGGGCTGGTCATTCACTCCGCCGGCTTGAGGTTGCGGTTTTCTCCCCGTGCGCCAGGCCGTCATAAACAAGAACACGTCACGAGAACAGGCACTATCTATGCGAATCATTCGTTTCCATCATGGCGGTCAATCGCACTACGGTGTTTTGGAAGGCGAGCGGGTATCTGTGCTGACCGGCGATATTTTCGCTGATTGGCGCGTCACCTCAACGCATTATGATCTGGCTGAAGTCACCTTGCTGGTGCCAGTGCAGCCGCCCTCAATTCTTTGCATCGGCAAGAATTACAAGGCTCACATCGAGGAGTTCAAGTCAAAGCCGCCCGCTGCGCCGATTCTGTTCATCAAGGCTGCGAATAGCCTGCACGACCCCGGGGCGCCAGCGCCATTGCCAGCCCCAGAATTGACGACTCAAATCGATTATGAGGCGGAATTGGCTGTTGTCATTGGCCGCCCGGCCAGGAATGTCCCCGAAGAAAAAGCCCTGGACTACGTTTTCGGCTACACCTGCGCCAACGACGTCACGGCTCGCGATTGGCAGGCGCAGGATGGCCAATGGGCGCGCGGAAAGTCGCTTGATGGCTTTTGCCCGATTGGACCCTGGATTGAGACGGAATTAGACCCGGCTGACCTGCGTATTGAGGGGCGTCTGAACGGCGCAGTCATGCAGAGTTCGCGGACGTCTATGCTGATTTTTTCAGTGCCGTATTTAATCAGCTACCTGTCCCGGGGCATGACCTTGCTTCCTGGAACCGTGCTCTTGACCGGCACACCCTCCGGCGTCGGCTTTGCTCGGACGCCGCCCGTCTTCCTGTGTCATGGCGATGTCTATGAGGTCGACATCGAAGGCATCGGCGTCTTGACGAATAGCTTCTTCCTGCCAGGCAAAGACTGAAGCGCCGCCTGCTGCCCAAGGCATTTCCGGCCAGGCGGATTGCAAACGTCGCCTCGCTGATTACGTTAATGGCGTGTTTATACGTGAGCGGCCGCCGCGATGGTCGGCTGCGGTTTTTATGTCTCGTTGTTGAGGAGAATTGCCATGGTACATGTGATTGCCAGAATGGAAATCAAAAAAGGCCAGATGGAGAAGATGCTGGGGATTTTGACCCGGCTTGTCCCTGTGGTGCGCGCGGAAGCCGGCTGCATCCGCTATGAAGTCTGCCAGGACGCCAATATTGGCATTGGCACGCCAGCCAATCCGCAGGCGTTGACGATTGTGGAAGCCTGGGAAAGCCCCGAACACCTGGCCGCTCATTTGGCGGCGCCGCACATGGCCACTTTTCGCGATGAAGTCGGCCCGCTGCGCGAAAGCTCCAGCGTGACTGTCCTGAATCCGAAAATCTGAACTTTAGTCACAGCCATATCCCGCAGGCTGTGCAGGCGGTGCAAAAAATCATTCTGGCGAATTGAGCAGCGCTTCGATTTTGAGCCTGGTAAAGTCCAGGATGAAGTCGTCATATTCGCTGGCAAAGTCACCGCAGGCGAGTGGATCGCCGGCATCGGCGCGCTGCTTTATCGCAATGAGGCGATTCAGGCTTTGGGTGAGCTTAGGCTGCCTGGCAATGCCGTCCTCTTTGGCGCGGACGATCAGGCTGCCCAGCTCGCAGGTGAAGAACTCGGGGTTGAAGTTCTGGAGCGCAGTCGCCTCAAAGCTGAGAGCTGTCATGTTGGCGCGCAGGCAGGAAGCGCTGTCTTGCAGTTGCTCCAGGGCGTTGGCGTTGGTCTGCTTGTTGAAATCCCAGAACATCAGGTCGGCCTGGCCCAAGGTGGGTTTCATGTCCAGGTTCGTGGTGATAGCGTAGGAGCTCAGGCTGACATCGCCTTTGAGCAGCTGGTCGGGCGCAAAGACCATTGCGCAGGGGCCGACGCCTTTGTCGTTGGCGACATCGTAAACCGTGTCGGCGTAGAAGACAAAGGCATCTTCGGCCGCTTGCAGTGGGATTTTGCCCTTGGCGTCGCGGTGATGCGCGGTCAGGCGCGGCGTCACTATGATACGGTCAGGGCCATGTTCAGGCTTGTTCGTGAAGAAGCTCGGATAGCAGACCAGCTTTAGCTGCACGGCTTCTACTTTCTTGTCCGCTTTTGGCGTCCAATGCAGGCGGCAGCGCAGCATATCGTCGCCAGGCAGCTGCATGAATCGGACATAGACGGTCGCTTCCGGTGTATCCCAGACCATCTGGCACAAGGCTTGCGGCGATTTCTCCAGCACGGAGAAGTCAGTCAGCGGGATAGAGCCGAGGTCCTTGCCATTGATGGCGATGAACATGAAGCCGCGATGATACCAGTTGCAGCTGCTGGGCGCGGGCATGCCGATGTAGCCTTCGTAATGATAGCTGACGCCAGGGTGAGCTTTGTCGTTGCAAGCGGAGTTTTTGATCGTGTAGCTGGTTTTTCCGCTGTTCAGCTTGATGTTTTTTTCCAGCCACTGGTGGTGCTCATGGCCTGGCAGCGATCCCCTGATTTGATACGGCTCCAGCGCGATGGCGTTAGTGTAATAGGCAGGCGGCGCACCCTCGACCAGACAGGGTAAAGTGAAGCCCAGGACTAACCACAGAATAAGTCGTTTCATAGTGACTCCTTTGCCGGAGTACCTCAGCGGTGTTTTCCGGTTTCTATCTTTCAATAACGCGGCGTGCCGGAGGGCATTTTGTCTGAGTCCTACTTCACTCGCCAGGAAGCGCGGTCTTGCTTGCCGCTGAAGAGTTCTTTGGCCGTGACCGTCCATTTGCCGGGTTCGGTATTGAAGGCGACTGGGTAACTCACTTCGCCTCGTCCGTTTTCCAGGATAAGGACGCGCCGTCCCCAGTCTGGTTTTGCGCCTTGCGGGTCGGTCACTTCTACTAGGACAGCCACGCGGGCGGCTGCGTCTGGCGGCATCGACGCGGAAATCTTGGCGGTCGTGACGTCGCCAGGCTGGCCTGGGGTCACCTTGACGTCAAGGCCGCGAATCGGATACGGCTGGATCAGGAAGAAGTTGGCTCGGCCTTGGCGAATCGTCGTCGTGAAGTCCTGGACACGGCCGAGATTCTTGCCGGCGCGCAAGTCATAGACGTACATTTTTTCCGGCAAGGTAATTTTCGCTTTCCGGGGCGGATCAGCCAGCGTGCCGCTCTTGGGGTTGAACCAGGCGCAGCGCATCTGCCACCAGACGCCCAGAATCTGGCTGTCGCCATTGTCCCAGACGCGCGCTTCCGTGAAGGATAGCGGCGTACCATCCGGCTGCCGGACGCGGAAAGGCGCACCAACGCCGCAGGACGCCAGGAGCTCGTCCAGGAATCTGCGGTAAATGCCGTCCTGGCCTTTGTCAACGACTTGCTGGTTGCACTGGAAGTTTAGGAGAATCGCTTTCCCCTTGCCGACTTTGTTGCTGAGCAGCACGGGCTTGTCGCCTGCGGTCATGGCGGCGGTCGCGCCGGCAGCGACGATGCCGCCGTCGATTTTGACTTCGCTGATAGTGCCATACGCGCAGTCCAGGTCAGCGATTGTGGCGGGGTCGCGATTCACGCGCTTGACGCCGAACAAATCGTCCAGCAAGCCAGCAGGGACGGGCTTGCCGTGATCGTCATACAATCCGGGCCGGACGTCGGCGATGACCGTGCCGCCATTGAGGGCGAAGTTCCTGATGGCCTTGACGTCGTCAGCGCCGAGGGCCTGGGTCATAGGCAGCAGCAGGACGGTGAATTCGTCTAAGTTCAATTCGCCTTTGCGCAGGCTTTCCGGAGTCAGGTAGCGGAAGTCCAGCCCGAGGTCGTAGATGAACTGGGCCGTGAAATCATGCGCTTGTTTGGGTTTCAGGAAGCTGGTACCGTTTTCAAAGCTTCCGGTTATGGCCGACGGCACTGAGTAGTAGATGGCGATTCGGCTGTGACGCGGCTTCAGTTTCATCAGCAGGTCGCCGAGGCCTTCGCGGACTGGCTTCATTTCCCGGGTCAGGTCAGCTGTGCAGTCATAAAAGTCAAGCGTCGGCGTCAGATAGCCGCGGTAGCTGCCAGCGCCGCTCCACATCCAGTACCAGATGCTGTCCATCTCTTTCATCACCATGCGCCAGGCGGCGTCGGACAGGGCGTCGCCGGTTTTGGAATAGCCCATCCAGTTGGCACGGATCAGGGAGCGGTCGGCAATGGAGCGCAGGATGTCGTCGCCAATGCTGGGGTAGGGCGAATAGAACGTGTTGATGCTGATGATGTTGTTGATGTCATCGCCAAAGCCGCCAGTGCCTTCGAAGCCGGTCACGGCCAGGGGGTCAAGCTCTTTGTAGGCCTTGACAAAGCGGCCCGACAAGTTCATCAGGTTCCAGCGGGCAAAGGCCTGGCGGTCATACCAGCGGGCGAATTTGCCGGCGGCGACGGCCTGGCTTTCCATGTTGTCCTTCGGGTCGAGCAGGGCCACTTCCGCAAAGGAAGCGTATTTTTCGCCCCATGAGTCATTGAGGCGGGCGATGGAGCCGTATTGGCGCTCCAGGTATTTCTGGTATGCCTTGATACATTCGGGATGGACGCAGCAGCCGGCAGTGACGCCTTCGTCGCCAAGGGAATAGCAGAATACCCCCTGCTGGCGGAAGGCGGTCTGGTTGGTGACGACCGTGTTCACATGCTCCATGATTTTCTCTTCATCATTCCAGCAGACTGTCTTGTTGCCGACCTTCATGTAGCCGTTTTCGTCTTTCGGGTCTAGGATGCGGGTGCTGTAGGGGACGAGGGGGATGTCGCTGGCGGCAAGGAGAGCCTGACGCTGAGATTTGCCGAAGCCGGAGAGCAGGCAGAGGCCCTGGCCGGCTTGGCGCAGCTGCTTCCAGCCATACCAGCCGATGATGCCCTCGGGGGTGTCCCATTGCAGGAAATTGAATTGATTGCGATTGCGTTTGGGAACGGTGAAGATGGCCTCAGCGCAGTCGAGGTCGCGGCCGTTGACGCCCATCGTCGCCCGGAAGCGCATCTCTATGGAGCAGGATTCGCTGGTGGTAAAGACGCAGGCAGGCTCGGGGGCGGTGAGGGCGGCTTCGCGCTGGAAGAGAATGCGGCCCCAAGTATCCAGGACTTCCCAGCGCAAGACGCTGCCAGCCGGGATGGTGTCGCCGCGCAGCGTCGCCGTGGCCTTGACGTTGCCGCCGGCCTCGGTCCAGGTCTTGTCCAGAGCCAGGCCAGCCAGGCCGACCGGCGATTCGACCGTCACATTGATGGCGCCATACGCTTCCACGCCCTGCTTGCTGCGGACGATGAGTCCGAGCAGATAGCGGCCAGCCTGCACCTGCGGCAAGTTGTCTTTGCCGGCTGGAACTGTCGTTGGGCAGGCGAATGTCACCGTTGAATTATCAGCGCTGAGCTTGTACCGGACCGGCTTTGCGCTGGCGCGCCAATCATCAGCGCAGCGATGCCATTCCGCCGCGATTTGCACATCCAGGGCGTCGCCGGCAGTGGTGAAGGCAACATCAACGCAGGGCACACCATCGACCATGCTTGTCTTCAGCGGTTTGATGGCGACTCTGCCTTCGCGCTGGGCAGCCCAATGCAGGGCGCGTCCCAGGCGCATCATCTGGTAATCGTATTCGCGCAGGCCTTCCCGACTGAACGAGTCATGGGCGCTGAGCGCCAAGGTATAGTAGTTGACAAAGACGCCGCGGCCTTTGCCGAGGTTGTAGGCTTCAAACGGGACTCCAGGTTTTTTGTCGGCGCTCACATTGGGGATGGCGTCGTTCAGCCAAGCGGGCAGTTCTGCCAGCTGTCGTTTCGCCACCATAAAGTCATCGGCTTTCTTGCCGACGGTCAGCAGCCCAGCGCCGCGGGCGACTTTCTCCATGATCTTGAACTGCATTTCTGCGGGCAGGGTTTTCAGGCTCACATTAGCCAGCACATAGACGTCGTACTGGTTTTCCAGCAGGCGCCGAGCCCGTTGCTCGCCGATTTCCACGCCGAGGAATTTGCTGGTTGGGTGATAGAAGAAAGCATCGCCCTCAATGTCAAAGCGTTGGATCAGTTCGACTGGCTCGCGCAGGCGGATGCCAGGCATGACCCAGTCGCCGCCGTAGCGTCCCGGTTCGACGATGAACAGTGCCTTGACCTTGCCGCCCTGGTAGTTTTTGCCCCAGGGACAGTGCGGGGTGACGAGGGTTGATTGCAGGCTTTGGTCTTCTTCCACTTCCTCCGGCGTTGTTGCCGCCTGAGCCAGCGGCATCACGGTCGCCAGCAGCAGGGCTAGGCCGTGCGTTAGTTTCCGAATCGACCACCAAGACAAAGCGGGTTGTTTTTTCATCTCTGCCATCTCCTTGATTTCAGGATATCTGAATGACGTTGAGCGTACTTAAGGATAAAAGCTTGGCCTTACGGCATATCTGCGTTGAGCTGTGCCAGTTTGACTTCCCAGTAGTAGGTGTTGAGCTGATTTCGGAACAATTCGTTGAACAGGATGGCTTTGGAGAGGAAGACGCCGTCAAGTTGGCTCTTAGCGGCGGCTTGCTTTTGCCAGTCGGCGAAGTCCTCGTCCAGCTTGGCGAAGTCTTTAGCGTACGGGAGGTTTGGATTGGCAGCGAAGACTTGCCGCAATTCTTGCGCTTTCGGCGGCGCGGCCTGGAAGAGGGTGCGCACCTGATCCAGGTAGGAGGAGAATTGCCCCTTGCCGTCCGGGGTGATGGTCCAGATGCCGTTTGGGGCATAGAGGAGGTTGTTGACGGCGCCCGCAGCTTGGGTGGCAATCTTAGTCATGGCGGCTGGCTCCGGCTGCCAGTTGGCTGGCACGAAGAGCAGGTGTCCGAACAGCTCTGGGGTATTGAAGTTTCGCTGCACGTCTGCCCAGTTGGCCAGTTCGCGGCTGCCGCTGGCCAGGCGCTCGCGGCAGAGGTTGAAGCCCCAGAAGTCCGCCGGTGCGATTTTCTCTACGCCGAGGGTGGCAAGGGGGATGGCCGCTTCGACGGTCCAGCGGTCGTCATAGAGTTTTGTCTTGGCGGCCCATGGCTTGCTCCAGAGTCGGTCGTGCTTCCAGCTGTCAAAACGAACGCCCTTGGCATTCACTATCAGCTGATAGTAATCGGCATGGATATGCAGCGGGTCAAAGAAGATTTCGATGCAGTCGTCGTCCCAGACTGGGCCGTCATGCTCGGTCACGTTAGTGACCAGGCTTTCCATTTTTGATTCATAGCAGGTGACTGCGAGATAGATATTTTGGTCATCCCAGAGCAACTGCATAGCCATCGGCTCCGGAAAGATGATTTCTTTGCCGCTGTCGCGGAAGCCGCTGACCAGCGTCGCCGCATTCCAGGCCGCGTCGCCTAAGTCTCCATCGACGACAATGGCGCCAGTAGCGCGTGCGCAGGGATAGACCAGTCCTTGCTGTAAGATTTTCGCTGACGCGGCAGGTAGCCACATCCCTAATAGCAACGTCCCGGTCAGTGCCAATAGCAAGAATTTTCGCGTCATCTTTCGCCTCCTGGGTAATGTGAGCCGTGCCCGAAGTCAATATACGGAAGAAAAGGCTGAGTCGCAGTAAACTATATCGCCGAAAATGATGAACCGCAACCGCCGCGAAAAAGAAAGCAGACGAAGTAATCACTCAGCCGATGGATACTTGGAGTTCCGGCGAGCTGTGGTGCCAGGCATCCAGGGTAACATAAATTATGAATTGTGAATTATGAAATGCGCCTCAACATTCCGCATTCATCATTCATCATTCATCATTCATCATTCATCATTCAGCCCCTCGCCCCTAAAATCTCCTGGTGTAGATCAGGCGGTCGTCGCCTTGGGCGTAGAAGTCCTTGATGCGCGCTTCGACGACATAGCCGTTGCGTTCGTAGAATTTCTGGGTCGGCAGGTATATGGCCTTGGAGGAGGTCTCGATGATCATCAGGCGTCCGCCTCGGCTGACGCTTTCCTGTTCGGCATGGTTCAGCAGGGTCTGCCCAATGCCTTGGCCTTGGCGAGCTGGGGCGACCGCGATCCAGTACAGGTCAAAGGTCGCCTCAGTGGCAGGAGTCGGCCCGAAGCAGACGTAGCCAACCGGCTCGGTCGACGCGCCTGGCTCGACCGCTGCCACGATCACGTAGTCCTTCTGGTCGGGCTTGTGCAGAAAGATGTCAATCAGCTCATTGGCGACGTCGATTTCAGCTGCCGTGAACATTCCAGTCTGGCGCAGAATCCGGTCAATGGCGGGTGCGTCATTTTCCTGCAAGGGGCGGAGTTCGAGATTTAACATGAGCCAGCGTTCTTTCGCCGCGCCAAGGCGGCTTGGATGACGATTTGGACAAAGTCCGGATAGGACAGCCCAGCTGCTGCCAGGGCGTTGCTGTAGCCGGCACCAGGAGAAATGTCGGGATTGGGGTTGTATTCCAGCACGAAGGGGTGGTCGTTGCAATCGACTCGGAAATCGACCCGGCCGTAGGAGTCCGCGCCCAAAGCCTGGTGTACGCTGACCGCCATGTCTTGCAGGCGTTCTTGCAGTTCGGGGGTGATGGCGGCCGGGCAGCGCGATGGCGTCGTGCGGTACAATTCGTCGTCAGTCACCCATTTGGCCTTGTAGGACACAATCTGGTCCGCGCCAGGCTGAAACCCGGAGAAGTCGATTTCCGACGGCGGCAGGGCGCGGACGCTACGGCTGGCCGGCAGCAGCGCGACGCTGATTTCGCGGCCTGCAATGAATTTTTCCACGAGGACGCCGTCGCGCGGGTATTGCTCAAGCAGGCGCCGGCAGTTTTTGCGCAGGCCGGGGAAGTCCCTGACCACTGCGTCGTCAAGGATGCCGAGGCTGGCGTCCTCGCAGGCTGGTTTGACGATGAGCGGATAGCCGAGCGCCGCCGGCGCCGCTGACGGCACGGATTCATAGTAGACCCAGTCAGGCGTCGGAATGCCTGAGGCGACCAGGATTTTCTTGGTGAGGTTTTTGTTTCTGGCCAAGCCGAGAACAAGGGGATGGTTGCCGGTGTAGTGTACGCCCATGCTGTCAAGGATGGCGGCCACATTGCTTTCGCCAGCGGAATCGCCGTTGAGACCTTCGCACAGATTGAAGACCAGGTCAGGCTGAACTTGATCCAGTTGGCGGAAAATCTCGGCCGCAGTAGTGACGGCTGCCTTCTGCGGTTGCCAGCCCAGTTCACGCAGTGCCTGGGCGACGGCGCTGACCTCATCAGCAACGGCGCTTTCAGAGATGAGTTCCAAAGCCGGCGTGCTGGCACTCGGGGCATTGCTGAGGATGAGGACACGCGCAGCGGGGGGCAAGGCCGGAGGATGTGGTTCAGAGCTGCTCGGTTGCATGATGGCGCAAGGGGCGTTCTTTAGGGGCGAGGGGCGAGGAACTGTTGTTTTATCCGCAGATGACGCAGATTTTTTGGGGTGCGTTGTACGGGGAAAACAGCAGCACTGCGGCGAAGACCCGTAGGACTGAAACAGAAAAGCCCAGGGTGAGCGAAGCGAAACCCTGGGGGAGGTGGAATAAATTGGTAATGTGCGGAATCTTGTGATAGGAAATGTACAGTTTTTAGGAAAAGAACTGCTCAATGTATTGCAAGTAACCTTGTCGGCCAGCGCGCCGCGTCCAAGTCTGCGTCGACTTCAGTAAACGCTTCAAGCAGATAAGGATCTCTTCAGTGGTGATGGGAATGAAATTATCCTCGTCCTCGTCCCAATCTTCGTCCTCGTCCTCGTCCCAATCTTCGTCGTCTTCGTCTTCTTCGTCGTCTTCTTCGTCGTCTTCGTCCCAATCTTCGTCTTCGTCTTCGTCGTCCTCCTCATTTGATGCGGAATTGAGTTTGCGTTGCCGTTCGCAGATTTCTTCGATATCTCCCCTTAGCATCTCCACTATCTTCATTGTCTCTTGGTCTGTTTCGGCCTTCTCAGATTCTTCGTCTTCGTCTTCGTCTTCTTCTTCGTCTTCGTCCCAATCGTCTTCGTCTTCGTCCCAATCTTCTTCGTCTTCGTCCCAATCTTCTTCTTCGTCGTCTTGGTCATTTGATTTGGTGAAGAGTTCAGGGTGCCGTTCCTTGAGTTTTTTGGTCGATTCTTCCAATGCTTCTTTGATGTCTTTGTCTTCCTTGTCTTTCAGGTCGTCCTCGTTGTTCAGTTCGTCTTCACACAGTTCGCCTCCTATTACCATTTCCAGCGTTTTCAGGTTTTTTTCGTCTTCCTCGGTCCAATTTTCGCCTTCTTGGAGTTTTCTGCGATAAGCGCGTTTGTATTGCCGTTTAATGCCTTCACGGAGCAATGCCGCTATTTCGCCAACCTCCTCACTATTTTTAAATTTCTCAATTGTCTTGCGTGTTTTTTCGTCTATTTCACCGTCCCAGTCTTCATCTTCATCTTCATCTTCATCGTCGTCCCAGTCATCATCGTCGTCCCAGTCATCATCATCTTCGTAATTACTAAACGGCGCTGGGCCGCGTCCGCATCGCCATTCGCAAACTTCTTTGAGCGATGCCATTAATTCTTCTTCTTTTGGGCTTAGGCTTGTTGGCCTGGGTTCTCGTCCTATGATGTTTGCTTTGTAGAAGTCAATCAAGGCTTCGTAGGCTCTTTGGACAGAATAGTCGGTGAGGTCTGGGTCGTTTTCATAGAACTTACAGACTACGAGTTCGAGGTTTTGCAGTACATCAAGATATTGTTCTTCTGTTTTCATGATGGTGTTTCCTGGGTGGTTGTGCGTTGACTTGCGGGTGTAGGAGGGGATGATGCAGCAATCTGCCCGCCACTTTGAGATAGTCGGATTATGTTGCAGCCAAAGGATTCTGTCTTAGCGTAAAAGATAATCCAACAGGCTGACAAAAAAAGTCAGCTGGGCGAAAATAGCTTTGCTGCCCGGTCATCGGTCAAGACGATCTGCAGCTATTCGCCGTCATGGCTCAAGAGCCGAGAGCCTGGATTTCGCCGCTGGCGTGGGTTGGTTCTTGCCACTCTCCCAGTTGCGAATCGTCGTGATGCTGACTCCGGCCTGCTTGGCAAAGTCGGCCAAGCTGAGTCCGAGCCGCTTCCTAAGCCGGGCAATGGCGGACGGCGTCCAGTTTTTGGCTGGTTTGCCTCGTTTGGCGCGGGGACTGGGCGCGTCGGCGTCAAGGTCTTGCGAGCGGGTGGCTGCTTGTCTGTTTATACTCGAGTCCGCCGCCGTCTTCGGGTTGGCAGCCGCAGGTGTTTCAGCGAGGCCATTCAATAGTATTGTCAGGGGTGAGGTGATCTTGGCCTTGCCGTTCTCCAGGAAGCTGACGGTGGTGGTGCTAATTTCAAGATAATCGGCAAGCTGCCTCTGGGTTATCCGTAAACGATGGCGCAGTTCGCGGATGGCAGCAGGAGTCCATGCGGGCGATGAGGCGGACGCCGTCGCCGTCTTCGATTTAGCGTCCGCGACAGGAGCTGCCGGTTTTCCGGCCAAGGCGTCCAAGTGTTTCATTATGGCGGCGGTGAGCTTGGTCTTGCCGTTTTCCAGGAGACTGATCGTGGAGGTGCTGGTGCCAAGATGCTCGGCAAGCCGCGTCTGGGTCATCTGTAAACGATGGCGCAATTCGCGGATGGCAGCAGGAGTCCATGCGGGCGACGAGGCGGCCGGGGGCGCCGTCGGGGGCGAGAGGGGACGTGAAGGCGCTTTTTTGACTGGTTCGCCGGAAGACGATGTCGTCGCCGTCTGCGCCGCCGCCGTCTTCTTCGTTGCGCCGGCTGGCTGCGCGTCTTCTAGCGTGTCGAATTCCACGCCAAACACGTCGGCAAGGTCGTCCGCAGCGATTTCGGAGGTGGCGCCCTCAGTCAGCGATGCGACGACTTCGCCGCCCACCAGTTCGTGTTCGTCTAGTCCGCGCAAGGTGAAGAAGAGCTTAGGGTCTTCGTCAAGCCGCGCGCCAATGCCATACAAGACTGCGGCCAGGTGCTTGCATAGTCCGGCGCTGTCTGGGCAGCTGCATTTCATGGTGATGTCGCGTGGCGCTGGGAAAAGCCCTTGCGACTGGCTGCAGAATTCCTTCAGGATTTCCGGTGGCAATTTGCCCTGCACGAGAGCCAGCAGCGAATCAATCCTGCCGACGCATTTCTTCTTCAGTGCCTCCCAGCGCGTTTTGTCCATCGGCGCGATGGCGATGGTGATGTGATAGGGCTGGCTGGCGCTGCCGACTACCAGGGCAGTGACTTTCCCGACCGTGATCTGGAGGTCAATGACCGCGCCGTTGCGGATATATGAGCGACCGCGGGGCAGGCGATTTTCGTAGTCCTGGTATGATTCCACGTTGTCGCACCAGGCTTTGCCCCAGAAGGTCGTGGCGATCGTCCTGCCGGTGACGCAAACCGGCTTGAGCGCCTGACCCCTGGCGCTGAGCTTCTTGGCTGTTGCTGCGTTGCGCCGCTTTTGCTCCGCAACAGATACGTACGGTGGATAGAACGAGTCGCGGTAAAAGCTCATTGCAGTTCTCCTATGGCGTTGAGGTCAAGCTGAACTAAATCCAACAATTCGTCGTTGCTCATCTCCGTCAAAATCTTGTCAGAACCGCCGGCCAGCAGCTCGTCTGCCAAATCTTGTTTTGACATGATCAGCTGGTCGATTTTCTCTTCCAGCGTCCCTTTGCAGATGAATTTGTGCACTAGGACATTACGTTTTTGGCCGATGCGGAAGGCGCGGTCGCTGGCCTGGTTTTCGACGGCCGGGTTCCACCAGCGGTCAAAATGGATGACATGGTTGGCGGCAGTCAGATTCAGCCCGGTGCCGGCGGCCTTGAGGGAGAGGACGAAGAAGGGCGGCCCGTCCTCCGCCTGGAACGACTGCACCAGCGACGACCGAGCCTTGACCGTCGTGCCGCCGTGCAGAATCAGCCCAGGGCAGCCAAAGCACTGGCTGAGATAATCGTGCAGCGGCTCGGTCATCTCCCGGAATTGCGTGAAGACCAGCAGGCGCTCTTGCCGCGAGGCGATCGATTCGACCAGCTCAGCCAGGCGCAGGAACTTCCCGGCATGGTCGGCGGTGTAGTCGCCGTTGCCTAAGTATTGGGCCGGATGATTGCAAATCTGCTTGAACCGCGTCAGAAAGCCGAGGACAATGCCGCGGCGCTGGAGACCGTTCTCGGTCTCGTGCAGGGCCTTCTGCATGGCCTCGACGGTCTTGGCGTAGAGTGCTGCCTGCGGTTTGCTGAGGCTGCAATAGACCTTCAGCTCGGTCTTGTCTGGCAGGTCGGAAATGATGTTCTTGTCGGTCTTGAGGCGTCGCAGGATGAACGGCTGGGTGAGTTTGCGCAACGGCGTGTAGTTGTCGTCAAGGACTTTGATGAAATCAAGGAATGCCTTCAAGTTTCCGAGCAGGCCAGGGTTGACGAAGTCGAAGATGCTCCACAGGTCAGTCAGGCGGTTTTCAATCGGGGTGCCGGTCATGGCCAGTCGGAAGCGTCCGCGCACGTTGCGCACGGCTCGGCTTTGCTTGGTGGTCGGATTTTTGATCGCCTGCGCTTCATCTGCGATGACGGCGGGAAAGGCCAGGTTTGCCAGCTGCGGCAGGCGCGGCAGCATGCCGTATGTGGTCAGCGCGAGGTCGTAGTCGGCCAGGAAGCTCTCGGCGTCGTCGGCAAAGGCCGTTGCTTCCTCGTGCGTCATTGCGGATGGATGCAGCGTCACCAGGCGCAGGGTCGGCGTGAACTTGGCGCTTTCCTGGCGCCAGTTGTCCAGCAGCGTGGCAGGGGCGACCAGGAGCGCTGGCAGCTGCTGGGGCCGTCCGGCTTGCTTCCAGAGCATGAGCAGGGTCAGGACTTGCAGCGTCTTGCCCAGGCCCATGTCGTCTGCCAGGCATGCTCCCAGGCCGAGCGTCGCTGTCTGCCAGAGGAATTTGACGCCGTCCTGCTGGTAGGGGCGCAGGATGGCGCCTAGTCCGCCGGGCCATTCCGGCAGTGGGATGGCGCTGGGGCGGCTCAGTCCGGCAAGCATGTCCCGCAGTTCGCCGACTGCGCGCACCTGGCAGAGGTCATCCTCGCTGGAATCAGGCAGTGTGAGCGTGTTCGGGCTGATGCCGGCTAAAAGGCGCAGTCCTTCGGCCAGGGACAGACCTGATTGCTGGGCCCATGCTTCGGCGTGCTTCCATTCCTCCAGCAGCGCGGTGATTTTTTCCGGCTCGGCCACGACCCATTGGCCTCTGATGCGCACTAGGCCGCCGCTGGATTGCAGCAGCTCCTGGATGTCTGCCTCGGTCAGCGTCTCGCCATCTAAAGTCACGCTGACCGAGAAGTCGAGCAGCGCCTTGGCACCCAAGAGTCCGCCGGAAGCGACGTCAAGGTTGACCGACACTTTTGTTTTGGGCGGTGCCTGCTTCCACAGGTTGACGATTCGGACTACGATATTGGCGTCCTCGAACAGCGGCACGTCCTGCAAAAATCGATATGCTTCGCGGCTGGTCCAGGCGACGGGGTGGAAAATGCGGCGATTGTCCAGCAGTTCGCGGATTACCGCGCTTTTTTCTGCGGCGCGTTGGATTGGCGCGAGCACTGCGGACAAGGCGCCTGGGTCATTGGCGTATGCTTTGAGTGCGGTTGCCAGCGGCAGGTGCCTGGTTTGGCCGCCTTCGGCGCGGTGGATAAAGCTGGCCAGGAAGGCAAAGGGGTATGTCCCGATGGTGTCGCCCTTGTTTTCCGCCAAGTGAAAACTGACTTTGCCGACATCGCGCCAAGCTGGCGCCAAGCTGCGGATGAAGTCGGTGAAAGAGCCGTCATAGCCCGTGAATTGATGTTGCAGGGCCGTCTCAAAATCCGTATAGAGGCGTTCCAGCAGATTCGTGCCAAGGTATTCACCGCCTAACATTGGCGGGGCGGCCAGCGTAGCGGCCTCCAGGTCTTCCGTTGCTGGCCGTTCGCTGGCGAACAACGCAGCCAGGTCTTTCCCGTCTGGATCGCCGTGGCTGGAGAGCTTCTGGATGTACTTGCAGAACAGCTTCTGGAAAAACAGTTTAGCGGCAGCGTCGGCAGCGACTGGTTTTTGCGTCAGCGCGAGCAAGCCTGGGCCATTGCCGGCCAAGAAGGTGCCATCGGCGTCTCGCAGCGTCCCTTGCGGCGTGATGTGCAAATCAGTTGTCACTCGGCGCGTCCTGTCTCTGCCCCAGCGGCTGTCTCCTTGGGTGCCCGATGCGCCCAGAAGACCTTGTTGAAAAAGAAAAAATATAATGGCTCAACTGGAATATGACACAGGCTCGCCCGAAATTTGCGTGCTTTGAGGTAATGGGTCAGCGATTGAGAAGGCCATCTTTGGCAGCATATTTCAGCGCCAACTGTAAAGAGCCATCAGCAGATTACGAAGATAGCGCAGGCTTTCCAGGGCAAGCCTTGGAAAATCTGCGCTATCCACTGATTAAACAAATCGTTGAAGGTCTTATTTAATGAGGTTGAAAATCCAATATCCCTTTTTCGCTAGCAGCTGGTATTTCCCGTCGATCACTTCTGGAGGCAGATAGTTTTTCTGCTCCCATCTCCATGCGACGATGTCGTCAACCGATATTTCCATGTCAACTGCTGGGGCGACGAAATTCCAGTCTCGCTTCAAGTTAAAGCCAGGGTCTTGTATTTTCAGTCCGTCAAGGGTGATCTCTTGGTTAGCATGGCTGAAAAACCAGTAGGCTTTGCCAGGAATGACGTTGGCCACTTGCTGGTAGCTGCCCCTCTCGGTGTCGACGCTCCATAGTTTTTTCCCTCGCAGATAGGCTTTTGACGGCTGCGTCATCTCTAATGGCAGGCTGATTATGTTCCAGCCGATGTTCAGGTCGTAGGCGGCGGTGGCGTAAAGGTCAGCCCTGATGGCGGTGACGACGAATGTGGACAGGCCGCTTTGCTCGATGACAAGGGACGATTCAACCTCCATGTCAACGTGGATTTTGGCGTTGTCGCCAGCGATGGTCAAACGCCAGCCTTCGGGGATTTTCGAGTTGTCCCAGGTCAGTTCAGCCGTCTTTTCTTCAGGGATATCCACTAGGAGAGTCCAAACTAAGACGTCGACCGTATCATCCAGGAAATGGGCGTCCCACAGCAGTTTGACATCACTGTCAGGCAATTGGAAGAAAGCTTCTTCTCCGGATGGTGCTGGCAACGGCGGCAACTCCAGGTCCGCCAGGGGCTTGTCGCTGGCGTCATAGTCGTCTTTGGCGTTCGGGCTGCCCAGCATCCAGAGGGTGTAGTTGACGCCACTGGTCCAGGATGCCTGCAGAGAGAACGAGAAGGTGAAATCATTTTCCAGCGGCCTGGGCTGGTACAAGGCGCTGACAGTCATCGGTTCGACTATCTTGGTGAAGTCCTTGTCCCATCCGATGAATTCCCATCCATCTGCTGCGGTCACTTCCGGCGCTATGGCGCTTTCGCCATGATTGACGAGCTGCTCCAGCTCGCCGCCTCCGGCGTGATTGCCGTGTTCGCCAAGATTAAAGGTGACGGCATGCTGCTTTTTGAGCTGATACTGGGCGTTGATTTCCATCGGTTCGACGATTTTGGTGAAGTCTTTGTCCCATCCGGTGAAGTCCCACCCTTCGGTTGCGGCGACTATCGGCTCTATGGCGCTGGCGCCATGCTCGACGAGTTGCTCGAGCTCGCCTCCTCCGGTGCGATTGCCGTGTTCGCCAAGATTAAAGGTGACGGCATACTTCTTGGGCTGATACTTGGCTTGGATAGCCGTCGGCTCGACGATTTTGGTGAAGTCCTTGTCCCATCCGATGAAGTCCCATCCATCCATAGTGGTGACTATCGGCGCTGTTGCGCTGTCGCCATGATTGACGAGCTGCTCCAGCTCTCCACCTCCGGTGCGATAGCCGCAATTGCCCAGCTCAAAGGTGACGATATACTGCTTGAGCTGATACTGGGCGTTGATTTCCGTCGGTTCGACGATTTTGGTGAAGTCTTTGTCCCATCCGGTGAAGTCCCATCCTTCGGCCGCGGCGACTATCGGCTCTATGGCGCTGGCGCCATGCTCGACGAGCTGCTCGAGTTCGCCTCCTCCGGTGCGATTGCCGTGTTCGCCAAGGTTAAAGGTGACGGCATACTTCTTGGGCTGATACTGGGCTTGGATAGCCGTCGGTTCGACGATTTTGGTGAAGTCCCTGTCCCATCCGATGAAGTCCCATCCATCCATAGTGGTGACTATCGGCGCTGTTGCGCTGTCGCCATGATTGACGAGCTGCTCCAGCTCTCCACCTCCGGTGCGATAGCCGCAATTGCCCAGCTCAAAGGTGACGATATACTGCTTGAGCTGATACTGGGCGTTGATTTCCGTCGGTTCGACGATTTTGGTGAAGTCTTTGTCCCATCCGGTGAAGTCCCATCCTTCGGCCGCGGCGACTATCGGCTCTATGGCGCTGGCGCCATGCTCGACGAGCTGCTCGAGTTCGCCTCCTCCGGTGCGATTGCCGTGTTCGCCAAGGTTAAAGGTGACGGCATACTTCTTGGGCTGATACTGGGCTTGGATTTCCGTCGGTTCGACTATTTTGGTGAAGTCCTTGTCCCATCCGATGAATTCCCATCCATCGTAAGTGGTGACTATCGGCGCTGTTGCGCTGTCGCCATGATTGACGAGCTGTTCCAGCTCGCCTCCTCCGGTGCGATAGCCGCAATTGCCCAGCTCAAAGGTGACGATATACTGAATGGGGGTCCACAATGCGGTCAAGGTCATGTCGGCGGCTGGCATGGTTTTGGGGACAGCCGGTTCCCAACCGTCAAACGTGTGGCCTTCCCGGGTCGGATCAGCCGGAGGCGTCACTATGGTGTTGTACTCCTGGGTGATTGGATCGACGTCTGAGCCGCCGGCCGAATCAAACGTCAGCGTGTAAGACTCAATAGCCCATTGAGCATAGAGGGAGTGGTTTGCCTTGACGGTGACGATGGTTTCCGGCGTCACTTCGCTGCCGCCTTCGCGGGCGGTCCACCAGCCCAGGAAGCGGTGGCCCTCTCGGCTGGTGAATGGGAGGTCTCCGTAGGGGGCGCCTATGGTGACTGTCTTGCTTTCTGGGACTGGCGCCTCATCGCCCTGATCCACAACAAACGTCACCTTCACCTCGCTCGTCACGCGGATGTGGATGGCTGTCACCGGCACCTGCTCTTCTTTGAACTGACCGTCCAACTGCAAGATGTTGGCCGCGACCAGGCCTTCATTGGACAGGGCCTGCTCAAATTGTCCTTCGTTCCAGTCAAATCCGAGATCGTTGCCGTCATTCCACACCGCATCCCGTCCAGCATGGGTCGAAGACATGAATTGGGGCACGGCGTCCGACTTCGCATAGCCGATTAATATATAGTAATCCCCAGGGGCATCGGGAACCTGGTAGCCCAAAGAGACCGACTGGAAGCTCTCGCCGACGGGAAGGACCTCGGTCTCCCAGTATTGCGTGGTTCTGTTTCCCCAGGTGACGGTGCCGACAAGAGTAACTTCCTCTTCGGCTGGCAGCGTATTGTTGACCTCTACCCAGACCGTGCCCTGGATGATGTCACCGGGCATGGCGAGTACAGTGTAGTTCTGCTGGTCGATAGGCTGCTCATTGAAGGCGCCGCCGGCGGAACGACGACAAAACGGCAGGGCGCGATAGGTGACAGTCACCTTTGCAATCTCTATGCTCTCGCCGCCGCTCGCGTCTTTGGCCCTGAATTCAAAGATGTCTACATTCTCCCCGAAGAACTCGTCGTCACCGTCCACTGTATAGGTATAGACCGTGCCATCCTTGAGCGCGAGCGTTCCCTTGGCGGGCAGGGTCACAATCACTATTCCCGTGATGTCTTCCTGTCCATCCCGGTCGCCTGCCAGCTCGGCCAGGTCGATGTCCTTGGATTTGGGCAAGTTGTCGCCCTTCAGGATGAAGAGTTCGCCGTCGTCGACTATTGGCAGGCTGTTGCTGATGGTGATTTGGGCAGGGTCAGAGTCCTTGCGGTCGCCATTGAAGCTGTTGGCCGTGACCACGACGGTCCAAGTCTCGCCTTTTTTCGCCATGCCTGGCGGGACAGTACGGGTGTCAAGCGTGGTGGCATTCTTATCGTTGGTCCATTTATAGGTGTAGTTGACTGCATCTTCCGGGTCAGGGTCGACGGCATCCGTGAAGTTCACATTCAGTTCGCTGGTAGTGTAGGCCGGGTCAGGCGTGATCGCCACATTCGTCGGCGCGCCAACCGGCTGGTCAACGTCATGAATGGTCGCTGGCGTCGGTGCTGATTCGGTGGACTGATTATCGTAGCGGTCAATGGCTTCGACCTTGAGGATGACTTCTTTGGCCAGGTTCGGATGCATGACTGCGTCATAGCCAGGGGCTTCCGCGCTGGTGAAAGTCAGGCCGGCCCAATTTCCGGGAACCTTTATCCAATCATTGCCATCCAGCCAATAGACGACAAAGTCAAAATCGCCGTTTTCCTCATCGACAACGGTGATCGTGAACACTATTGGGTCATTTTCATTGACGTTTACCGGGGGAACGAACGCCACCTCCGGCGGATCATTGACTGGCGCGACCGTGACCGTGACCGTGTTTCGGTCGACCAGGTCGCCGCTGCGGGCCGCATAGATGGCCACAACGTCAAACGGGCGGATGTTTCCGACCCTAGTCGGCGCCGTGTAGAGAATCGACTTTTTGTCGGCGGAGACGGCGAACGCGCCGTGCGTGGCTTCGTCCCCGCCTTCAGGATAATCGAAAAAGACTCCGCTGATGACGCCGCCCGCAGCGCTGGCGCCGTCACCGGTGAACACCGGCGTCAGGACCGTCGGCTCGGCGGCATCTTCAGTCGCCGCCCCGGCCAGCGGCGGGGCGTTGAATTGAACGACGGTGAGGGCGGCGTTGTTCAAGGCGGAGGCGAGCTTCTGGGAAGTCGCTACGGCATAGCAGCCGACATTGGCCGTCTGGTATCTATCCACTGATAGGGTCAAAGCAGCTGTCTCATCGGCATTCGCATCATGGGCCACCTCGAAAACAACCGTGGCTATGACGCCGTCAAACCCAGCGTCAAAAAGCTTGGTGAACATTGTTTCAGCGCCCACGATGCGCTCAGTATTGCTGATGACCGTCTTTTTCGTCGCGACATTGTCTGGATAGGCAGGGAATACGACATCCTTGATGGTGACTTTAGGATTATTGGACGCCACCCGTGCGGTTGCTTTGAACAGAGCCTGGGCAGTAGTTAATCGGAGGTCGACACTGAATGTTGTTCCGGCTTGGGCTCGGTTGACTGCTGGGTTCAAAGAGAATGCCGTCGGTTCTCCTTGCGCCCAGACATTCAAGGAGGCGACAGCCATACATGCAATGAAGGCTAACCATTTTTTCATTTTTCACTCCGCTGGGTTGCTATTTGATATACATCCTTGAGTATGTTATGCGCTTATAGCTCTGGCGTGTGGATATGACGCTTACTGTTCAATCATATCAGCTATTTTTGCCCGGAACTCCTCGGCCCGGTTGGCCGGGTAAATAGTTCCTGTCACCATGGCGTCGTTGTCGATGCTTCCATCGCCGGCATAATTGAAAATCAAACGTACGTCCACATAATCAAAGTTGCCGTCGCCGTCAATATCCAGCGACTTCACCATGCCGGCAATTTTTTGGCGTAGTTCTGCTGCTCGGTCGAGTCCATACACGGTGCCTGCAACCATAGCTTCATCATCAATGCTGCCATTGCCGACATAATTGAAGAACAAGCGGACATCGGGGTAGTCCAAGATTCCATCTCCGTCCAGGTCCAGGTTTGCATCTTGCTTCAGCTGCAAGGTGACGTCTGGTGCGGTGAACACGTTAGCGGTTTCCTGTCCCTCTTCGAGTGGGATGATGGCGAAGTCAACCGTGCCGCTCTTAGCTGCCAGGGCAGGTTGGAGGGTGATGGTCAGGACTTGGTCGAGTTTGGAAAGGATATCCGCAGTACAGGTCGGGGTGATGACGCCGTTATTATCTGCGAAGTTGATTTGGTAAGCGACGTCCTCCTCGGCTTCGCCGGGGTTGGTGACAGTGAAGGTGATGGTCCACGGATAGTCGGCCTGGGCGCCCTTCCAGTCCGGGCCGATGAAGGCATAGCGGTTCGCCTCAAGGGTTAGCTTATCGGCTATGCTGGTGATTTCGTACTTCATGGTGATAGGCTTGTAAGCCGTCTCGTCATCGGTATAATCGACTTTCACTGTGATGGGGTCGCCACTGATATCGGCGGCGACTCCGCCGACCGCGACTTCCGTCAAAACAATTTCAATAATGTCATCGAATCTCAATTCGACGGTGCCGGTGGCGCTGGGCGCGTCTGCACCGGCGCCATTGCGGGTCAGGGTATAGTTGATGACGACCGTGTCAAACTCGCTGATGTCATTTGGCAAGGTATAGGTGAGGACATTGCCGTTGATCGCGGCGCCCACAGCACGAGTGCCGATAGGGAAGACCTGGTCGTCGCCCATGTAGTAATAGGTTTGCAAATTTCCGGCGGTGAATTCGGCCGGGTCAAAATCAAGGACAACGTCTTTGCTTTGTCCGGCCGCTCTGGCGATAGTGTCGTAAATAGGAAGCGGCGTCGGCGGAGCAGGCTCAGCGTCTTGCGCATAATATTGGATGTAGTAGGTGCCTTTTGCCAGGCTGGCGTTGGCGCTCGTGCGCAGATCAGCGACTTTGACCTCGCCGTCAGGGGTGACCAATCGGAATGTCCCGCCAGGGGGTGCGCCGGGGCCGACGCCAGCAGCAACCTCAATGGCCGTCCAGGATAAGTCAACCGTGTCTTGCACGGTGTCGGCGATCTCTAGCACCCAGGTGGAAGCAGGGGGCGTCGCTGACTTGTTGTCTTTTGACAGGCGGCAGTAGGCGTCGCCGACTGCCTTGCTGATGTCAGGGTTGAAATAGCCTAAGCTACCGCGGAAATACATGTAGTTCGTGACGCCTTCGACGGGAATGGCCAAATCGCCGACCTCAGGGCGGGAAGGACAGCCCGACGGCGGCGCAGGAGAATCCAGTTTGTCAACAGCGTCGGTAGCCTCGGCGTCGGCGAGGCGGCCAAATGTCAACGTAGTGTCGTCTGACGAACCTACTTTCAAATCGTACGCAAATGGCTGCTGCGCCTGGACAACGATGCCGTACAGCAACGCACCCGCCAACAGGAACTGAAGAAAATGGCGTAATTTTCCAGACATTGGCATCTCTCCTTTTTTAACTCAAGGAAACTGCATTCTTTAATATGAATAAAAACTACTTGCCTAAATTATTTTTTGCAATTCGAACTTGGCAGCATGCAGCGCCTAAAAAGCCGTGCTTAGGGTGAGGTGCCTAACCCAGCCAAAACACGGAAATTACGAGGTAATAGGGTAAAGTTAGCATGGATTTGAAGTTTTACAATCAGAAGAAAAGTTTATTTTTGGACGGGTGGTAATCAGTCACTCACTGCTACACGGAGTCCCGGCAATCCGTAGTGCCAGGCAGCCCTGGGCAAGGCACTTTAGCAGGGGCGAGGGGGTGAATGCTGAGGCGCATTTGCCATTCATCATTCATCATTCATCATTCATCATTCGTTAGGGGCGGCTGAACTACATATCGCAGCCACCGTCCACTACGTCCACCATGTCCACACCGCGTCCACAGCCGCGAAGCAGCAGAAGGCACGGAGGGGTGACGCATAAACGCCTTGGAACTGACAGCGTTTTTTTCCCAAAAAACAAGAAGTTGGCTGCTAGTAGTGCAGAAGGCGCAGACTTTTCAGGCATGGCCTAAAAAATCTGCGCCTTCTTTGTGGATAGAACGGATCGTCAAAGGCCTTTTTCAAGGCGCCAGAATCCAATATCCCTTTGTCGCCAGCAGCTGGTATTGCCCGTTGACCACTTCAGGAAGTCGATAGCCTTCCGGTTTCCATTCCCATACGACGTATTCGTCTACCGATAGCGTCGTGTCAACTGTTGGGCCGACGAAATTCCAGCCAGTCTCCAAGTTCATGGTGGCATCTTGTATAATCATGCCGTCAAGGTCGAACGTGTCGGCAACCTCGCTGAAAATCCAGTAGGCTTTGCCAGGGACGATGTTCGTCACTTGCTCGTAGCATCCATTCAGGGCGTCGAGGCACAAGAGATTTTTTCCCAGCAGATAGGCTTTTGACGGCGGCGTCAGCTCCATGGGCACGCCGATCATGTTCCAGCCAGCGTACAGGTCGTAGATGGCGGTGCCGCAAAGGGCTGCTCGAATGGACTGCACCTTAATCCTCAATTTTAAGGAGGTGCCTAACCCTTCCAAAATACGGAAGTTACGGTATGGAAAAGTAAGGTTGGCATGGATTTGACGTTTTACAATCAGGATGAAAATTTATTCTTGCGTGGGCGTAATTTGGTCGTAATGCGCCAGTCTTCTGTAGTGCCTTTACAAGGCACCAGTTTTGGGACACGTCTATCCCCAGGCTGAAGCCTGGGGTTAAGCATAGTTAAGCACCTGCGGCGCAAAGTAATGTGACTTTAAGCATGATGCACCTGTCCCGGCTGGAAGCCTGTGGAAGCCTGTGCAAGACACGTGTTTTCGCACCACCGTCCACCAATGTCCGCAGCTGCAGAGCTGCAAAAGCCCCAACGGGGCGCGACATACCAGCCCAGGGCAAGCGAAGCCCGCCCTGGGCGAGCGACGCCCTGGGCGAGGCGATGTATAATTTTGAGTCCTGAAAGGGTGAGACAAAAATGCCGCTGTGGCCAAAAGACAACATAAAGGCATACAAGTATTCATCACAAGATTTCGCGCATTGCCCAAAAAATAGGCTATGGACAGCTAGTCCACCCTAAGGACTTGGTGGACAGATTCGCCATGAAGGAGTAGATTTATCGAATGCCGCACTGAAGCCTATTTGAAAAGCATAGTTTGATTTTTCGCCATTGTCGGCTTAGGAATGAGAAATATAATGAGCAGCATCCCGGAATTAGCGCCTCCCTTGGTTGTGCAAAACGCGCCAGGATATAATTCCTGGCCTTTTGTGCAAGGGCTGGGGAGCAATAAGCTTGTCTGCGCCTATAGCCGCGGCGAAAAACACAGTATCGCCGAAAGATGCCGGGGCGTTTATGCGCGCACGTCCCTTGACAATGGCCAGTCCTGGACAGCCGAGACGACGGTTGTGAATACGCCAGAAGCGGGCGAAAGCGCTATCGGCAAGGGACTTGACGAGGACGGTGCCATGCTGCTTTGGGTGCGCTGCGTCGGAGACGCCTGGCGCCACAATCTCTATCGCTCGGCGGACGGCGTGAACTTCTCAAAAATCGCCTCCCTGCAGCCAGAACCGATGCCTATGCAGATCACGGATGTCTTCAGCGTGCCCGGAGTTGGACTGATGTGCTTCTGGTTTGCTGGACGTTATCGCGAAGAGCCGGAAAACTCCTGGGGAACACTCACCAGCGTAGACAATGGCTTGACCTGGAAGCAAAAAGTCGTCGAAGCCGGACTGCCAAAAAGCGATTGGCCAACCGAGCAGGCCGGTGTTTACCTTGGCGATGGGCGAATCCTCGCGATTACACGCATCGAAAAGACCAGCGATCCCGCCAAACAGGGCTGTCAGTTCCAGCTGGAATCATCTGATGGCGGCGAATCCTGGAAAAAGATGCGGACGAATATCGGGGATGTGCGGGAATCAACTCCGAGTCTGCTTTGGGATGCAGAGAGCGGCCTGCTGAGCAATTATTATTATCAGCGCAGCGCAGGCGTGCTGAAGCGCCGCGTCGCTCCGCTGTCAGCGGTGTGGGGCAATCCGCTCGCATGGCCTTCGCCTGAGATTGTCGCTGTCGGCAGCGCGGATGACTACCATGCCGGCAATGTCAATGCCTTTGCCCGGGGCGGAATGCATTTCTGCACCTTCTATTCCGGCAACGAAACGCAGACCGAGATAGTCATCGTGCCCGTGACGGCGCCCAAACGATGAATACAAAAAGTGATGGAAAACCAGTCGCTCGGCAGCAGAAATGTAAAGGCGCGTAATATACGGCAAGCTGAAGCTGAACTACGTACTGCAAACTAAAGTTTGAACTACATGCTCCTGCAAGCGAGGTACATACGGCAAGCTGAAGCTTGAACTACGTACGATGCGTCCACTAACGTCCATTGTCCACTGTCTACTAAAGTTTGAATGAGCTGTTGAGTTTTTGCCAGATGTGTTCGATTTCCTCTTTTTCGGTGCCGGTGGCGATTTGCGGCAGTCCATTCATTTCGTCTTTGCGGTCAAAGGTCAGATAGACCGGCACTTCCTGGCAGTCATCCAATTTTCCGTTCCGGAATGTGAGCTTAGGCAGGATAGTCTGATAATTTTCCTTGTGGAGATGCAGTCCGACTTTGTTTCCCCGGGAGCGGGCGAGCAGCGCTTCTGGCGCTGTGGCGAAGATGTCGGTGTTGTATTTTTCCATGAAGTCGGCAGGCAGGTGCTTCACGGTGAGGCCCTGGTAGATGAAGTCGCCCAGGGAATAGTAGATTGGGCAGTCACGGTAGAATTCCCGCGGCCGCAGCTCGTGGCAGCCGCCGCCAAAGATAGCTGACACGCCAGCGTCAATGCAGGCATAGGCGAATTCCCGCAAGTAGTCCGCTGGATTGCTGTGCTTGACGCCGTCGTTGTCATGGCAGTGGACGAGCAGGAAGACATACTCGCAAGCAGCTTTGGCCTGACGGATGAGGCCGAGAATCCGCTCCTTGTCCTTAGGATTGCAGACAGTCTCTTTGGCGTTGGGGTCGCTGGTGTATTTTTGCTCGCCCATGACAAAGATGCCCTCCGGGTCTGGAGTCAAGAAGCCGGTGTCAATGCTCATCTGGCGCGTAAAGTTGATCTTGGTTTGCAGGGCCAGTTGTTTCAGGAGCGCCATTTCTTCGGGGCTGATTTTGTAAAGCCTCTCGTGCCTAAGATAGTTGACGCCTGGGCGTGCAGGAATGTGATGGGTGGCACGGCCAGCCCGCGAGGCGTCCTTAAAGGAGCAATCCACGGCAAAAATAGCGACTTTTAAGCCATTGGCCTCCAGTATGGCCGGTGCTTCGGCTTCGTCAAGGGAGCGGCCGGTTCCCGAGTGGGCGACCTGGTATTTGTCCAAGGTGTCTATGGTTGAGAGCAGTCCGCCGTAGCTGTAGTCCATCGCGTGGTTGTTGGCGGTTCCGAAATAGTTGAAGCCGAATCGCAGCAGGTACTCGAAGCATGCAGTCGGGGTGTTGATCCAGGTGCCTCCGCTGTAGGCGGAAGCGAAGTGCTGGAAATCCGAGAGGTTGGTCTCCAAGTTCGTCATCCGCACGTCGCAGCTCTTGATGAGAGCAGCCACCGGTTGCATGAGGCTGGAGTATTCGGCTGGAAACTCCGCAGTGAAAAGCGAATCGCCGGTGCCGGTGACGGTCAAAATGTCTTTCACAATCAGTTCTCCCTGTTAAATAAGGTGGCATGGTCTGAAAAGGCGCTGCTGTGCAGCGGTTGGATATACCGCTGTCCTAACGTAATGCCTGGCCGCGTTTTTGCGAGCCACAAGGCAACGGCTGTTCATCGAACAGCGGAGATGGTGGACGACGGCTGCCGTACGTAGTTCAAGCTTCCGCTTGCCGTATGTTGCAGCCCTGAAGGAGTGAAACATAATCGTCTTGAAACTGAAAGCGAAATAGCCCATATCTTTCACTCCGCAGCCCCGCTGCAGCAGACCGATATTCACGTCCCTTGGTCGCTTCTGTCCACTCATGTTCACAGTCTATCTACTGATAAAGTCCATTAAAGTCCACTTGTGTCTGCGATTTTCTGCCTGCTGCTCTCGTTATTTTCCTACTCGGACGAGATCCTAAGCCGATGTTATTTTATTAATAATGGGTTAGCCTCTTGTCGTTTTCCCCAAATTATGGTATAATATATCGCAACGCAACAGTTGTTTTTTAGTTGCGGCTGGGCGACCAGCGATGCGAAATCAAATTTTGAATTTTCAGATTCGCTCCTCTTCTGGTTTGCCATCCGGGAATTTGGGCATAG